>CAYTFM010000004.1:0-28120 GCA_964436735.1 uncultured Victivallales bacterium | reverse complement strand
CTCCGACACCCCTTCTTGGCTTCCGCCATAGTCATTTCCGTATCTATACCTGTGGACATGAGGTTGTCTGCGACACTAACCATCCCAACAGCACGCGCGATGAAACACGAATACGGAAATGACTAGCGCGAGGCGACGGCGGTGTCGAGCTTCGCCTTGGAATTCTCGATGTTGATCAATGCCGTGGCAAAGCGCAGTTGGGCGTTGATCAAATCCCTCTGCACCTCGTTCACGCGGACGACCGACGTGTTGCCCGCATCATACTCGCTCCTCACCAAATCCCGCTGCTTCTTTGTCATCACCAGCGTATCGCCCAGGATCTTGGCGTCGGCGATGTTGGCGGCGAACTCCACATGGGCCTCCCGCACTTCGGTCACCACGGTGATCCACTTGTCGGTCAACTGCTCCTGCGAGATCGCCAGGTTGGCCTGCGCCTGCCGCACCTGCGCCCAACGCGCGCCGCCGTCGAACAGCAGCCAATTCACGTTCATGCCGTAGTTGTAGAGGAGATCCTGGGAACGGGGTCTGGCGCTGCCCACGGGATAGTTCTCAAGCTGGTCGGTCCGGCTGAACCCGTAGTTCATGCCGAGCACCACATTGGGCAAGAAGCTCCCCCAAGTCACGTAAAGATACGACTCCGACGCCGAGAGAGCCTCCCCGAGAGACCGCAAAACGGGTCTCTGGGCGAGGGCCATGTCGAGGTAGAACTCGACGCTCAGGGAAAGCTCCGTCGCCTTCTCGGTATCGATGTCAGGAAATTTCGTGGCGGGGGGGATTTCGCCGGCTGTCATTCCCATCAAGGAGGCGAGCACGATCCTGTTGGTGTCATAGCCCAGCCGCGCGATAATGACGCCATTCGCCGCGTTGTTTTTGAGTATCTTGAAGTTGAGCAGGTCGCTGAGCGGCGAGGCCCCGGCGTCAAACTTCAACTGCGTGTCGTCGACCATCTGCTGCTGAAAGGTCTCGTTCGCCTCCGCGATCCGCATCTGGGATATGCTCAACAGCACCTGGTTGTAGGTGAGGATCACCGATTGCATCAACAATCTGCGGGCGTCACGGTTGAGCGACGCCGACTGCTTCGCGCTGGAGCGGGCGGCCATCGCGTTCATCGTGTCCATGAAGCCGTTGAACACGACCCATTGGCCGGTGAGGACGGCTCCATACGTGGGAGCCCAGGGGCTGTCCCCGCCCAGCGGCGCATAGTACTGATACTGCGTGCTGCTGAGGTTGCCCGACACCGTGGGGGAGAACGCCGAAAGGCTTTGATAGAATCGCGCATAAGCCGCCGCCATCGAATGCTGCGCCGCGGCGTAGGTCGGGTTGTTGGCCAACGCGATATCGACCGCCGTCTCCAGATCAAGTTGACGCAGATCAACGGGTAGCCCCCGATGCTCCACGCGGGTCTTGGCGGTAAGCTGATCGCCCTCCGTGATCTCCGACGGCGACTTGTACGAGTAGCACCCGGCGAGGAGAACGCCCCAGAAAGCGATCAAACTCCCCCGTGCGGCACGTCGCGCGAGGTGTATATATCGAGGAACCATAGTCTATCCCTGCACGCAGTTAAGGCGGGGCAAACCCGCGACTCAAAATATGAAAACAAAACAGTACCGAACACTATTTTGACGCCAAAATTGTTTCCTCATTTTATTTCCGTCGTCGCTCCCGCGGCAGCTTTTCCCAACAACGCGACGGGCATAGAACATGTTAGGAAATAAAATACTACGTATAGTGGTCGTTGACGTGGTTGTCAAAAAATATGTGTCACATTTCGCCATGAAGCGGCGAGATGCCGATCCCGCGAACAGGGGCACATCGTTTTGTGGGAGTTGTCTGGCGCAACGCAATGCATGCGCCTATTGTATCCATTCCCTATTGTCAGACACCAAAGAGGAGGCGAGTCTTGATGAAAATACGCATTGTCGTGCTGGCGGCGTTTGCCTGCTGTTTCTTTGCGACCGTTCGAGCAGAGGAGCAGCAGCCGGGCGGCGAGGCTCCCAAAAAGCTTGATCTGTCGTTCTACGTCCCGACCGGAGCCGAGGGACTTCCCGCGTCGCCAGCAGGCGGCAAGCCGCGGAACGTGATACTTCTCATTGGCGACGGCATGGGACTGGGCGAGGCCTACTTCACCTCAGTCAAAACGGGTGGCTCCGCGGGCCGGCTCCATTTTGAGAAAATGCCGTTCACCGGCCTCGCCCGCAACGCCTCATGCGACAATCTCACACCGGACTCGGCCGCCTCCGGCACCTCGCTCGCCACGGGGCAGAAGACGAACAACCGCATGATCAGCACCCTGCCCGACGGGAAAAAGGCGCGGACGATCGTCGAAGCGCTCCGCCCTCTCGGCTTCGCCACCGGCATCGTCAGCGAGAAAATATCAGACGCCACTCCGGCGGTTTTCTCCTCTCACGCCGCGCAACGCGCCGAAATGCCCGAGATCGCCGCGCAGCAGACACAGAGCGGAATCGACGTGATCATCGGCAGCGGCTTCGAACCGTGGCTCCCCGAGGGGGGAGGTGGCATGCGCAAGGATGGACGGAACCTGCTTGACGAAGCCAAAGCAAAAGGCTACGAGATCGTCAAGGATCCCAAGGCCCTCGACGCCGCAAAAGGCGCAAAGCTCATCGGTGCGTTCAAGTTCCCCGGCTATCTGGCGATGCCCGAGGTGCCGCTCGAGAAACAAACCCGGAAAGCCATCTCGCTGCTTTCAGCTACCGACAAACGCTTCTTCCTCATGGTCGAAGGCGCCTTCGTCGACAAGGGAGGCCACGAGAACAACGCCGACATCGTCCTGTATCAGACCCTCCTCTTCGACATGGCGGTCAAGGCGGCGCTCGAATTCGCCGCCGCGGACAAGCAAACGCTGGTCGTCGTGACCGCCGACCACGAGACCGGCGGACTCATGGTGCTAGGCGGCAACATAGACGGCAAAAGTCCCTACCTCTCATGGGCGCACAAACAACATACGGCGACCCCCATCCCCGTCTACTCCTACGGACCAGGCGCCGAAGCCTTCAGCGGCGTCATCGACAACACCGAGATCCCGAAAAGAATCGCCGCGCTGCTCGACGTCCCCGCCACCGAATTCCCCAAAACGGAGCCATGAGCTAAAATCCGAAAATCGAAGCACGAAGTCCGAAACATCGGAAGACGTGTGTTGTGTTGTTTAATACGCCCATTTGAGACTTCGTATTTCGATATTCGTACTTCGAATTTCTATTCCTTCGCCTCTTTGTCGAGATACTCCTCAATAGTCGGCCAGGCGAAGAGCTTCGACTTCCGCAACTCCTCCAAGGCCTCGAAGCGTGGTTGATACAGCATGCAGGGCGGGACATGCTTCCGCTCCTGTTCCCGAAGATAGTCGTCAACCGCCTGTTGCGTCACCGCGGCCGCATCGAACTTGCGTCGGGCCTCGCTCAGGTCGCGTTTGAACCGTTTCGCATTCCCGTTCTCCTGAAGCGCGCAAACGGCATTGTACACCTCCTCCACGGGTTGCTGAAGGTAATACGGCATTCGTCCATATAGGTTGAGAATTCTTGTTCTGGCATCCAACGCGGCGTCGACAGGCCTCTTCATCGTCACCCATTTCTCGCCAAGCTCCTCGATGACGCATTCCTCGAACCTAACCGGCTTCTCGGGCTTCTCCTTGTCTTCTTTTTCCTTGCCGTCTTTTTCGTCGGGTTCTTTCAGCGCGAATCTGATCTTTTCCGCCATGACCTCGCCCAGCTCTTTTTTCGCCATTGCGGGGGGAAGCGGGCAGTAACTGTTGACCGCCAACCGCCAGGCGTTTGTCTCGAAGATGGCAGTAAGACGCTCGGATGAGGGAAGAGGCGGGATCCCCGCCGTGCCGTCTTTCATGTCCGCCTCGACGGCCGCCTTGACAGGGCGCGGGACGTTCGCCTCCTGTTCGGCAAAAAGCACGCCGCAGAGCCTCTCCATGGCGTCCTGACGGTCAGCCCCCGCCACAAGAGCCTTCAGATACTCGAGCAACGCCTTCGCCCCGTTCCGATGACCAGCCACCGTCTCGAGCAGGATCTCGGCCTTTTCCGCATGCAAACGCTGAAGCGGCCCATCCTCCGGCTGACACATGATGCCCATGACCTCGTCGACGCTGACTCTGCCGCCCGCCGAGAGGATCGCATGAACACCAAGGAATGAACCACCAATCGGCACTGGTCGATCTTTGTCGAGCAGACGGCCGATCCTCCGATCAAGAGCGTCGACCAGCCACTGGGCATTCCCCGGAAACTTCGTCTCAGGCGACGCGCCCGCCTTCAACAAAAGCACAAGCTCGATCAAATTCCTTCGAGGCGTCTCGTCGACCAGCCATCTCGCCGTGTCCTTCGCAAGCGTCAGCCGCATGCCATCGGCTCCCTGGCTCACGCGGAAGTTGAAGATGTCCTTCTTGCCCGCCGCCGGCTCAACCGTCACATTCTGCCGCAACTCCCCGTCGCCGACCGCCTGGGAGATCGCCATGTCGACCACCTTCCACAATGATCGAACGGCGTAGCACTCAACGCTCATGTCCCGCATCGAAAACCGCATAGTGTACAAAGGTTTGGCCGATGCCGACGGATGCCCTCCCGAGTCGGCCGCCACCCCGGAGGAAGGCTCCGCGCGTCGTGGCGTTGGCTCTTCCGCGGCGATGACCGACGAAACGCAAAAAAGAAACACGGCAAGCATCCGCCACGCTTGGGGAAGGATGTGCTTACCTTCTATCCGGATTGTGCGTCCACACTCCATCCACCACCCGTAATAAGGAAAACCCGAAAACCGAAGCACGAAACTCGAAAGATAGTGTACTGCTTCATTTCAGTCATTCGAGATGTGGTTCGGATTTCGAGTTTCGGATTTCGAATTTACTCACTCACGTCCTCCTCACCCTCCTTGTCGGCTCGGCGTTCAAGGGGTCATCGGGCCAGGAGTGCTTTGGATAGCGCCCCTTAAGATCCTTCTTGACAAGGACATACGAGCTTGACCAAAATCCGGGAAGATTAGCCGTCGTCTGGACGGGCCTCATGGACGGCGACAGAAGCTTCACGACCACAGGGACTTTGCCATCGAACACCGTCGGATGCGATCGGGTTCCGAACAATTCCTGCACCCGCGCCGATAACGTTGGCGCATCACCCTCGGTATAGTCGAGGCGGACCCCTGTCCCCGTGGGCAGCTTGAAACGGTCAGGGGCGCGCCGCGAGAGTTGTTCCTTCTGGCTCCAATCCAGCAGTTCCGCGAGAGCCTCGCCCAGCCTAAGGCGGGCGAAGTCCTCGAAGCGGCGAATCCCTTTGAGCTGCGCGCCAAGCCATTTCTCCAGCGATGCGAGCAGGGCTTCGTCGGACATGTCCGGCCAGCCGTCCTCGACGCCGCGCCGTTTCAGAAACCCCACCCTCGCCCTGAGATTCTCCGCGTCGGGAGTCCAGGGAAGGACGGCAAGCCCCTTGCGCCGTATGACATCCGCAAGCAGCCTGACAACCTTGTCCGGATTCGGCTTCGACAGCGCCGACTCGGAAAGGATGATTTGGCCGAACATCCGTCTCTTGACGGCGGTGACGACTCCGTCGCGGTCATTCCATTCGAGCGCCTCGACGGTTGCGAAGTGGCTGGCGAAATTCGCCTCAAGTTCCTTAAACGACACGGGGGCCGCCAGAAAAATCCGCGCGTCGCGATCCTTGTCGTCGACCTCCGCCACCACGAGCGTCTCCTCGTTCGCAAGCGGCTCCGGGCGGAGGAAACACGCCCCTCTACCGTTGGCCATCAGATAGGCGCGCTCGGTACCATTGCGCTGCAAAGCGACGCGGTCGGGGAAGGCGAAGGCAAGCAGCAGCCCCGTCTTGTCGACCGGCGTCCGCCGTGAGGGAACTCCACCGACGCGGCGCGCCAAACGCCCTGCCTCATCCATCACCCGCTTCCTGCCCTCCCGGTCAAAGCGACGCGCGCTCCACGCCCCCCCCTGCTCCGCGCCATGCCGCAGAATCTCGACGCGGATACGAAGCTCCACGTCCCGCTCTGGCGCGTCGAACTTCACAAGATCGCGCTCACCCAGCAGCGCCGCCACCTCCCCGGCAAGATCCGTCCAGCCATGACGCCGACTCTCGATCAACATGCTGGCGAGACGGGGATGGACACCAAGGCCGAGCATCGCCGTTCCTTTCTCCGTGATTCCGCCTGACGCCTCGACGGCATCAAGCATCCGCAGCACGTCCCGTCCCTGCTCAAATTTCGATTTCGGCGGCGGATCGAGCCATCGCAACGCCCCGGGATCGGTCACCCCCCATTTGGCGAGCTCAAGAGCGAGAGGCGCAAGATCCGTCTCGAGGATCTCCGGCAAGTCCTTCTCCGCAAGCGATCTGTGATCCTCCTCCGACCAAAGCCGCAGGCAGACGCCCGGCTCCAACCGTCCCGCTCGCCCCTTCCTTTGCTCGGCTGACGCCTTGCTGATTCTCACCGTTTCCAAGCGCTCAAGGCCGGTCCTCGGATTGAATCGCGGCTTGCGCGCCAGTCCGGAATCCACCACGATTCTAATCCCTTCGATAGTCAGGCTCGATTCGGCGATGGAAGTAGCCAATACGATTTTACGACGCCCGTCTGGCGCGGGCAGGATCGCCGCGTCCTGCGCCCTCTTGTCGAGATCGCCATACAACGGTGCAATGATGACGTCCTCAAACTCCGGAAACTGACGCAGGGCGCGCTCCACCGCCAGAATCTCGCGGACCCCGGGGAGGAATGCGAGAACGCTGCCGCGCTCCTCGGCGACGGCCTGCCGCACGATCCGCGGCATCACAATCTCGACGCGTTCGTCGCCAAAACGGCGTTGATACGTCACCTGGACGGGATGCATCCGGCTTTCGCATGTGACGATCTTCGCATCGCCGAGAAACGCGGCGATGGCAGCCTCGTCGATCGTCGCCGACATCAGCAGCAGCCGCAGATCGTCGCGGAGGTTCGCCTGAACGTCGAGAGCGAGCGCGAGGCCGAGGTCGGCGTGGATGCTCCGCTCGTGGAATTCGTCGAAGATGAGAAGACCGACCTCCTCGAGCCCGGGATCGCTCTGCAGCATCCGCGTGAGGATTCCCTCGGTCACGACCTCGATCCGCGTCGATGGGCCGACGACGGTGTCGGTTCGAGTGCGGTAGCCTGCGAGTTTCCCGAGCTCCGTGCCGGTGTTCTGCGCGATCCTCCGTGCGGCCGATCGGGCGGCCAGTCGCCGCGGTTCAAGCATCAGAATCTTCCTTCCCGCAAGCCAAAGCTCATCAAGCAGCGACGGCGGCGCGAGCGTCGTCTTGCCTGTTCCTGGCGGGGCCCGCAACACCACCCGGGTGCGGTTTGTCAACGACCGCCGCAGTTCCGGCAGCGATTGTTCAATAGGTAGAGGCATGGGGGTACTCAGGGTTCAGGACAAGGTGGGAGGCACTGTCCTCAGTGGCGACCTTCTGTAGATCGCCCGTGGGGACGGCCTCCCACATTGAGGCGACACAGGGAAATCATTCGTCCGCCTTCCACCGTCTCATATCTTACCCTCTTGCGAAGCCCGCATCAAGACGCCCTCGCCCTATAGAACTGGCATCCTGCCGCTTCGGCGGTTGCGGAGGGAAGAGGGCGGGAGTATATTGCCCCTCCTCAAACGGGCCTGTAGCTCAGGGGTTAGAGCAGGTGACTCATAATCACTTGGTCGGGGGTTCGATCCCCTCCGGGCCCACCAGTATTATCATGCTATAAATAAGCTTGTTACGATTTTACTCGCCAGTCACTAGTTCTCGGTGATGGGTTAACGTTCATTTAGACGGCTCGTTTTTCAAGAGTTCCATGGCAATGGAACTGGTCGCATAGGACGGGAAGCTGAGGTTCACGGTGCACCGGTGGTCAGCACCAAGAGGTTGGCCGTGAAGCCCCCCTACTCCATACCGACAAAATTCGCACGTGTCTATAGGCCCCCCTTTTATTTACCGCCGAGGCCGTGTCGGAACTGTATCCGCGAAAGTTTTGCGTACAATCCGTCGCGCTCCATAAGTTCCTCGTGTTTTCCAAACTCGGCGATGCCCTTGTCCCCTAACACCAGTATCTGATCGGCCTGCCGCACGGTCGACAATCGATGCGCGATGATAATGGTGGTTCTATCGCGTATGAGTTCGGAGAGGGCGTCTTGGATGAGCGACTCGGTCTCCAAATCCACCGACGACGTCGCCTCGTCGAGGATAAGGAGCGGTGTTCTTCGCAAAAGCGCCCGAGCGATGGCGAGCCGCTGCTTCTGCCCGCCGGAAAGTTTAACTCCCCGCTCGCCAATGATGGTGTCATATCCCGCGGGGAAGCGCGCGATGAACTCATCCGCATGAGCGTGACGCGCGGACTCGACAAGTGTCTTCATGTCGATGGCCGCCTGAGTGCCATACTGAATGTTCTCAGCGATGGTGCCGTTGAAGAGAAAGCAATCCTGCAGCACAATGCTGATCTGCCGTCGCAGGGACTCAAGCGTCACGTCGCGGATATCATGACCGTCGATGAGTATCCTTCCGGCGGTGGGATCATAAAAACGCGGAATCAGACTGGCGATGGTGGTCTTTCCCACGCCGGTGGGGCCGACGAGCGCGAGCGTTTCGCCTCGTTTCACCTTGAAGCTGATGTCCTCGAGGACGGTTTCGCCGGTCGCATAGGAGAAGGTCACGTTCTCGAACCGCAGCTCGCCCTGCGCGAGGGGAAGCGCATATGCTTGGGGCTTGTCTTGGATATCAGGCTCGGTGTCCAGCACCTCGAAGACGCGCTCGGCGCCGGCAAGCGATGTTTGTATTGTTTCGACGATCCCCCCCACCGCGGTGATGGGGCCGTAGAACATCGCGAGGTAGAGGAGGAACGCCACAATATCCTCCACGGCGAGGTCGCCGTTGATTGCCATGCGCGCTCCCATCCAGATGACGACCAGCGATCCGATCGTGCCGCAGAACTCGATGACCGGGTGGTAGAACGCCGTTTGTTTCAGCGACTGCAGTATGCCGCTCGTATAATCCCACGCCGATCGGTGCACGCGCTGGCTCTCGCGTTCTTCTTGGGTGAAAATCTGAACCTCTTTTATGCCGGAAAGATTTTCGTGAACGACGGCGTTCAAATCGCCGAGTTTCGCCTGCGCCTCGCGGAGCACGGGGCGTATGACGAGGTTGAACCGGAACACAAGGAGGAAGAGCAGCGGCAGCGGGATAAGGCTGTAGAACGCGAGCGTGCAGTTTTGCGTGAACAGCATAATGGTGACGCCGACGAAAAGGAGGACGTTGGTCAACGCGTCGGGGATTGCATGCGACACGAGGGCTTCCAGGTTCGCGTTGTCGTTCACCGTGCGGGAGAGGAGTTGGCCAGTCTGCCGCTCATGAAAATAACGAAGCGACAGCTTCTGCAGATGATCGTACGTAAGCGTCCGCATATGCGCCACAAGCCGCCAGCCGCCCACATGGCTGAAGTACCGAGCGGCGAACTGCGCGCACGTCCTCAGCACATACGCGACGAGGAGTATCATGCTCAACCGCGTTATCTCAAGAGCCATCTCCTCCCGATTCGTCCCGACGCGCAGGACTTTGAGAATCTCTTTGATGAGAAGCGGGGCGTAGAGATTGAGTCCCGTGATGCACAGATACGCCGCGACGGAGATCATAAAAAACAACTGGTAGCGCCGCGCCTCGGCCCATAAGCGCCGGAGTGTCTTCCATTGATCGCCTGTGGGGCGGTCGGCTCTACCAAAATTTCTATTGCGCATTCTGTATAATACCCCCAAGACCTCGCCTACTCAACGGTTGAAAAGCGATATGGGAAAGAGCGTCAGGCAGCATTCAGCGCAGACGGGAATGACCAGGGAGACTGGCGTACCACATCTTTTGCCCCTCTCTACCATCGAATCGCCAGTCGCTCCGAATGCGCATCGGTCTCGATAACACGAAACGAACGTGCTACTCAGCTCGTGGCGATCCGGTGGGCGACGGGGCGCAGAACTTGTAGCCGGTGCCCTGGATGGTGAGCAGTAGCTGGGGGTTCTTCGGGTCGGCTTCGATCTTCCTGCGGATGTTGCAGATATGCACGTCGAGCGTGCGTGTGTTCGGCGTGGAGTCGTATTTCCACACCGCGCTGAAAAGCTGCTCGCGGGAGACGCATTCTCCGGCGTGGTTGATGAAAAAGCGCAGCAGCTTGGCTTCCGTGGTGGACAGCTCGTGCCTCTGCCCGCCATTCACGACCTCGTTGCCGGCCAGATCGATGCCGAGGCCGTCAAGCTCGTAATGGTCACGCTCCTTGTCCGCCCGGCATGAGTGCCGTCCCGCCCGGCGCAGCAGCGCCCTGACCCGTGAGTTCAGCTCCATCAGCCCGAACGGTTTGGTGACGTAGTCGTCCGCCCCCAGTTCAAGCCCCAGCACCTTGTCGATCTCCTGCCCCTTGGCGGTGAGCATGATGATCGGAGTCGAGACCCCCTCGGCGCGGAGCTCCTTGCAGACGTCGTAGCCGCTTTTCCTCGGGAGCATGACGTCCAGCAGGATGATGTCGGGTTTCTGCGCCACCGCCGCGGCTTTGCCGTCGACGCCGTTCATGGCGGATACGACCGCATACCCCTCGGAGGTCAGAAAGTCCGAGACGAGGTCAAGGACGTTCCGCTCGTCCTCCACGATCAGCACTTTCGCCATGGCGTCCATTCCTTATGCTATTTCCTAAAATGTTTGGTACCTGTGCGTTCGATAAAATAATTGTCGCGGGTGCGCTGACGGAATTAGCAGAGAAAACAATTTTGGAGACAACATTGTTTTCGGTACTGTTTTTCCTCACAAGTGGGCCGCAGGTTCGCCGTGGCGATTTGCGGGCCCGTCCGCCTTGGGTAAAGCTACATTTTATGCGCTGCGGGGATGACGACGGAGAATGCGCTGCCTTCACCCTCCCTGCTTGCCACCTCGACCGTTCCGTGGTGTGCATCGACGATATGCTTGACGACCGAGAGGCCGATGCCGATCCCACGCCTTTCCCGAGTCGACTCGTTTTCGGCGCGGTAGAACGGATCGAATATCTTGCCCAAGACCGTGTCGCTTATCCCGATGCCGTTGTCAACCACCTGGACGACAATCTCGCTTCCGCGCGTGAACGCCTTCACCTTGATCGTTGGAGTGGCGGACGAGTATTTCACGGCGTTGTCCAACAGGTTGAACAGCACCTGCGCCATGCCGTCGGCGTCGATGGCGGCGCGAAGGCCGTCCTCGGCCTCCAAGGCGATCGAGGCGCCGCGGGACTCGGCCAGCCGCGAGAACCTGCCAACTGCGTCTTTGATCAGCGCAGACAAGTCCTGTTCAAGGAGCCGATAGGGCTGGCGTTTGGACTCCATGCGGGAGAAGTCCAGCACCCCGTCGATCAGGCGTGTGAGCCTCTCGGTCTCGTCTTTGAGGATGGCGTGATACTTGTCAGCCGTATGCGGATCCCTGACCTTTCCCAGCGCGAACATCTCTCCGATCATGCGGAGCGAAGACAAGGGTAGCCGCATCTCGTGCGAGACGCTGGATACGAAATTAGTCTTCATCAAAGAGAGCTCCCGCTCGCGGTAGACGCTCCTGATGATGAAGAAGAGGCTCAATGCCGTGACCGCCAGCAGGACGACCAGCGACGCTATCTTGAAGAACCTGCGCTTCTCGATGTTGGCTTTCAGTGCCTCCACTCCGGCGACCTCCACCGCGATGGTCCATCTGGGCAGGTCGCCGCCCAAGGTTAGCAGCTTTTGCGGCTGCCTGAGCGGATGCGCCGCCGAGGCGAGGAGGCACTCCCCCTCCGAGTCGGTGATCTGATAGCCGAAGTCCTCGTGATGGGCGAATTCGTTTTCCAGGGCCGTCTTGAGCGATTCGACGAACTTCTCCTTCTCGATGACCACGCACAGCAGTTGGTTTCCTTTGTAGTGCTTGACGCCGACAAGGTGATCGGCGTCCAAGCGGCGATATACGAAGGACTTCGAAATCTCGTCAGATGGCGGACGCGCGGTCTTGAGCTTTGCCGCCCATGCGAGGAAGTTCTGGTTCGACGAGGGAGAGGTCGGATAGACAAGGTTGCACTCCTGGTCGCAGATGAAAGACATTCTGGTCATGGAGGCGCGCGACGCCATGGCGAATTTCTTCTCGATAAGATCCCCAATGCCATCAATGACGGGATTCACTCTGCTCTCCAATTCCTTTGTCAAAAGGTATTGGTCGTCTCGGAAGCCGCTGACGCTGAGATACGATAGCACCAGCAAGGACGAGACGACGCAGACAAGGCTTACAAACAGTTGGAGGTCTTTGGCTTTCACTTCTTTAGGGATGCGGAACTTTCTATACTATCAGTTTCGGAGGGAGCGCACGGAGCCCGCAGCGCCTGAGGGTGAAGCGTCCCGGGTCCTCATCGCAGGAAGCGTGTTTTCACAATAATGGCAATTGATGGCAAGTCAAGACTCGAGGGCGTACTCGCTCAGCGGGATCTTTCCACGTCCCAGCCATGTCAGACCTTTTCTTTTCCATATCCAATGCTTCCATATTCTCAGCCCCTCAACACTTTTCGAATAACTCCGCCACCTCCGTCGATTCTTCTGCCAATAACTGCGCGGCTTCTTCTCAGCTTTCGGCTTGTTCGAACAAATCATTGTCATAGCGCTCCTTGTTCTCGTCCCACCATGTTCTGGCTTCGTCGGATGTCGCGAATTTGCGGTTGAGGAGGAACTCCAGGGTGTCTTGGATCTCCTCCTTAAAATCGCTGTCATCGGTCATCATGCCTTCGATGAGGATGTCGACCCCCTTGCGGTTCGAGTTCGTTGTCAAGGCGAAGACGACATTCTCGCGCACGTCTTTGAAAGGGGATTTCACCGCCTTCTCCAGAACGATGCTCTTACTTGCGTCGTCTTGGCAGTCAAGGCCGTCAAACGCGGCGTTTCTGACCTTCTCCGATTTGTCTTCACGCGCCTTGGCAAGGATCTCTTCCGCTCCCGTTATTTCCGCCTGCGAGATCAAGTTGACCGCGGCGAGTCGGATGTCCTCGCAGTCGTCCCGCATGGCCCTTCACTAAGACAATTCTACCCATGTATCTTCAACAGGTCAACAAGAAGGTGTTAAGCAGTTGTAAAGAGGATGTAAAAGCTTGTTAAGGTCTTATCCATTGTCAGCGCGCCCACCTTCGCCGAGGCAAGGTTCAACCATGAGAGAAACACCACCGCTCCCGGGAATGACGCGGGGAGCGTCCGGCTTCGCCGCGCTCCCGTGGGCGCACTTTGGTTTTGTGGTCGTTTGTTTCATGGGAGAGATGTCCAGGGTCACCCGCCCTGTCTCTCCAATCGTTTTCCACCCTCGCCATAGCCTGACACCGTGAGGTCAGCGGGCCAGGCTGGGCGTTCTCATTGCGCTCGGCCGCGTATCCTGCAAGTCTGACGACATTGGCGTCGCCCGTGCAGTTCAGCACCATTTTCGCGCCGATTTCCACCACCCCCTCCTTGCGGCAGAGCGTGAGACGCCAGCTTCCGTCGATTCGCTTCACTGCGGCCGGCATGGCATGAAACAGATTGATAACAGGAGCTTGCAGGATACTTTATTGAGATAAGTCTCATTCGTTAACGAGATGAGTGTATGCATCAAACGTTTTCTTTTTCGACGCTGGTATGCGGTGGCACCCTCCTTCTATCTATCACTGGCGGCCTGGCGCTCCCTCCAAAACTGGTAGAGTAGAAAGTTCCGTGTCCCTTAGCGGCCTCATTATTTCGTCATGGACATGCCACCGTCAATTTGCCAAGGATCCTCGAAGGTGGATCTGGTTTCCGCGGCCTTTCGCCTGGCGCTGCCGGCCGCAACCCTGTGCGGATTGGTCGTGCTGGGCAGCTGGAACTACGTGCTCTTCCACAGCTTTGTGGAACTGTTCAGTGTCGGGGCGGCGATAGCCATCTTCATGATCGCATGGAACGTGCGCCAGCAGATGAGCAATGACTTTCTGCTGTTTGTCGCGCTCACCTATGCGGCCGTCTGCCTGTTGGACTTGACGCACGCGTTGGCCTATCCGGGAATGGGTGCCATTCCCGGAATGACGATTGACGAGCCTACTCAGCTATGGATCGCCGCACGTTACCTACAGGCGCTGTGCCTCCTGTTAGCTCCGCTGTGGCTGACACGGCAACTGCCGTGCCTCACCGCCATGATCATCCTGGGTCTCGTCGACAGTCTGGCGCTGCTCTCGATTTTCCACCCCTGGGCATGGCTGCCGCGTTTCCCGGCCTGCCACCTCGGCGACGCGGGGCTGACGTCTTTCAAGATCCTCAGCGAGTATGTGATCAGCGGCATCCTCCTGGTGTCTCTGGTTTTTTTGTGGCTGCGCCGCAGCCGCCTGGACAAGACGGTCTTTGCCTACGTGGCTGCGGCTTTGGTCTTGACGATGGCTTCGGAGATCGCATTCACCAGCTATGTCAACGTCAAGACCCCATCCAACATGGTCGGCCACTTGCTAAAGTTCGTGGCGGTCTACCTGACCTACCGCGCCCTCATTGTCGCAGGGCTGAAGAGGCCCTTTGATGTGCTCTTCCGCGACCTGGCCGAAAGTGAGCGGCACTTCCGGATGCTGACGGCCGCCACGTTTGAAGGCATCGCCATTTCCGAACACGGTCGGCTCATGGATATGAACGACCAGTTGGCGCATATGCTCGGCTACGAGCGGGTGGAGCTTCTTGGGAAGGAGGTGGCCGACCTCCTGCCGCCCGAGGATCAGTCCCGCGTGATGAGCAACATCCGCACGAACAGCGAAAGCCATATCGAGCATGAGTTGTGCCGCAAGAACGGCACCCGCATCAGTGTCGAAACCCATGGGAAAACCATCGATAGCGGAAGCCACCACGTGCGGATCACGGCCCTCCGCGACATCACCGAGCGCAAGGCCGCTGAACAGAGAATCGAAGCGGCCTTGAAGGAGAAGGAGACGCTTTTGCGGGAATTGTCGCACCGAACCAAGAACAACATGAACGTGATCTCGAGCCTCATCACCCTGGAGGCGGCCTCCATCAAAGACTCCCCAACCGCGCAGGTGCTCCATGACATCCAGCGCAGGATACATGTCATGGCTCTAGTGCATGAAATGCTGTACAAGTCGAGTGATCTGGCGTCGGTCGACATCAACGAATATGTGAAAGAGCTCGCCGTGTCGATAATGTCCTCTCACTCGGCCCAGGCCGAGCGCGTGAAATTGTCGCTGGACATCGAGAAGGTTCCTTTCTCGATCGACGAAGCCATTCCCTGCGGGCTGATCATCAACGAGCTGATGACGAACTCCCTGAAGTACGCATTCCCCGGGAATCGGACGGGTGGAATATCGGTTTCGCTCCACAGTCTGGATCCGGACAAGTTGGAGTTCGGCTACTGCGACGACGGGGTCGGCCTTCCCGAGGGGTTCGATTTCAAGAAAGCGAAGACCCTGGGGGTGAAGCTTATCCATATCTTGGCCACCAAGCAACTCAAGGGAGAACTGGAAGTCCTGCAAGGCGAAGGCATGAGGATCATACTGCGATTCAAAAAAACAAGGTAGATTCTTCGTAAGTGGCACAAATGAGCACCGACAAACAGGAAGGAAGCGGCGGGGAGAAGCCATAGCATACGCATGCGGCGTGGCCGATTGAGGAGAGAGACGCATAAATGAAAATGGGGAGGTCTCCCCCCCCCTCACTCAACGCAGGTCTCTCTCTGGGTCATGAGTTGACCTCTATTTTCATCCGATGTGTTTTCGCTTCAGGAGTTTTGGGAAGAGTCAGGCACAGCACACCTTTCTTGAAGCATGCCTTTGCCTTCTCCCAGTCAAGTCCTGGAAGCGAGAATGTCCTTTGGAAACTACCATACCTGCGCTCGGCGAGATAATAGTTCCTTTCCCTCTTCTCGCATTCCTCCTTCTTCTCGCCTTTCACGGTCAGTATCCCGTTCTCGACAGAGACATCGATGTCTTTCTCCTCCATACCCGGCAGCTCGGCTGTCACCTCGAAAGCATCATCGGTCTCGGACAGGTCGAACCGTGGAGAAAGCACTTCAGAACGGATTCCGATGCCGCCAAGCGACGGAAGAAACAACTCGTCACCGCTGTCAAAACCTGTGAAGATGTTTTGAAATAAACCACTCGCGCGCTGCTGCCAATCATTTGTCGGATCCCAGGCGCGCCTCGCCACGACATTCTCGGCTGTCGCAGTATGCTCGCTGTGTTTACCCTTGGTAGTTGTCATTTCCTTTCTCATAACCCAACACCCCCTTTCACTCTTCCTACAACACGTTTTTCTTTCCTCCCTCCTCGTCTGCATAGAGCATAACGACTGCCAAAACGCATGATGAAACACACGTATGTTCATCAAGCCTCATTCCCAATGATTTACGAGGGAGTGGATCATGGCGACAGTTTCGGCCAAGTGACAAATTGCGCCACACGTTCGCCCTTCGGTGGTCAAAAATGGCACGCAACCTCTGTATAGACAACCACGGATGAAGCCCACCGCTGGTCAAGGAACGAATGTGAAAATCTGTCAAATAGACTTGTGTTGCGCGAAGCGAAGGGATAGACATAAGACGGTATATTCGAAAATCATCCAGAACAGTCCTGAGCTGCGGGGAGAGGGGGCGGCTTTGTTGCGCACCGCCAAGAAGGCGTGGACGCTTTCCCGTCGGGCGCACCACTCATATTAATGCGCGTCTCCCGCATGCCGCGCATGCGTTTACTGAATAGGCAACAACCTCACCCGCCTCCGGCGGGATCGTGGAGAACCAGCATGACAGACCACATGTCAAACGAACTGCGGCGCATGGCCGGCATCGGCAGGGCGATGATCCTCGTCGTCATCCTGTCGGCCTGGGGCTGCACGTCCGGCCAGAACCCCCGTTCACCGGAATTGCGCGACACCCAGAACGCCGCAATCCTCGAGCAACTGGACAAGAAGATCCGGGAGTTCGTCTCCAATTCCGACATCACCTTTGAGCAGTTCTTCATGGAGCTGGAGCAGAAAACCAGCACGCAGGCGCAACGGCGCGCCGTGACCTTATGGCGCGTGCGCATGACCAGCCAACGCCAAGCCGCCTTGGACTTGGGGGCTCCTTTGAAGACCTTGGCCGACCTATGGACGCAGAATCAACAGATCGTCAATTATCTGGAAACTGGTGACGGCCGCATCCTCTTCGGCACGTTACAGGAACAGGCCTTGAAGAAGGCCCAAGGCACTCTCGTCGAATTTGAGCGAATTCCCCGCGCGGTCCTGCCGGAGGCGGAGTTTGTCGCCATCCAGAAGGAGGTCCGGGCCCATGCGCAGGCATACCCGATCACTGGCGAGTTCGTCTTTCCGTCCGAACGCACGCCCGAGGATCCGGCACTCATGTCGGTGGCGAATCGTATCATCGACGTGCCACTCACCCCCTTCTACGCCTTGAACGGGATTGGAAAAGCTCCTGAGACCGTACGCGACATCTCGTCCTCCGTCGACCGTTTCCGCGATGTCGTGGAGGAATTCCCCTCGAACTCACGCTGGCAGTTGAAGCTCCTCGCCACCGAAATCGAAGGCACACCCGCCGTCACCGACACTGTGGCAAGCGTCAAGGAGGTGGCGGCCAGCTCGACGAAGTTCACCACCGCCTTTGAAGCCATGCCCACCAAGCTCCGCATGGAAGCTGAGCAACTCCTCCGCGACATCAACGCATCCCAACCCGAATGGCGTCGCACGCTGGCGGACACACAAGCGATGGTTGAACTTGCGCGCTCAGCCAACCGCGACCTCCAAGAGACCATGACGGCAGGACAGAAGACCGTCGCCGATGTGCGCGCAGCGGCGGACGCTTTGGAAAAGGCGGCTAACGCCGTGACCACAACTGCCAAGGAAATCCAGAAGTTCATCCCGTCGACGATGAAAGATGAAAACGGCCAGATTACCGGAAAATCCGAGTCGGAATCAGCTCCGGGCGGAAAAGACAAAGAGGGCTTCAGCTTCCAAGCCGTGACCGCAAGCGCGGAGGCGTTGGATCGCGCTGTCCAAGATCTGCAACGCCTTTTGGCCGACGCCGCCAACCCTGTGGGCGGCCTGGCCGCGGTTGACGGCTGCGTGGAGCGGCGGGTTGAGACCACCACCAAACACCTTCAGGAGGTGGTGGACCACATTTTCTTCCGCTGCCTGCTATTGCTGTCGGCTGTTTTCATTCTTCTCGCATTGTATCGTATGCTCAGCTACCGCTGGTTGAAGAACGCGCCGCCGCCGTCATCCTCCGGAACTTTTGAGTCGTGAACGTCACTATCTACGAGGTGATACCAAGATGAGACATCTGCTCTTTCTCTCAAGCCTTTTGCCACTCTTCGTTTTTTGTTCCGCATCCAACCTTGTCGCCGGCGCAGAGTACAATGTCACCCTTGGGTCGATATTCGAGATCAAGGCGTCAGACGTCGGTTTCGACCGTTTCGAGAAGAAGCCGAAAGTATATGTCTTGGATGGGTCGAAAAAGAAGAATATCAAGGTGAGCAACGTCACGTCTGAGACCCTCACCTGCGAGTTCAAGATCAAGCTGCAAACGGGTTGCTACGGCGTCTGGGTTCAGTCCGGAAACGACTCGTTGGCGGTTTTGGCGAGCGACAGCTTCTACGTGGTCGCCCCCAAGTTCGTACCCGCATGCGAGACAAAGCCAGGCGAAAAGGTCGACGGCGCGGACCCCGCATGGGGAAAGCCAGGTGACACCGTCACGCTCACCGGCCACTACTTTGGAACGGCCAAGCCCAAACTCTGGCTTCAGTACCAAGATCCGACTACCCCCTCCCGCGACATAACACTCGCCTGCCGCGTCATCTCGAATCAAGTCAAGAATCCGACGACCGGAGAAAGCGAACTCACGTTCTCGGTGCCCAAAGGCGCGGCGGGCATCGTTCCCACGATCCATGTGAAGAACGCCCTTGCCGAGGGGACCACGATCTTCTGCGGATTCGAATTCAAAAAGACAGACGCCATCGAGACGCCGACGCGCGACGGCGTGACGCTGCGCGGCAACCTCTACAGTCCCGCCGACGAAGCGCCGCACCCGGTGCTCATCTTCAGAACCCCTTATAGTAAGGATGAGGGCGACGTCGACAACGAGCGGACGTTCCGCAACGCCGTGAAGCGCGGCTATCATGTCCTCGTGCAGGATGTCCGTGGACGCTACGCGTCCAACGGGGAATTCTCGCCGTACAAGAGCGAAGGACGCGATGGCTATGACACCATCGAGTGGGCCGCGGCGCAGCCATGGTCCACCGGCGACATCGGCACCTTCGGGCTTTCCTACCCTGGCGCAGTTCAATGGCTGGCGGCGATCGAGTCGCCGCCGCATCTCAAAGCCATGGTTCCCGCCATGTGCTTCTCGACCCTGCGTCAGTTCATCTACTTTGGTGGCGTCTTCGAGATCGCCTGGTCGAGTTGGGCCTACAAAAGCATGTCGCCGGACATCCGCGTGAAAAAAGGACTCTCCGGACCGGACACCTGCGAGAAGGCGTCAAGGTTTTACGACAAACTAGGCGCCAACACCATTCAATGCTGGCTGCCGACGAGCGACATGTCCATCCTGAAGGACACCTGCGCATTCTACTATGAGTGGCTCGACCATCAGCCGTACGACAACTATTGGGACTATGGGGAGATACGCGGGAACTACGACAAGGTCGGCGCGGCGGTCCTCAATCTTTCGGGATGGTATGACGAACCCTACGGCTCCGAGGGAGCAAGCACGAACTTCTCAGGGCTCGTAGCCGCCCGACAAGGTCAAGAGGATGCGCGGACGAAGCTCATCATCGGGCCGTGGACGCATGGCGTCGCCAGCACGGCCACCCCAGAGGCCGGTGTTCGGAAATTTTCCACGAATTCCCGCATCGACTACGACGCTGTTATTCTTGACTGGATGGACCGCCACGTCAAAGGGATTGAAAACAATGTCTTGACCTGGAGTCCCGTCAATGTGTATCTCATGGGCGACGACGTGTGGCGCGGAAGCGCGGCGTGGCCACTCACCGGCACGGTGCGAACGCCGCTCTACCTTGTTCCCCTCTCCCCAGAGTCGCATTGGGGAACGCTTGCCTGGTCTCAGCCGTCAACCACATCGACAAGCTCCTTCACCGCCGATCCGATGAGTGTCTATCTGGATGAGAAGGGAACGAACTTCGGGGCCTACGACCTCTCCGCACTCAGCAACAGATCCGACGTCCTCACCTTCGATGGCGCGCCGATGCAAGAAGATCTTGTCGTGGCGGGACCGATCTCGGCCGAGATCTACCTCTCCTCCGACGCGCCCGACTGCGACCTCTTCGTGAAACTCCTCGACGTTGACTCAAAAGGCACCGCGTTCAATCTGATGAGCCCAGGCCAAGAAGTCCTCCGCGCCAGCTACCGCGACCAAACGGTCGAGAGGAAACTGCTAACAAGCGGGGAAGTGGTAAAGCTCTCGTTCGACAACCTCCGCACGGGAACCGTTTTCAAGAAGGAACACCACCTCCGCGTGTGCCTCACCGCCAGTTGGAGCCCCATCTACGCCCGCAACCTGCAGACCGGCGCGCTTGAGACCAGCAGCTCCGAGACGAGGACGGCCACGATCACCATCCACCATGACGCCGCCCATCCCTCACGGCTGATCCTGCCTGTGCTGGGCAAGTGAACGGTTGTGGATTCGTGGGAAATGCCCTCATCGTGAACGCTGCCCACGCATAATCTTAAGCTGAGGGATTAAGATTAGGATTACGATTAAGAGTAAGAAAAAAGCGGCAACCCCTATTTGAACGGATCGCCCTCGAGAATCTTATAGTAGACGGGAGTGTACGGCCATCTCGCCCCGCGGGAAGAGTACGCCATCCACGTCTCGAAGGTGTCGAGCCGCATGACGAGCGACTGGAAGGTGGCGTTGTCCTTCGCCTTCCCGGTGTCGACTCCCAACCGGAAGATCGCGCCTGACGTCGTCGAACTGCCGTCCCACGAGGTGTATCCCATGATCCCTTGCATCTGCTCCACGCCGACCGTTCCTTGCATCGCGCAGCCACTGAACAGTCTTTGGAAATTATCGAATCGCAACTTGTTGTGGGCGTCCTTGAGGTGGTTGCGAAAACCGCCCGGCAGCAGGAAACTGTTCACGCTGGCGATGGTGTCCGGCACGCCCCAGGACGCGCCTTTAATCAGCTTTGAGGTGTCAGAGCGTATCTGCCCTCTTTTGCCCTCTTTGCGGCTCGTGTCGTATTCTAAAACATGAGCCGTCTCCGCATCGGCCAGCAGGGTCAGGGAGCCGATCGCATACTTGTTCTCGCTGAGGAACTTCTCTGCATCGGCCAATGTGCGGCTGGTCTCGATGGCGTAACGGAGGTCAACGGTCGGCGACCGCGTCCCCTTCAAGGAAAGTGAAGGCTCTTTGGCTGGATAGCTGTCCAAAGAACCCCCAAACAGATGGTGGCGGTTGAAAACATTGTTCGGAAATAGTTCGCCGATCATGCCGTTGCCGGCGGAGGAGTTGTCACCGTTTTGGAAGATGAACAGGGCGTTCCATTTGTCCGTCTCCGGATCGGGGGACCAGTCGTTGTTCCTCCCGACGATCGTCTTACCAGTCGCCGAGCGCGTTCCAAACACGGCGGAGGCGGAGCAGGCGGCGCTCGCCGTCACGTCCTGGAAGATCACCGAGACGAAAATCTTGTTCGGGGACAGTCGCCCGTTGCCGACCTCGTCGCTCGGGTCGGAGAACACCAACCCCATCCCTTCGATCTCGTCCATATACTCCTGGGGGATGTTCTCCTTCAGCGTGTTGGCGTTCTGGAGCGCGTGGGCGAACGTCATATTCGACTCCTTAAGAGTCGTCTGCAAAAACGCATCGGTGAGACTTTCGAACTGCGGCAACGTGTCGACGATGGCTTGGGCGTACTGCCTTCCCATTTCCTTGTGCGACACTCTGGTCAGATCACACTCGACCTTGTAGAAGAGAAGCTTGTCGTCATAGGTGATGCTCACCGCGGGGCTGTCGAACGCTTGTGCGAACTCGCCGCCAACCGCGGCAACCACATGCGACATCGCCAGCAGCGAGGCAACGGCCGCGCACACCAATGTTCTGCCACTCAATTGCACACACTTCCGCATACACACCTCATGCCAATAGAGATTATCTCGCCGCAGGCGCGTCCTGTCGAGCATTAATCGAGGCTCGGGAAGAGCTGGATGGAGAGGTCCTCATGGAACTCCTTGTCGAGAGTCAGCGACTCCGTGGCCGTGACCACCAGGGCATCAACCGATTTCCCGGAAGTCTTCTTGGGCTCGCCGAGACTCCAGATGATCAGCTTGCGGTTTTTCCCAGAGCTGTGCTCGATGATGATGTCCGCTCTGCCGTCCTGACTGGTGTCGCCGACCGTCACGATCGTCTGGCCCGACTTGAGCGCGGCTCCCTTTATGTAGCCCGACTTCGAGACAAACTCCGCATCCATGAGCGCGACGATGATCTTTTTCCCATTCTCGATGAAGAGCATGTCGGATCTTCCATCGCCATTGAAGTCGCACACCCCGAGATACTGGAGGTCAGCCAGGGCGCGGACGGAGTTCCCGATGATGAGCTCATCCTGAACCGTCGCAATCCTTCCCACAACACCCGCTCCCTCGTCTGCCTGCAGGAAAACCATATTGAATTCCCCCGTCTCATCGTTCACCACCAGGAGGTCCCAGTTGTTGTCGCCGTCGAAATCGCCTCTTCCCGCGTACCTCCAATGAGAATAGCCAGGGTTATACACTTTATACGAGTTCGTGACGTCAAGCGTCGTGGGATCGAGCTGGTAGAGCTGGAGTTCGCCTGTGGAGCCGTCGCGGGTGAGGATGCCGGCCTGCTCCGACGCGGTGAAAAAGCGTCCCATCTCGACCGGGCGGACGTTGTCATCGACCACAATCCCTTGCAGCTCTTTTGTGATGGTGGCTCCATCTTCCTGGAGCAACACCGCGACGAGCGCGTTTCGCTGGGTGTCGAGCCACAGCAGATCGCTGCAGCCATTGACGTCGAGGTCGCCGGCGCAGAGAAGCTTCATGGCCGGATTGGACGACTGGAGCGTGATCTTCTCCGCGGTTCTTTTCTTCGCGCCCTGCGTGATGTTGTAGAGGATGCCGATCATGTCAGCGTTCCCGTCGTCTTTCCCGGCTGCGGCGGAAGATCTGGCGACACGGAAGGCGGCCAAATCCTGGATGCCATCCTTGTTGAAATCCATCGTGAGAGCCTTCGGCGGCGCAGGCGTGGGATCCAGCGAGGTGACGGACCAGGTGAGGCACCACGGCTTGTTCCACAAATAACCGTCGGGGATCCAGAAGGGCTTCGTGGCCGATGTGTCGTCGGGGGTGAGCCAGTAGGGGGTTGCGACGATGCGTTTGAGCGCCGAGGAGCCCGTGGCGGCCTTGGGAAGCGAGAGCGAGGCGCTGATGTTCTTGGACAAGGAGGTGCTGTTGACGGAACCGAGCGTGAATTTGAACTCGGTGCTGGTCTTGAAGATCTCAAAGAACTTGGCCTCCACCTTGACCTCGCTGCTGGACTTGCGGACGACCTTCTCCGCCGAGGTCATGGAGATCGTCGACTCGCTTTTCGTCCCCCTGATGTCGGCCGACAACGAGTTCATCTTCTCCATCACCAGATTGGCGGGGACAGGCATGCAGAACCACTTATTATAGTCCGCGCTTTTGGGCTTCGCCGTGATGCCGGCGAAGCCGTCCTGCGCCGGATTCTCAAGGTGGTAGGGGACAGGCTCGACGGAGACGTCGGCGACAAAGGTGAAGTTCACATTCCCCAGGTTCGTGCTCTGGTCGCTGGCGCGCCGCTCGTAATTCGACACCGTGAGGTTGGGCTTCGAGACGATCAGGTAACCGAAGGCTCCATCCTCGTTGTCGTCTTTGTTTTCCATCTCGATGGTGAGCTCCTTCTTGATGGTCGTGCTCCAGTCGTGGACGTTTTTGAACCCCTGGGTGTATTCGACGCCACCACCGATGATTTTGCCCTCGCCTCCGATGCCGACGGAGAAGGACGCCTCATAGCTCTGCGACGTCGACACCTCTTTGTCGACTGACTGGCCGTACTTCACGCTGGATGTCGCCTGCGGCTCTGGCTTGGTTCCGTTGAGGCAGAAGGGGGGAACCCCCTCGATAACGCCAATGATGGACCAGGCCGAAGGAAGGTTGCCGGGCACGGCGGTGTTGATCTGGTTCGTCTGGAGATGCTTGAAATAATCCGACGCGTAGGTCACGGCGCAGAGCTTCGTATAGCTGTATTCGGCGGCGCGGAACGTCATCGGCCCCACAAGGGTGAGGTATTGCTGGAGATCTTTGAGGTCAGAGCCCTTGTTGAGGAAATGGGTGGCCGCGCACCAGCCCCACGCGTTGGTGAACTTGATGCCCGCCAGGCTTCCCGCCGAGCAGGCACCGCTGTTGTCGTATTTGTCGGGCAGAGAGTACTCGTAGCGCCAGACGCCATAGCCGCCGCTGGCGAAGATCTGCAGTCGGCTCGCCTGCGTCCCGTTGGCGACGGAACCGCCCGCGATCCTCACGTAGTCGCGGACCAACCCCTTGCCGTAGAAGTCGAGGTAGTTCGTCGACGGGCGTATCGTCTGTCCGTCGAACCCCATCACGTAGCAGTAATAAGCGCCGACGCCGACGATGGCGATCAGTTCGTTGCCGTCGGCGGCGGTGACCGTCTGGGCGTCGAGCGCGCCGAAGCGCCAGTCATTCAGGACGGGGCCTGCCGACCACGTCTTGCCGTCGAAGACCACGGAGCGGACCCATTGCGAGGTGTTGTTAAGATACGTGTAAAAGACGTACAGTTTGTCGCCGAGGACGGCGGCGGCGACATTCAGCCGCGGCGAGCCAGGCCCGAAGCCGGTGTTCACGGCCGCCGCCGCTTCGATCCTCGAGCCTCCTTTGGGCTCCCACTCAAGGCTTTCGGGATCGGATGAGCTTTTGAAATACAGCAGGCGCTCCGACCAGTTGTTCGGATTGATGTAATCATACACCACATAGATTCGCCCGTTGTAGACGCATGCCGTCACGTCCTGTCCCGACAGATTCGCGTCACCGGTCTCGGACGACTTGGCCACCCATCTCATCCGCGTGGGATTGTTGAGATGCCCCGCGCTGTCGGTGCCGTATCGCATGCAGCCGATCATGTCGCCTTTCCCGCCATAGCCCCACCAACTGTCGCTATAACGGGAAACCGTGTAGACTTGCTTGTTGAAGTAGACGGCCTTCTTGGCGCCTTTCTCGGTCGTCTCGTCGACCGATGACTTGACCTCATAATAGGTCAACTCCACCGCTCCTACCCCCTCCGCCGCCAAGGAGTCCGACTCGGATATCTCCCCAGCCTCACCCGCCACAGGAACCGCGTCATCCGCCCATGCGGGAAGCAACGCCAGACAGGCGGCGGCCATCACCGCGCCCATACGCCAGATCACCGGAAAGGCCTCCGCCGCCCTCCCGACGCCAGCGAGCTTCGCCGTCCGCATTACCCCAACCTTGTCAGCCGTCATTCCTTCAAGCATATGCCTCCTCCCGTCTTCCACCCAATAGGGCATTAACACGTACACCGATAAGACTATAGCATACACATGCCGCAAAAAGCAAGGGAGGCGGAGAAGCAAATGTGCGCTGTCAGAGCGAGTCGGCAATCTTCTGGCAGATCTCGTCCATCATGAGGATGGGGAATGGCGCGTAGAGGGCGGGACCAACGGCATTCAAGCGGAAGCCGCCTCCCTGTCCCCATTTTTCTCTGACGAACGCGTTCACATCGATGATTTTCTCGATGCCGAAATCTCGTTTCAAATCTTGTTTGATCCCTTTGACGAGCTCATGCTCGATCGCAGTGTCTTTGAAGGATGGATACGGGGTCGCCAGGATGACGGTTTGAATTTTTTCATTCGTCTGCGCCGTCTGGATGAGTGCGGACAACGTCCGCAACTGCCGCCGACACGGTTCGCCCCTCTCCGTGTCCCACACCGACGGCACGATAAGCAGTTTTTCGGCGTCCGACGCGGCGATGACCCGCCTCATCTTGCCCAGGTTGTCACACATCGTGGAAAGTCCGTCCGACATGTCCCAGGCGGCGAACTCGATCTCAATCTCTTGCTCCGCAAGCGCTTTTGTAAGCACATCTTGAAACGAAGTGCCGTTTCCACCAAAGTCATCTGCCACCACCAGGACTTTTTTGGGTTTCACCAGCTCGTTGAGAAGAGAATGCGCAAAAGACCAACTGCGTTTTTCGGACAAGGTCAGGCGGTGAAGGACGGGCACCACCCGACGACCGTGCGGGTCAAGCAGCGTCGAACCGAAACCGCACGTCAGTTCGGGACAGTCAGCCAAAGGAATGAAGCGTATGGCCTCCTGGGCTATGTGAAGCGGGGGGATGGCGATGGCGAACGTGACCGAAAGCTGCTCTTTTTCGAAGTACTCCCCTTTGATCTCGAATTTCTTTTTGATAACTGTCTGCTTTGCGAATGGACCACCTTCGCCCCCGCTTGTCGGCTCAAAATCGAGCCACGACGCTTCCTCTTTGATCGCGCCATTCGCACGATCGGTTTTCACCGTGAGAAGCACGCTGGCTTTCACCGCCAGACGGGACTCGATTTCCAGACTCATCTCCAACGTTTCGTCATCGAAAATAAAGGAAGGAGCTGACAGCCTCAGGAAAATATCGGGCTCGACACCTTTGTTGTCATCGCCCGTCAGCGCGTAGTCCGGGACGTCGATTCTGATGTCGGTGATGGCGCCTTCCTTGGAAGAAAGGACAATGGGAGGAGTCGACGCGCGCTCCGGGGCGAAAGAGGCCTGCGGCCTCATGGACAACGTTTCTGTTCCGCGTTTCCACACGGGGCTGAATTCCTTCTCCCCCTTCACTGCTTCGCACGACAGCCAGTCGGCCCTTTTTTCGCGGTCTATGAAAAAATAACCGTTCAACACGTATTTCACGTAGGGAAGCACCTCGCCACCTTTACTGGAGCAGCACACCACCGCGGCACGGCTCGCCGCCGAGAAGTTGTTCTCCTCAAGCATGCGGAATTCCTGCTCGCCTGATTTCTTCCACGCGGCGGCCGCATAAGGCGGTGGAACGTTCTTGCCTCTCCGCCAATTCCAGTAATAGGCCAACGTGTGATTGCCTGTGGTGAGAAATATCTCGCCGCTTTTCTCCCAGCCATTTGATGGCTCATGCTTGTAGAGCCAACTGACGACAGGCCTGCCGTCTATCAGCAAGTAGCTCGAGTCGCGGGAATTGATGGCGAAGGCGTAGATTCCGGGATCGGTAACGCACAGCCTGCCGGTGAACTGCGCGGCCATTTCATTGAAGGAAGTATGGGGATCCTGGTCGATGAAGATTTTCTCGGCGTTCCTGGTTTCCTGCTTCCTCTCCTCCTGCCTCAAGAGTCCTTCGATTTCCCGTTCCTTCCTTCTGAATTTCCTCAGCTCGTCTTCAGAAATTTTCGCCTCTCCCGTCTTGCTCTTCACCTCGGCCTTCCTCTTCTCCAGCTCTTTTTTCCCCTCCTCGATCTGCTTCTTCATTATCTCGATTTCCGCATTCACTTCCTGCCTTTTGGCGTGCGCCTCTTCCTTCGGCAAGGCGTCAAAACCCTTCCTTTTCTCCGTCAGATTCTTCAGCTCCAGATTCATCTGGGGAAGTTTTTGCTCCTGCTGGAACACCTCCCTTTCCGCGGTCTTTATCGTCAGGTATTTCTGGTAAATGGGGTTCGCCAGCATCTCGCTTTCGGGAGTGTCATCGATTTTACCGACGATCATGCAAAGTCGAAGCTTCTGGGTTTCCGGTATTCTCCCGACCTCGCCCTCTTTCCAACTGTCGAAAGGATGCGCCTCCTCGAACCCGAAATACACGTAGAGCGGAGCATCTCCCGTGACTCCGGCCAGAAAAAGCGTTTGGATTTTCTTGTCGAAGCGATGAGGCAGCTTCTTGCCGGCGCCATCGTAGACGGTCATGCCATTTTCAAAAGAGGACTGGAAGAGCAGGCCCTTGAGCTCCACGAAGAGCATCGCATTCGGGGTTTCAGCTTTAATTTCCAGGCGGTAGTTCGCCTCCTCGTCATGCCACGTCGCCAGCGAGACATGAGCGATCAGCAACAGACAAACCAAAAAATTGAACCTCATTGTCACTCAGGTCCTTTGGAA
>CAYTFM010000003.1:81511-82300 GCA_964436735.1 uncultured Victivallales bacterium | reverse complement strand
ACGAGGTGCGCAACCTCGCCGGACGCAGCGCCAAGGCCGCCAAGGAGACCGCCGCGCTCATCGACTCGTCCGGCAGAAAGGTCGAGAACGGCCTCCAGGTCGCCACCACCACCGCCGCGTCCTTCAAGGAGATCATGGCCAGCATCGTCAAGGTCACCGACCTCGTCGGCGAAATCGCCGCCGCCTCCAACGAGCAGGCGTTAGGCTTCTCCCAGATCAACCAGGGCCTGGGGCAGATCGACCAGGTCACCCAACAGAACACCGCCAACGCCGAGGAGACCGCCTCCGCCGCGCAGGAGCTCTCGGGACAGGCCGCCCAACTGCAAGGGCTGCTTGCGCAATTCGCCCTCGCCACCGCGGCCAACCAGCCCCAGGCGGGCACGGCGAGGGACAGCGCGCCCGCCAAGACGCACGCGGCGTCCCCCATGAAGTCCCACCACAAGGCGGCAGCCTCGGACGGATGGGGGATGACCAAGGGCACACCGGCGGGGATGAGGAAACCGATTGACAACGGCGAGTCGGTGATCGCACTCGACGACAAGGACTTCGGCAAGTTCAAATCGGGATAAATCGAAAGTGACCACAATGAATCACGACGAAGACCTAGAATTGCTTCAGTCGTTCGTGGCGGAGAATCAAGACATGATCGACACCATCGAACCACTGCTGCTCGGGCTTAAGGCGTCCGAGGGGGTGGCGGATATGGAGTCGATCAATTCCGTCTTCCGACTCTTCCACTCGATGAAAGGCGCCGCCGGCTTTCTGAAAATGGACAACATCGCGGCGGTG
>CAYTFM010000003.1:73380-81501 GCA_964436735.1 uncultured Victivallales bacterium | reverse complement strand
CAGCGCAGAGCGCAGCGCCTCGCCCAGGCTGTCGTCGAGGTCGAGCTCGGACATCGCGGCGGTGACGCACCAGGCGGAGACCTTGCTCGACGGCTTCCGAAACAAAGGCATCGCCATGGACTCCTATTATGTGTGCGTCGAGATAGGCGTGCTTGACTGCTTACGGAAGATGTTGGACCAGGTGGCCACCACCAACAGCGACAACGGGATGGAGGAGGCCCGCATGTCCGCCCTGGGCGCTTTGGACGAGGCGCTCAAGAGGTTGGAGGCATCAGGAAATCATGACGTCCCACCAGGGACGGAAGACGCAAAAAATCGTGCACCCTTGGCAAAGAATCCCCCATCCTCTCCTGAGGCTGAGCGCATGCCCGCCATCGATGGCGACGGCATCCCCGAGTTCGCCATCACCCCGGAAGTAGCGGCCCGCTTCGCGCAGGAGTCGCAAGAGCTGCTCGACAACACCGAACAGAACCTGCTTAGCTTGGCGGGAAAGAGCGGCGAGGAACGAACAACCGTTCTCAACGAGATCTTCCGACTCATCCACAGTTTCAAGGGAAACTGCGGCTTCATGCAGATCGCCGACATGGAACGTCTCAGCCACAAGCTTGAAAACGTGCTGGACGCCATGAGGTCTGGGGACATCCAGGCCACGGAGCAGAACCTCGACATCATGCTGCAAGTGCTTGACATCCTCCGAAGTGGCTTGGCGTCATACTCGCGTGGCGAAGGAGGCGTGATCTACAATTGCGACATCATGCTGGAATTCCTCGGCGACATCATGCCGAAAGCCACAGAAACCACAGAGCCTTCCAACCAGGCCGCGCAAACAGGACAGACGACTCAAACAAGCCAGAAAGCATTGGTTAGAAAGGATATCCGCGTCGATCTCGAGAAACTCGATCGACTAGTGAACCTCGTCGGCGAGTTGGTCGTGGCCGAGGCCATGGTCCTGCGGAATCCAGCCCTCAAGCAGCTCGAGGACGAGAACCTCGATCGGGCAGTCCACCATCTCAGCAGGATATCCGCGGAACTGCAAGACATGGCGATGTCGGTCCGCATGATCCCACTCGCCGCCACCTTCAAGAAAATGATACGACTGGTGCACGACCTCTCGGTGAAGTCGGGCAAGAAAGTCAACGTCGAGTTGGTTGGCGAGGAGACCGAGGTCGACAAGAATGTGATTGAGCAGATCAGCGACCCCCTCGTGCACATCATCCGCAACTCCATCGACCACGGTCTCGAACTCGGCGATGAGCGCATTCGCCTCGGCAAACCCGAGAAGGGCACGGTGGTGATCGAGTCCAAACACGATGGCGGCGAGGTCGTGATCTGCGTGAGCGACGACGGACGCGGCCTCGACCGCGACAAGATACTCAAGAAGGCCCTCGAGAAGGATCTCGTCAAGGGCGATCCCTCGCAATTGTCCGACAAGGAGATCCACGCCTTGATATTCGAACCCGGCTTCTCCACCGCCGAGACCCTGACCGACATCTCCGGCCGCGGCGTCGGCATGGACGTGGTCAAGCGCAACATCGAGAAACTGAACGGACGAGTCGAAATCAAGACAATCCCCAGGCAGGGAACTGACATCGTGATCCACATCCCGTTGACCCTGGCGATCATCGACGGCATGCTAGTGAGCGTCGGCGACAGCCACTACGCCATTCCGCTCCTCTCGGTCAGAGAGTCGATACGGCCAGAGGCAAGAATGGTCACGACCACCCCCGACGGCCGCGAGGTCGTGCGGATAAGGGACGAACTGATCCCTGTCGTCAGGTTGCACCACATCTACGAGAAGACCGGGGCTGTCACCGAACTAGACAAGGGAATTCTGGTCATCGTCGATTCCGAGATCGGATCCGCCGCTCTCCTTTTCGACGAGATCATTGGGCAGCATCAGGTCGTTATCAAGGGGCTCTCACCCTATCTTGGAACGCCAAAGGGCATTTCAGGATGCGCCATCCTGGGAAACGGTCACGTCAGCCTGATCCTTGATGTCAACACGCTCCTGAAAAGCATCGGAGGCGAGAGCCGGAGTCAGAACCTCCTCGGCTGTTCCCCCGCTATCGACGCATGAACGCGCAACAGGAGTCCAACCGGTAGGGGAACACCCCATGGCGGGCGTCCGCCGCATAACTTATAATCATATACCATGGTCATCCTTATGAACAGGAGCCGTGTTGTCATACAGGAAACACAAAAAGCAGGAGACGGAAAATGATCAGAAAAGTCTTGGTGATCGGCATGGGCGCGCTCGTTGCATCCCTCATCACGGGCTGCGCAAGCGTAGTCACGGCGCAGAAGTTCAACGACCAGAAGTTGACCTTGGGAGGGATCCCCGAGGTCGCCCACATAAACGGCGGCAATTGGGGACTTTACATCTTGAACGCGCCGATTCTGACGGGGAGCACCGCAAAGCCGGGTGATCTGACCTTCGGCGAGAACACGGTGAACGTCGAGTCAGTGGTCGACATGGTCACCGCGAAGAGCAAGGAGATGGGCGGCACGAAGGTGGTCGATCTGCAATCTGACCGCTCATGCTTGTGGATCGCGCCATTTTTGGTGCTGTTCGTCAAGTCGGTGGAAGTGTCCGGCACCTCGGTGAAGTGACCTAACTCATACCCTTCAAGCAATTTGGATCCGACCCAGAATAAACAAACTAACAAGAGAGAGGGAGAACCATGAAGAAGATGGCATTGGCTCTGATGACCGCGGGCGCGCTATGCACCACATCCTTTGCGGAGGAGGCGAAAGGAGGGGCGGCGAAAGAAGGGAAGATGGCGTGCGGCGGATGCTGCGCGGGTGGCGAGGAGCATGCCTATGGCTGTATCGACGCCAAGGGGCTTAAGGCTTTGCTGGACACGAAGGCGCCACTAGTGCTCCTCGACGTCCGCGCGGGGAAATTCGACGACGGCCAACGCATCCCCGGCGCCAAACAGATAAATCCGGAGGCCACTGACGCGGAGATCGTCAAAGCCGTACCGTCCAAAGAGGCACTCATCGTCGCCTACTGCACCAACACCAAATGCGGCGCAAGCAAAATGCTTGCGGAGAAACTTGCCAAGCTGGGCTACAAGAACGTGGTAAAATACCCCGGCGGCATCGAGGAATGGGTCAAACTCGGCAACCCAGTAGAGAAGGCCGCCAAGTAAGAGTATGAGTGCGATGTGTCGCCGGGTTCGCGCTCGGCGGCCACCCGCAGGCGTCATGGCTGTTCTTCCATGCCGCCTGCGGATAAAGTTCGCGTGGAGGACGACAAAGTGGGGCGCGGCACCCTCCGCGCCATGGAATTTCGGCGCACAAGGTGTTGCGCCCCACTAATAAAACCTCGCGTTCAAAGATTGTCCAAACACCCACCGCGCCCAACGTATTCGGCATCATGCACAATGTTGCCCGGGTATTCGCGGAAGAATGCAGATGGATGCGCGCGTCGCACCGAGCGACGTCAGCAAGCCGGGCATGGCGCAGGAGATTTTCACCGGCATCGCCACCCCTCAGACGTTGACGTGACGACGGGCGTCAGCTTCGTGTGGCTCTCTCCGCCCGCACCACCAACACCGGGATAAAGGTTTTGTGGCGCACCTCGTGAATGGTGCTCCCGTAAACGAGATCACCAATCAACCGGTGGCCGTGGCTCGTCATAGCGATCAGATCACAGTTCTCGGCTTGCGCCGTCCGCAGTATCTCGGTGGGGGGATCACCAAGCGCCAAGTGGGTGGCGACGGTCAATCCGCGCTCGCGGAGCGTAGCCCCCACATCCTCCAAATACGAGCGGTCGGCTTTCATCTCCTCCGATTCGGCGAGCTTGAGCTGCTCGAAATTCCGCGCCACCCAGCCATCGGCGACGTGCAGCAGCAGCAACTCCGAGCCAAGGCATCCCGCCAATTCAGCCACATGGGGCAGCAGACTGGCGTCGGCCCAACTGTTTTCCAGCGCGACAAGGATTTTACGATACATGAAAGTACTCCTATCCGACGACCTGCGTCAACCACGCGGTGACGCCGAAGAAATCGCTGAGATATTTTACGTTGAGAACGACAATGATGCCAGCCGTGATCCATGCGAGCGTGGTGATCCAGGCGGGACTTCTGAATTCCCCCATGTACCGGCGGTTGCTTGTGAAGAGAACCAGCGGAATGACCGCGAACGATAATTGAAGGCTGAGCACGACTTGGCTGAAGACCAACAACCGCGCCGTGCCGCTCTCCCCATACAGCGCGGTGCAGATCACGGCCGGGACGATGGCGATGAGCCGCGTGATCAGACGGCGCAGCCACGGCCGCAGACGGATGTTGAGAAATCCTTCCATCACGATCTGTCCCGCGAGCGTCCCCGTGAGGGTGGAATTCTGGCCTGACGCCAGCAGGGCCAGCGCGAACACCACACTGGCGATCGAGACGCCAAGCGTGGGACTGAGCAGTTTGAACGCGTCCTGAATCTCGGCGACTTCGTGCTGGCCGCTCGTATGGAACGTCGCGGCGGCGACGACGAGGATGGCGGCGTTGATGAAGAGGGCGAACATGAGTGCCACTGTCGAGTCAATGGTGGCAAACCATATGGCCTCGCGTTTGCCTTCGGAGGTTTGCTCGTACTTGCGCGTCTGCACGATGGAGGAATGAAGGTACAGGTTGTGCGGCATGACGGTCGCCCCGAGAATGCCGATGGCGACATAGAGCATCGACGGATTGCTGATGATCTCAAACGTTGGCACGAAGCCGCCAAGCACCTCTTTCACATTCGGTCGGGAGAAGATGATCTCCAGCAGAAAGCACCCTCCGATGAACACGATCAGCGAGATGACGAGCGCCTCGATATAACGAAACCCCTTGTTCTGGAGATACATCACCGCCAGCACGTCCAGCGCGGTGAAGCAGACGCCCCAGACAAGCGGGATTTTGAACAGCAGATTCAAGGCGATGGCCGATCCAATGACTTCCGCCAGATCACAGGCGCAAATGGCGATCTCACAGAGAATCCACAACATGATCGCGACGGGTCGGGAGTACTGCTCCCGGCAGCTTTGCGCCAAGTCGCGCCCGGTGGCGATGCCGAGCCGCGCGCAAAGAGACTGCAGCAGGATGGCCATCAAATTGGAAAGCAGGATGACGCAGAGAAGCGAGTAGCCGACTGCCGAGCCTGCCGCGAGATCCGTGGCCCAGTTGCCAGGATCCATATAACCGACCGCCACGAGATACCCCGGCCCGGAGAACGCCAGCATCTTCCGCCAAAAGGAGAGTGTTTTCGGCACGAGGACCGTGCGGTTGACCTCCCGCAGGCTTGGGGTCGGACGCTCGCCTCGCACTCCTTCCGAGGCCGCGGAATCGGAGAGGTTTGCTTTCATGAAAGCTACATTCGTCCGACAGGATTCGATTTGCAAAGGCAGCACCGCACTGCCTCGTGGGGTGATCACCCCATGGCTGCTGGGGTGGGCACCCCATAGGCGGAGGCCCGATTCCACGCTATCAAATATGCAGAGGGTCGTCAGTTCAGAAATTGCGCGAAAGAAGACAGAACACGTGGACGAGGAGGAGATCATGGCAACTCTTTCAAACAAAGTGGCGTTCGTGACCGGCGGCAGCCGGGGCATTGGCGCGGCCATCGTCAAACGGCTGGCGCGCGAGGGCGCTAACGTGGCACTGACCTACGTCAGCAAACCGGACAAGGCGCGGGAGACCGTGGAGGCGGCGCGGGCGCTGGGGGTGAAGGCGTTGGCGATTCCCGCGGACTGCGCCGATCCCAAGGCGTTGACGGAGGCGCTGGAATGCGCGGCAGCCGAACTGAACGGCCTTGACATCCTCGTCAATAACGCGGGAATTCTCCCCTCGGCATCCTTTGACAGCTGCAGCCTGGAAGACTTTGACCGCACCGTCGCGGTGAACGTACGCGCGGTGTTCGTGGCCACGCAGGCGGCGGTGAGGCACATGAAGGCGGGAGGCAGTGTCATCAACATCGGCAGCTGCGTCGCCGAGCGCGTGCCCTTCGTCAGCTCCGGCGTGTATGCCATGAGCAAAGCGGCGCTCGTCGGCCTGGTGAAAGGGCTGGCGCGCGAGCTCGGCCCCCGCGGCATCACGATCAACAATGTGCAGCCAGGCCCTGTGGATACCGACATGAACCCGGCCACCGGCGACTTCGCCAAAACCTTGTTGCCGTTGATGGCGATTCCGCGGTATGGCACTTGCGACGAAATCGCCGCCATGGTGGCCTATCTGGCCAGTCCCGAAGCGAGTTTTGTGACGGGCGCCAGCTTAACCATTGATGGCGGGCTTTCCGTGTGACTCCCCACGATATCCAGAGCGTCTCAAGGAACAAGACGGCCTCCTTGCCGCGCAGACCGTACGCCAGTCCCATACTCTTCGCCTGTCTCGTGATCCTCATCACGTCCGCATGCCGCAAGGAGAAGCCCGCGCGGCCACCTTCCCCTCCCGAAGTGGAAGTCATGGAGGTCATCCAACAAGACGTGCCCATCCAGCATACCTGGGTCGGCAACACGGATGGTCTGGTCAACGCCACCATCCGCGCCCAGGTGACGGGCTACCTTATCAGCCAGAATTACCAAGAAGGGGATTTTGTTCAGAAGGGGCAGGTTCTTTTCGAGATCGACCCGCGTCCTTTCCAGGCGGCCCTGGAACAAACAAAAGGCAACTTAGCCCGCTACGAGGCGCTCCACACAAACGCCAAAGCCACTCTTGAGCGCATACGCCCACTGGTGGCGCAAAGCTCGATCAGCCAGAGGGACTTCGATGACGCCATCGGTCTTGAGGGATCGACCGCGGGCAGAATCATCACGGCCAAGGCCGCGATGGAAAAGGCGCAACTCGACCTCGAGTTCACGAAGATAATCTCCCCCATCGCCGGCATCGCTGGCATCGCCAAAGCGCAGGTCGGCGATCTGGTCGGGCCGAATCAGGGAGGAGAGCTGACCACGGTCTCCACGGTCGATCCGCTCAAGGTGTACTTCTCGGTCAACGAGCAGGCCTACATCAATTTCATTCAGCGGTTTCCGACAGAGGAGGCCATGATTGAGGCGGCGAAAAAACTGGTGATCGAATTGTCCCTGGCAGATGGGTCGATCTACCCGCGCCAAGGCACGTATTTCGCCACAGACCGACATGTCGACATGAGAACGGGAACGCTTCTGGTCGCGGCTCTGTTTCCAAACCCTGGCAACCTGATCCGTCCCGGCCAATTCGTGAGGGTCCGCGTGACAATCGGGACAAAAGAGGGCGCCTTACTCGTGCCGCAGCGTGCCGTGGCCGAGATCCAAGGCCGGGAGCAGGTGGCGGTCGTGGATGCGGCCAACCACGTGGAGATCCGGATCGTGAAGACGGGAGAGCGGGTCGGCCCCCTCTGGGTGATCGATGAAGGGCTGCTGCCGGGCGAACGCGTCGTGGCGGAAGGCGTTCAAAAGGTGAAACACGGCCTCGCCGTCATCCCGAAACCGTTTACCTTTCCCCCCTCATCCGCGCAGGATCCGTCCCCCGCCATCAAACTTCCACCGCCAAATCGGTGAACCGCATGTACCGTTTCTTCATCAGACGCCCTATCGTGGCAATCGTCATCGCGGTCATCACGGTGCTGGTCGGACTCGTCTCGATGGTGGGGCTGCCGGTGGCGCAATATCCCCACATCGTCCCTCCCGAGGTGCTTGTCCAGGCCACGTATCTCGGCGCTGACGCGCTGACGATCGAGCAGTCGGTGGCGACCCCCATCGAACAGATGATGAGCGGCGTGGACGACATGAACTACATGTTCTCCCTCAACCCCAACAACGGGTTGATGCGGATGATCGTGAACTTTGACGTGAAAACCGACCCGAATGTCGATCACGTGCTCACGCAGCTGCGCGTGGCGCTGGCGGAACGGCAACTCCCGATCGACGTGCGCAATTATGGCGTGACAGTCCAGAAGGCGCTCTCCGCGCCACTCGCGCTCTTCGCCCTCTACTCTCCCAAGGGGACCTACGACGCGACCTATCTCGCCAACTACGCCTACATCAACATCGTCGACCAGCTGACGCGGGTAAAAGGGATCAGCAGCGTCACGGTCTTCGGCGCCGGCCAGTACGCCTTGCGCTGCTGGGTGCGTCCCGACATGCTGGCCAAACTTAACCTCACCATCCCC
>CAYTFM010000003.1:44048-73370 GCA_964436735.1 uncultured Victivallales bacterium | reverse complement strand
TCGTCGACGCCCTTCAGAAACAAAACACGGTGAACCCCGCCGGACAGGTCGGCGCCGAGCCGTGCCCCCCCGGGCAGGAGTTCACGTACGCCATTCGAGGGCAGGGACGCCTTCTCACGCCTGAAGAGTTTGGTCAGATCGTCCTGCGCGCCAATCCGGACGGCAATCTTGTCCGGCTCAAGGACGTCGCGCGGCTCGAACTCGGTGCCCAGGACTACAATATCCAAGGCCGTTTCAACGGCAAACCGGCGGGTATTCTCGCCCTCTACCAACTGCCCGGCACCAACGCGCTTGACGCGGTCAACGGCGTCACACACGTGATGTCCCAACTCAAGAAGTCCTTCCCGGCGGATCTCGACTACGGTGTCGCGCTCGACACCACACGGTCTGTCAACGCTGGGCTTCACGAGATCATCCTTACCATCTTCATGTCGATGCTTCTCGTGCTCCTCGTGGTGTTCGTCTTCCTTCAGGGATGGCGCGCGACGCTCATCCCCATTTTCGCCGTGCCGGTCTCGCTCATTGGCACATTCGCCTTCTTCCCCCTTCTCGGCTTCTCGATCAACCCCATCGCCCTGATGGGCATGGTCGTGGCAATCGGGCTTGTGGTGGACGACGCCATCATTGTCGTTGAGGCGGTTGAACGGCATATCGCCGAGGGACTACCGCCACAGGAGGCGGCCAGACAGGCGATGGATGAGGTCGCAGCCCCCGTCATCGCCATCGCACTCGTGCTGGCATCCGTGTTCCTGCCGACCATCTTCATCCCCGGCATCACGGGCCGCCTCTACACGCAGTTCGCCGTCACCATCGCCATTTCCGTGCTCCTCTCGGCCTTCAACGCCTTGTCGCTGAGTCCCGCTCTGTGCGGACTGCTGCTGCGTCCCAAAAAGGTGCCGCGCGGCCCGCTTGGCTGGTTCCCCCGCCACTTCAACCGGATGTTCATGCGCGTCACTGACGGATATGTCATGGTGGCGCGCCTGATCATCCGTAAAGCGGTGATCGGAGCGGTCATTCTCGCGGCATCGGCAGTGGGCATCACGCTGCTCGGCGCACGGTTGCCGGGCGGTTTCCTGCCGGAGGAGGATCAAGGCTACATCTACGCCGTCATCCAACTTCCCGACGCCGCCTCGCTCCAGCGCACCGCCGAGGCCGGACGCCACGTGGAGCGCGTCATCATGGACACGCCGGGCGTGGAATACTGCACGACCATCATCGGCTTCAACCTCCTGAGCTATGTGCGCAACACCTACAGCGGCTTCTTCTTCATAAAGCTCAAGGAATGGTCGCGGCGGACACGTCCCGAGGAAAGGGCCAGCGGCATCATCGCCCGCCTCAACCGCGAGCTTGGCAAACTGCCGCAGGGAAATGTGATCGCCTTCTCCCCACCGGCCATCCAAGGGGTCGGCACCGCCGGCGGCGTGACGTTCATTCTCGAAGACCGCGCCGGAAGAGACATCGACTTCCTGGCCGACAACACCGAGAAATTCATCACCACCGCGCGAGAACGCCCGGAATTGGCGAAGGTCATCTCGACACTTCTTCCCCGTGTGCCACAGTATTTTGTCGACGTGGACCGCGCCAAGGCACTGAGCCAGGGCGTGGATCTCGGCCACCTGTACGGGGCGCTTCAGGCGTTCATGGGAGGATATTTCGTGAACTACTTCAACCGCTTCGGCCGGCAGTGGCAAGTCTTCGTGCAAGCCGAGGGAGACTTCAGGACTGACGTGCGACAGCTCTCCCAGTTCTACGTGCGCAACGCCCAAGGCGATCCCGTGCCGCTCGCGTCGGTGACCAATGTCGAGCGACGCACAGGGCCAGAATTCACTATGCGCTACAACCTCTTCCGGTCGGCGCAGATCAACGCGACGGCCGCGCCAGGCTACAGCTCGGCTCAGGCGATGAAGGCGCTGGAGGACGTGTTCGCCCAGACCATGCCATCCGAGATGGGCTTCGATTACCTCGGCATGTCGTTCCAGGAGCAGAAGGCGATGCGGGGCGTCTCGCCCTCCGCCATCTTCGCCCTCTCGCTGCTGTTCGTGTTCCTGATCCTCGCAGGGCTGTACGAAAGCTGGACGTTGCCCTTCAGCGTGCTGCTCAGCACCCCCATCGCCGTCTGTGGATCGTTCGCCGCGCTGTCGCTCGGGGGAATGCAGTTCAACATCTATGCGCAGATCGGCCTCATCGTGCTCATCGGGCTTGCGGCGAAGAACGCCATCCTGATCGTCGAGTTCGCCAAGGACGAGTACGAGAAGGGGAAGAATTCGACGGACGCCGCCCTCGCCGGCGCGCGGCTACGACTGCGCCCGATTTTGATGACCTCCTTCGCCTTCATCCTCGGTTGCCTGCCGCTCGCCTTCGCCAGCGGAGCCGGCGCCATCGCCCGTCAGGTGATGGGCATCGGCGTCATCGGTGGCATGCTCGCGGCGACGGGCGTCGCCATATTCCTCGTCCCGATGATGTTCCATGTCGTCGAAAGGTTCGGCGAAAACGTGGGACGGAGAAGGTGAAAGCCGTGAGCACGGAAGGCTGACGACGACAACAGGGTGCCACAAAGGAGGCGGGAAAGACAAGCCCTCACCTCAGCCACCACGTCAATCCCCGGCCTTGCGCGTCCACATGCCTCGGGGGGTGGAGGGAGTACCCGTGGGGCCGATGGTGTCATAGGGGCGCATGCACATCCCATGGCCGTCGACGAAAATGAAGTTCATCCTGGTGTTGCGGGTGTGGAAGGCGGGCGGATCGAGAATCTGGTTGGCGGGATTGTCGACGATAGACCGCGAGCCATTGCCCAGGATATTGACGCTGGCGCTCTTGCTGCCCCATTCAGTGAGGAGGATGGTGCCTGATGGATCCTCGAGCCGGCTAAGGGGCATGCTCCACGGCGTCACGGGGTCGTTCGTGGTGCATGCGACTCCCCACACCCAGGTCTGCGTCGGAGGGCTTTCCGGCGCATTGGTGGTGTCCGCCGCGTTCCCCCGGTTCATCGAATAGGAGCGCCGCTTGCAACCGCCGGTGGGGGAGGTGTCGGCGGGGCACTTGTAGACCTCACGCTCGCGTGGAGCCTGGTCGGGTATGATCTGGGCGTCGGTCAGCGTTCCGCCGGTATAGGTGTCGAGCAGGTCGTCCCACGAGATGCCGCAGTTTCCCGGTCCCACCCACGAGCGGCAGGCATAAGGCAGGTAATCAACATTGTCGCCCGCATAGTTGTGCATCGCGAGCGCGATCTGCTTGCAGTTGTTCATGCATGAGGTGGCCTTGGCGGTGTCACGGACCGAGTTCAAAGCGGGGAGCAGCATCGACGCGAGAATGGCGATGATGGCGATCACCACGAGCAGTTCGATGAGGGTGAAGACGATGCCACGGCGCGGCGGATAAACGCGGCGTGATCTCATTGTAGCCCCTTTCCTCTTGAAGATGCCTCGTGTCGATCCGGGAGCGCAGTCTCCCCGAAAGACCGTTGGGGAATCTAACATCAACGCCACGCTAATCAAACGTTAGCAACGATAATAACCAGTCGCCTGCAACCTGGCAGAGGTGGAGGGCTCCTTTACTTGTTTTTCTGAATGAGAACAGACATGGTATCACACGTCATGCCGTCTCAGCCAGCACTTCTCTATATAAGAATTGCTTTTCACAACCAAGGATGGACAAGATGAGCACGAGGATTCTCGACTTCAGGAAGGAACCCAAACTGCAGCCCGCAAAGCTCTTGTGGAGTCAAAAAAAAAAAAAAAAAAGCGGACACGCCTTCGCGGCGGCGACGAAAGCCGAGGCGGCGCGCTGGCAGGGAACAACCCGGAAGGCGTTGGCGGATCTCCTCGGCATCGGGTCGCTCCCGACGGGGCCGCTCGCCCCAAAACTCGTCGAGAAGGTCGACAAAGGCGACTATATCCGCGAGAAGATCGTCATCAGCACCACGACCGAATCTCTCATGCCCGTCTACGTGCTGATCCCGAAGAACGGGAGAAAGACGCATCCGACCGTGGTCGCCTACCATGGACACGGCTACGGCGTGAAGGACATCGTCGGCCTTTGGGAGGACGGCGAGGAGCGCGGCAAGCCCGACGGCTACCACAAGGATTTCGCCGTGGCGCTGTGCCGCCGCGGGTTCCTCGTCGCCGCGCCGGAGATCTCCTGCTTCGGCGAGCGTCAAAGCGACTTCTCCCACCTGAACTCGGTGATCGGCCAGGGCGCGCCGTCCACCTGCGTCCACTCGGCCATGCTGGCCTTCCACCTCGGCACCTCGGTCATCGGCGTGCGCGTCCATGACGGCATGCGCCTTGTCGACTACCTCGCCACAAGGAAGGACGCCGAGATCGACCGCCTCGGAACCATGGGAATCTCTGGCGGCGGCATGCACACGTTCTTTTCCACCTGTATCGACGAGCGCGTCAAGGCCTGCGTCGTCAGCGGCTATTTCTGCCCCTTCAAACACAGCATCCTCGGCATGTTCCACTGCATGTGCAATATCGCCCCCGGCCTCCACGCCTTCGGCGACATCCACGACCTCGCCGGCCTGGTCGCCCCGCGTCCCATGCTGATCGAGGCCGGCTCCTACGACCCCATCTTCCCTATCAAGGCGGTGAAGGACAGCGTCCGCAAGGCGCGGGCGGTCTACGGCGTGTTCCGGGCCAAAGAAGGGATCGAGACGGACTACTTCGAAGGGCGCCATATGATCTCGGGTGAGAAGGCCTACGACTTCCTCACGCGGCACCTATAACTCGACTGACCAGTGGAGACACGATATGCATGACGTGCTTGCGCGGATCGAGAACGACTACGACCCCCAACGGCGACTGTACGGCCAAAAGGCGCACACACCGGGCTACCACAGCCGTCTGCCCGACGGCACCTGGGCCCACTTCACGCGGGAGAATCTCGCCATCGCCTCGCGCCTGCTCGCCAGCGACGACTCGGCTTGCGTCGAACGCGCCTGTGGCGTGATCGAGGCGGTGCTCGCCCATCAAGACACCGATCCGTTGAATCCGACCTACGGCATCTGGCCATGGGCCGTCGAAGAACCTCTTGCCGAGATGGCGCCACCGGACTGGAACTGGGCGGACTTCTGCGGCGCGCTTCTGGCGGACATGCTGATCTTTCATCCCCGCAAACTGCCTGCCAGCCTGGCGGGGCGGATGGGCGAGGCGGTGGGGCATGCCGCCTGGTCGATATTCCGCCGTAATGTCGGCCCCGGCTACACGAACATCGCCATCATGGGAGTCGGCGTCACCGCCGCCGCCGGTGAGCTTTTGGACGAACCACGGCTACTCGATTATGGCCGTCGCCGTATCGCGCGCTTCCTGGAATACACGCACCACCACGGCGGCCTGAACGAGTACAACAGCCCCTGCTACACCTTCGTGGCCCTTCACGAGGTGGAGCGTATCCTCGCGCTTGTGCGTGATCCCGCCACCCGCGGCGCCGCGGAAAGCCTTCGCCTGTTCATCTGGGAGAGTCTCGCCGAGCATTTCCATCCGCCGACGGGACAGCTTGCCGGGCCGCACAGCCGCTCCTATGCCGACCTCCTCTCCGGCGACACCGCCGCCTATCTCGCCGCGCAGACGGGAGCCAAGATCCTCCACGCCGCCCGTGGTGAACCGCAGCCGCCCTCATACGGCGCGCATCTGCCGTGCCCGGAAAAACTGAGGAAGCGTTTTGTCCAACAGCCGCAGGAGGAGCTCAGTGTCGACACGCGCTTCATCCGCCGGGAGCCAGACCACCGCTCGACAAGAGGATTCACGTGGATGAACCAGCGGGGCTGCCTTGGCAGCGTCACCTTCGACACGCTGTGGACGCAGCGCCGCCCCCTCATCGGCTACTGGCGGCAGGATGGCGATACGGTGGCGGTCCTCCGCCTGCGCTTCCTTAAGGATGGAAAAGACTTCGCCTCAGCAGCCGTCAGAACGTTTCAGCGCGGTTCCCGCGCCCTCGCAACCGTCTTCCTCGTCACGGACCAGGGAGACTTCCACTGCCATCTCGACCGTCCGTCCGACGGCGTGTTCTCCGCGGCGGACCTCCGGCTGCGCCTTGAAGTGACCGCGGCGGGAGCCTCGGTCAACACGCGGGGAGATGGGCTTTACGAGCTCCACGCGTCTCCTCTCAAAGTGGTCGTCCACGCCCTTCCCGCCATCTTCGACGGCCGGCCGGCGCGCTGGGAGACGGGAGAAAAGAACGGACACGTCTGGCTGGACGCGGTCTGCCACACAGGCTCGGAGATAAAGCTTCTCCCCGCGAAGCTGCAAGAGACCGCGATGGGATTTGGCATGGAACTGCTTGACGAGGCGCAGACGGCCTTTGCGGCGTCCCCCACCTTCGAGCACACGGCAACAGCCGCAACGCTCGCCTGGAGCCAACTCTCGCCGGACGCGCAACTCGTCGCCCCCCTGCGTCCCGCGCCGCTGGCGGACTGCTTATAGACCGTATGCGTATGGAAATGTGAATTTTGAGTACGGTGGCTCGCACCACATCCCGAGATCGGAGATGCTCGGAACGCCTTCGTTTTGCGGGGAAAAGACGTTGCCCCGAACTGGACTCGGCGCTCTCAGGGTTGAAACGCAGTCGCTTTTCATTTCTCCTCTTTCACGCTAACCTTGTCCAGCGTATGTTCGACAGCCGTGATTGCGATGCGTATACCATATGTTTCCGCACTGAAACCGGGATCATTACAACTGCGGCTTGCCGATCGGCAATCAACAGCCTTGCTATCCCAGCTACCCCCACGTAAAACGCGATACATCCCGTCCTTGGGGCCAATAGGGTCGGTGGAATCCATGAATCTATTCTGCGCATCCCAGTCAGAGCACCATTCGGAAACATTGCCCAGAAAATCATAGCCTCCGTATGCGTTCGGAAGTTTCTTCCCGACAGGATGGGGGGTGGTTCCGGGAGGACGCGATTGCTGGTTCAAATCTCCGCTTGGAGGCGTGTCTGTCGCCGGTTTACCACTGTTGCCCCCATACCATGCCACCGCATCAAGTTCAGGAGCGTACCAGTCCCACTTAATAGTCAGCGGACCAGTATAAATCCTCGTGTTGGTTCCAGCTCGGCAGGCGCGCTCCCATTCCGCCTCTGTAGGAAGCCGGAGCACTCCGGCAGGAACCCCCTCTACCACGCACAGCTTATCAAGGAATGTTTTACAGTCATTCCAGCTCACGTTTTCAGCGGGATGGATTGCGATGTATTCATCATCATCATAAGCGAGCTTTGAAGGGATGCTCCCCATCACCTCCGCCCATTGCCGCAGAGTCACCTCGTATTTGCCGATATAATAAGGTCGGCTTAATTTCACCTTGTGTTGGGGTGTGTTACCCCATCCCGGCTCGTCTTTCGGAGCCCCCATCAAAAACTCCCCAGCGGGGACAAAGACCAGCTCAATGCCAGTCTTTAACAAAACAACTTCCTTGGCCCATCCGGTCTTTGTGTATGGTTCGGGTTCTGTTCCCGGTTTGGGTTTGCATCCAGGCGGAACCAAGACTGGGGGTCCCTTGTATTCCGCGACAACTTTTTCCGCAGGCACCTCTACCGGCTCCTTGCGGACTCTCTCCAACGCAACCAATGCCGCACTAAGATATGGCTCGGTCACCAGCACCTCTTTCTTCCCATCTTTCTCTCGGCCCGTAAAGATGAAATAACATTCCTTCCACCGCCCACGTGTGCATTTCAGCACCACATGCAATCCGCCGTCCCGCAACGGTTCCGGGAGAGGGAGGAGGGTGCTTCCCAAGTTGCTAAGCCAGATGACAGAACCGACCGGAGCTGTAATCACATCCTCCCTCTTCTCGACTTTGATGTGATCTTTGTCCACAAAACAGTTGAAAGGAAAGTTTTTGCTGTTGAGTTTTATGGTGAATTTCTTGCCATCGAAATCAATCTTGTCGATATTTGCAGTTCCGCCAATGACTTCAAAGTTGACGCCTTCTCCTACGACATCCTCATATTTCGCGACTGAGAACTTATTGGAGTCCGCCTCAGACAACTTCATTGCGCCAATCGCAGGATAGCTCATTCGGGAATACATTTCCCTAATCTCGCTCCCCTTGACATAACCAGAATCCTTCAAAAATCCCTCAGTGCGTAGCAAGCCTTTTCCCGAGGATCGTTGATCGATTTCCAGCACTACGGAAAATCCAGATAACTTATAGGACTTCGGCAAAGGGTCGAAACTTAGGCTCAAGTTGCTTCCCGTCAGCCTGAACCTATCTCCTTGTTGGATTATGATCTCCTCTCCCGGCTTGTTCTCGACAGGCTTGAGGTAATTGACGGAGTACTGGTAGCGGGGACCATCCTGTTTGAATTTGAGGCGGTAGTCGACCGTGTTGCTTTTTACGCAGGTGAGGCGTTCAAAGATACCCTTTTCGCCAAACAACTCATCATATTTTAGGGGCCTTATTTCATCGGGAATTATAAAGGTTTTCTTGTTAATCGGTGATTTTTTAGTGGGATCTAACCCGGTAGATTTCATGGCTGCCAACGCTGCTTCTTCCGTTGGTACGAAAAAGGCACAATCAACATCAATGTTTGGTTCCTTGTTAAAAAACAGAAGATATCCTGTGCCCTCGCTACCGGGGGAGTGTCCACTTAGCCTTTTGACAAGATATCCAAGATCTTTTAATTGACCTTCGAGAGGGGTAAATGTTACCGTCCCTGCTCCTGCTGGTGACCGCATTCTAATACTACACCCTATAGGGAATAAATAATCGGCACCGTTTTGCATCCTGAATTCACTACCATCATTGATTGTGCAATATACGCTGCCGCCACGATTGTTCTCGTGAGTGCTAATTATAATGCTTTCATGCGTCACCTTGATATTTCTGAAATATCCACTTTCTCCACATAACCGCTTAACAGGAAAAGCACTAATCTCCCCAGCAAAAGCATTTACAACGTAAAAACAACTCACTAAAACCAACGATTGTTTGAGCATATTTCCTCAAGTTTATTGTCCCTTGCCCCTTGGTGCCGACCTCAGTCAACCAATTGTTCATAAAACACATACAGCAAGTCAAGCACGGACGCGGATGGTGACAAGGAGAATGGTATTCAAGAAGCCTGCCTCTGGCCTCACGCCTCTTTGCTGAGATGGACGTCCATCTGCGGATACGGCACGACGATGCGGTTCTCCTCGAAGACCTTCACAATCTTCCTCCGGAGCTCGGATTGGACGTAGGGGTCGTGGGAGACGTCGAACCAGACGCGGCGCGTGAAGATCATGGAACTGTCGGCAAGGTCGCTGAGCAGCACCCGCGGCTCGGGCTCCTTGAGGATGCGCTCGTCAGATGACGCCACGCCGATGAGCAACCGCTCGACAGTGGGCACGTCGGAACCGTAGGCGACACCGACCTTTATCTCGGCGCGGAAATAGGGATCATTCAGCGTCCAGTTGGTCAGCTCGCCGGAGATCAGGTTCGAATTGGGAATGGTGATGATCGCGTTGTCATTGGTCTTGATCACCGTGCTGCGGATGTTCACGTCGACCACTTTCGCCCAGCGCGGACCGATCTGGATGGTGTCGCCCGGACGGACGGTCCGTCCGAAAAGGATCATCAACCCGCTGACGAAGTTGTTGACGACGTTCTGCAGGCCGATGCCAATGCCGACGCCAAGTCCTCCCGCCACGACAGCGAAGTTGGTCAACTTCACATCAAAGACCTTCAGGACCACAAGGAAATAGGCGAACCACCCCGCATAGGTGATAAGCCGCTTCAGAGACGGGAGCGATCCCGAGTCGATCCTCACCCCCACAAGATAGCGTTCCAACGAAGTGTGCAGCACGCCGATGAACGTCTTGCAGACAAAAAAGAGGAACACGACGATGGCGATGATGGGAATGCTGATGACAACGCCCTCGAACATGACTTTTTTGCTGACCAGCTTGGCGAGGACACTCAACTCGATGAACTGGTCGGCCGCCCAGACCGTGAGGAAGGCGATGATGGCAAACCATGCGAGAGGGATGCCGATGCCGAGAAGCGTCGCGGTGGGCAGCTCACCAAGCCGCCCGCGTTCCCGCATAATCGCTTCCCGGAACAGCGCGCCGAACGACATGCCGAACTGCGTGCCAAGCAGGGTTATGAAAAGGACGTAGGAAAGAAACATCGACAGCATGGAGTAGCCGGCCAGCGAAAGTACGCAAAAGGCAGCCACAAGGCCGAGTGATATCCATATAACCCTCTTGGTGATCTGTCGATACTTCCCCGACAGACCGGCCCGCAGCCTCACGCACACCAGCACAAGCAGGGTCGGCCACACCAGGCAAAGCAGGACCGCGTTGACGTCCAGTATCTGACACGTCATGCCCGCCACGTACAGCCAGAAGAGGGGAGCAAGCGGTGAACGCCTGTCCGCGTCGACATGCGTCAACCGCAACCCCCATGAGAAATCCATGGCGGCCCGCGCCACAAGAATGACCGCCAGGCGCGTCAGCAGAACCGTCTCGGGGAACTTCAACATGACGCTGGCAAGAAAGAGCCCCCCCGCCAGGGATGCCCAGAGAAGCGCGTCGCGGAACAGCCCCATGGACTCGACCTTCACCCCCCATGCGGGATACACGCGCCTCACCAGCACCATGCGCGCCACCGTGAAAAACAAAAGCCCGACGCACACGCAGAACCCGATGAGGAACCATTTCCGCGTCTCGTCAGGAACCTTCCTCGCCAGCGTGTAGGGCAGCATCTCAACCCATTCATGGCAGGAGAACGAAACGTAGCTCCAGGTCTCCACGGAAAACACGCTCGCGTCCACGTTGAAAAAATAGGCGGTCAGCCGCGCGGGTATGTCCTTCTCGAACTTCTCGAAAGACGCGCGCCACACGTCCCGCTGCTCGTTGAACTTGGCAAGCTCACCCGCCAGAGAATCTCGACGCGTGAGCAGCTTGCCCTCAAGATCGGCAAGCAGATTGACGATCCGGCCGGCCGTCTCCCGCATCTCGGGCGGAATGTCTTTCGTATCGCCCTTGAGCGATTCCATCTCGGCCCGCATGAGAGAGAGCATGCGCAAGCCTTCATTGATCTCCCCGAGCAATCGCTCAGCCTCATCCCGCTCATGCCTGCCCTTTGTCACCAGCGAATAGATGTCCTTGCAGAGAAGCCGAAACTCATAGGGACTGCGGGTGCTCGCGATGAGAGCGAACGTGAACTGGTGGGTGCGCACCTCGACGAGACGGCGCATGGCCTCGAGGCGCAAGACGCGCTCGGCTATCTCGCGGTAGTAGATCTGCATCTCACGCTCGATAAGGGAAAGCTCCTTCTCCTTACCGCGGAGCAACTCGCTCCAGTACTTTGTTTCCCGGTCGTTCTCCTCTAACTCCGCGCTGACGACAGTGCCCCCCATGACGATCAGTGCCATCACGGCGAGAGCGCACACACATGATCTACGCGGCACCATCATTCCTCATCTCCCGATCCACGGTCATGCGGTTCCTCGTCGCCGCTCCCGGCTCCCAGACGCGCCATCCGCGGCGAGACGGCGACCACGAACTCGCCTTTGATCGTGGTGCTCTTCAGCTTCTCCACCACCTCCGCGGCAGAGCCCCTGATGATCTGCTCATGCAGCTTGGTCGCCTCACGTATCAGAGCGACCTGGACGTCAGGGCCCATGACCTCGACAATCTCCGCGGCGAGCTTCTCAATCCGGTGCGGCGACTCGTAGATGAACGCCGTCAGCGTGCTCTGCGCGATCTCCTCCAACGCTTTGCGGCGGCGCCCCGACTTGACCGGCAGAAAGCCGTGGAAGCAGAAGCGCTCCACCGGCAGGCCACAGGCGGCGACGGCGAACGTCAGCGCCGACACGCCCGGCACGATCAGCGGCTCGATGCCGCTCCTCACCGCCTCGCGGACGATGAGGAATCCCGGGTCCGAGAGGCACGGCGTGCCCGCCTCGCTGATCACCACCACCTTCCCGCCGGCCAACGCCTCGTCCACCAAACGCCGCGTCATGTGATGCTCATTGTGCGTATGATAGCTGACGATCTTCTTGCCCTCGATGCCGTGGCGGCCGAGCAGGATCATGGCCTTGCGCGTGTCCTCGGAGGCGATAAGGGTCGCCTCCTGGAGGATCCGCACCGCACGCAGCGTGATGTCCTCAAGATTGCCGATCGGCGTCGCCACCAGCGCGAGAAAGCCCTTCGCGCCCTCGCGTCTCTCGTTATTATTCTCAGTCATAGAATTCGAGTAACATCATCCCCGCCTCCAGTGTTTCCGATCCACGCAAACTTTAGTGAGATAGGCTTCAGCTTGGGCTCGATCAAGGCCGCCCTTCGCATGATAGGCGCAGAGCATTTCCACTGGAGCGGGTTTGAGGGGAGCCGCAAGCAACTCCGCCTGAGCGACTGAGCGCCGGACTACTTCCGCCTGGGAAACACGCCAAAGAGACGCCAGCCGTTTGAGGCGTCTTGCCGTCGCTTCATCAAAAGCGAAGGATGTTCTATGCGTCATCGTTTGCATGCCATCATAAATGCCATCACCGACGAGTGATTTCAAGGCTGACGAGGGTTTTCGAGTAAGGGAAAGAAAGGGCGTTTCCCACTCACCGCTGAAATGCATTTACCCGCAAAGCGGCTTTGGAGCGCCTGCGGCAATCCGCCGCGGCGGACGCATGGGATCACTGCGAGGCGTTTTCGGGAGCAGGCCGCGTCTCGGTTAAGCAAAGCTGGACGCTTGCTCTTCAAGCCACCCCCGATTACATTCCCACATCGTCTCATCAGAAATATCTTTTTCGCATAGGTTGTCATTATGGCGTCTATCCGTTCCGCCCGCCTACTGCTTGGCCGCGCGAAGCGCGCGGTGGAGATCGCCATCGAGCAGGACGAGAAGGCTGCCATGGAGATTCTGAGTAATGGCTGAGAAGGAGTACATCCTGTTCTGTGACGAGTCCGACCGTGCCGGGAAGTATTACTCCAACTTCTACGGTGGGTTGATGGTGGCGGCATCATCCTATGAAACGATCAGCAGTTCGCTTAACAAGCTAAAGCAGGAACTCAATTTATTTGGCGAGGTCAAATGGGAGAAGGTGACGGAACTGTACCTTGAGCGGTACGTCAAACTTGTCCAACATTTTTTCACGCATATGCGAGGTGGTGGTGTTCGCATCCGAATCATGTTCCGTCAAAATGCGAATGAGCCGACCGCGTTGACAAACGAGCATTTTGATAACGAATACTTCCTGCTCTACTATCAGTTCATCAAGCATGGATTCCAGCTTGCAAGTCCTCCCTCCAGTCACCGACGCCCCTCGCTACGCCTTTACTTCGACCAATTTCCTGACACGAGCGAAAAGGCTACTTTATTCCGCGTTTTTTTGATCAAAATGCTCCACGCGATGCCGTTCCAGATTCGGGACGATGCCATCACGGAAGTACGTTCTCATGAGCATGTTCTTCTCCAGTGCTTGGACATCGTCATGGGCGCAATGGCATTCCGCCTGAACGACAAGCATAAGGAGAAAATCCCTGGCACCCGCCGCCGTGGCAAACGGACCAAGGCCAAGGAAAAGCTTTACAAAATCATTCTCAAGGAGATAAGGGGAATCCATCCACGGTTCAATATCGGTATTTCAACAAGAGCCGGCAGAGAATGGGAAACCGTCTACGCACACTGGAGTTTCAAGCCCAAGGAAATGGAATTCAAAGCGGATAGGACGAAAAATGGGAATAAAAAGAAAAACCCCACTCAACCTACATCAATACCTGACGCATAACGTCAGGCTTCGGTTGACCAGGGCATTTTTATTTTAGCTTTATTTGTTACATATGTCAAGAGGAATACGAGCAATAGAAGGGGATGATTTACATGAAGTCAACAAGCGCGTTGAAGAGTGTCTATCAACTTAAGATCACCCTGAAGGGATCGGATCCGAAAATCTGGCGCCGGGTACTCATCGCCGGTTCGACCTCCCTGGCCGAGCTTCACGTGCTCATTCAAGTCGTCATGCCGTGGACGAACAGCCATCTGCACCAGTTCGTCGTTGACGGGGAATACTACGCCTCGCCCGACATTTTGGAGGATGACGACGAAATGGACACGCAAGACGCCTCGACGATCCTCCTGGCCGACGCCGCCTCCGCCCCGAAGGCCAAATTCCTGTACACGTATGACTTCGGGGACGACTGGGCGCACGAGATCGTTGTCGAGAAAATCCTTGAGGCGTCCGCCGATTATCCAGGCTATCCGGTATGCCTCGCGGGAGAGAACGCCGCCCCGCCGGAAGACTGCGGCGGCGTCTATGGCTATGCCCAGATGCTTGATTCGCTCGACGATCCCCGCAGCGCGGCTGAGAATGAGGAACTCTTGGAATGGTTTGGGGAGAATCCTGATCCGACCGCTTTTGATCTTGTCGAGGTGAACACAGACCTGCAGACGGCGTTCGCCAAGAAACGGAAGAGGAGCCGGTAGTCATCTATGCCGACGAAGACACAAGACGATTCTACGGAAAGCGACATCGGGCGGATCGAGTTTCCGATCCGGCTGGTGCGCTACCTCGCGATGTGCGGCGTGGCGGCGCGGCGGCGCTGCGCCGACCTTGTGAAGGACGGCAAGGCGCTGGTCAACGGCGTGGCCGTCCTCGATCCCTGGCGCTTCGTCGACGAGGGGGATGTCGTCACCGTCGACGGCAAAACCGTCTCCCCATCCTCCTTCGCCTACCTGATGCTGAACAAGCCCGTCGGCTACGCCTGCTCGAACACCGATCCCAAGCAACGCAACCTGGCCATCGAGCTCGTCAACCTCTCAGGACACCGCCTCTACAGCGCAGGACGACTCGACAAGGACAGCGAAGGGCTCATCATCTTCACGGACGACGGCAACTACGCGCATCGCCTCACCCATCCGCGCAATGAGATATGGAAAACCTACCATGTCACCGTCAACAGGCCATTGGCGGTCAAGGAGATTCAGAGGGCGCTGGAGGGGATCACGGATGACGGCGAGTTCCTCAAGCCCGTCGCCATCCGCAACCTGACGGGCACCACCTACGTCTTCGTCATGGGCGAGGGCAAGAAACGCGAGATCCGGCGGATCGTGATGGCTCTCGGCTCGCGGGTCTACACGCTCAAGCGCATGGGTGTCGGCGCGCTGCTACTTGGAGATCTGGCATCCGGCTCATGGCGACGCCTCACCCCCGCGGAGATCCAGGCGAGCCTCACCCCGCGCACGACGCCGAACATTAGTCATTAGTCATTAGCTAATTAGGCGGATGACTAATGACAGATGACGCCCCTACCCCTTCCTTAGGTAATGCATGGATTCCGCGTATCGCGTATAGCCGAGCTTCTCGTAAAGTTTCTGGGCGGGGATGTCGACTCCGAGCGTACTGACGGTGAAGCGGGTGAATCCCTCCTCGCGCATCCGCCGCTCGACCTCCTTCTGCAGGGCCTTGCCGATGCCCTTCCCCTGGAACTCGGGATGGACGGCATTGTTGCCAATCTCGGCGATCCCCTGCTCGGCGTCGAAGAGCCATGTGGCGTAGCCAACGACGTGCCCCGCAACCTCCGCGGCGACAACCTGATATATGCGCTGACGACAAAACTCCTCAAGCTCTCGGCACTTGTACTCGCTCCAGTTCTTTCCGCCAAGCCGCTCGCCGAAAAAGTCCTGCCGCATTCTCACAAGGCTAACAGGCTCAAACGCCTTTTCCGTGATGCCACAGATCGCCGGGATATCCTCGAAGCGCGCGGGACGCACCGTCACCGAGTCCGTTTTCGAAAATGGCGAGAACGGCGCACAGTCCGACAACCGCCGCGCCATCACCTCGATGTCGTCCACGAACAGCGCCGCTTTCTTGAAATCGACGTGGCGGATCGTGTCCTTCGGCGTGTGGTAGAACGTTTTCAACGAATGATCGTAGAACCAGACATACGGGACGCCGAACTGATGCGCCGCTCCATTGTCGCCCCCTTCAAACTTCCAGCGATCCTTGAACAAACGCCGAAGCGTGGCGGGCGCCGAGGCCGCCGTCCCGCGGAAGGATTTCGGCCCGGCGGCATAGTAGATAGGCGTGCCGACCTTGTGGCCAATGTCGTCGATGTCGAGCAGGCAGACGCAGTTCTCAAGATCGCCGCGCATCCGGTCGAAGAAGCGCAACATGCCCCTGCCCGTGAAATCCATGCCGCCATATTCCTCACTGCCCGAGGCGACAAAGTGAATGGTCGCCTTCGGGATCGTCTTGCGCAACCGCTTGGCGACCGCAAGCAGCGCGCCGACGCCGCCCGCGTTGTCGAGCGCGCCGGGGCAGGCGGACGCCGTGTCGTAATGCGCGCAGACCGCAAGCCAGTGCGACCCCGTGCCCTTGATGGTGGTGACCACATTCTGGGACATTCCCTCGTGAGGGTTGTTCTCCGCGGCAACAGAAAGCTCGATGATGTGCCCGACGTGACGCGTCAGCGACTCGGCGACGTCGTGGTTGACCGTCACCACGGGCATCCGCCGCTGCGTCGGATCCCGTATGATCTTCCCGTTGACCGTGTCCGTCATCGGCGTGATGACGACCAACCCGCCGAGCCCTTTCTCCGCAAGCTCCCTCACCAGACGCTGCCTATCGAATAGGCCGGCCACCGGCATAAGCATGCCGATAGAGCCTGGCTTGACCTCGGCGGCGGCCGCCATCTCCTCGTCGCCCAAAAAGACGAACTCACCGGCGATCTTCCCCGGCGGGGAAAACTGCAACGGCGTGGAGCGGAAGATCTTCCCCCCCGCGGACAGCTTCGAACCAACGCACCCGCATGACGGACTCGCAAACTGGTCGATCTGCGCCGGAAGCCCCATCGAATCGAACTCGCTCTTTATCCATAACGCGGCCTCGCGCTCCCCCAGACTTCCCGGGGCCCGCGGCCCGATCTCAACCGACAATTTCCTGACGACCTTCCGTATATACCCGGCCGCCGACGCCCGCTTCCCCGTATCACTCATATAAGATCCTCCATGTTTATGCTATTTCCGCGCCACCGGCCCAGGGATAGGGAGGAAGCGGTCAAGCCCGAATAGCCGTCTGGGATTGTCAACAAACAGCCAGCCAGCCACCTCTTTGGCGCGCGACAGACTAAGTGAATCGTCCGCCACCTTCTGCGCAAGCGCCGCCGCGACGTTCTGGCGGGCAAGGAACTGGTGTCCATAGACGCCATCGACAAAACAGTAATCCCCGCCGAACGCGCTGATCTTGTTGGCGGGCACCACATCCAGCCATTCGACAAGGGCGCGCCGGGCGGCTTCCGGGCTGATGATATGCCCCCAGCACATGTCGATAAAGACATTACGGAAATTCTTGGCGAGAGCTCCGAGTTCCATCACATAGGGATAGCCCATGTGGAAGACGTCAAACCGCGTGTTGCGGTATTCCAGAAAAAGGTTTGTCAGGAGTGCCGGATGGGAGTCGTAGATCACATTGCCGTTCCCTTCCTGGAGCCCCGTGTGTATCTGGTATACGAGCTTGTTGTCGTCGGCCACACGACATACAAAATGCATCATCCAGTCCGACAGTGCCTGTGCCGCCTTGACAGGCGGCCGCCAGTCCGGGAGATTGCGGTCGCTGAAGAACTCGTTGAAGGCGCGCTCGGCTTCCGCATAGGTGACTTTCTCGAAGCGAAGGCTTCGGTGATACGCCAAACCGCATTTCAGACACACGACTCTTGTGGAACCGTTCAAGCTCCTTTCAATGTGCCGACGGGTGGCCTCCATCCAGTCGGCAAGGGTGTGCACCGCAACTCCCACGTCCGCTCCCGTGGCGCGCATCTGGCTGTAATGCGTGGGGCACATGAACCCGTCCGTTCTCATGGTGAAGACAAACGGATCCGCCGTCTCCTGGTACGGAATAGGCATTGAGTCGCGGATCGACAGAGCTATGCCTGATTTGTCCCGCAACACGAACTGGTAATGTCCACCGCGCGCCCGGGACTCCTTGAACAGACGGTCAAGCTTCTCAATCGTCCGGGCATTGATCGTGTCGATGCCGTAGAGATCTCGTGCCGCGATGGCCAGAGAACGACCGTACCCCGTGGTCTCGGCCGCATGCCAGTAGGGTTCGACGATCTTCCATCGGCTTTTGATGTCCTGATGGCTGTCGCGGACTAGTGCGAGATCGCTGTCGGACAGACCGGCGGACACAAGATCGCACGAGAAATAATGCTGCAGCCACTCTGCGAGGACATCCGAGTCCTTCGGACGCTCCACCTCAAACGGCAGATGCTCGTGGGTGTCAATTATCTTTAAGGGATGAACGTGATCAAGCAAACTTCGGAACGCATCCATGCGACCCCCCGCGTTTATTGCCCCCTGTGCCGATATCACCGCTCCCGCGATATGGTGTATACGTGACAGAATATACTTCCAGGCTTCAGCAGATGCTTATCTGAGACGAACTCAAAGGTGTATCCCGCATATTTCGACCCTGTGCTCATCTGCTTCAGCTTGTTCGCGCACACGATCTTCCTCGAACTCTTCCGCGCGTTCCGCAGCGCAGGCAGGAGCAGCGAGGCAAGGATCGCGATGATGGCGATGACAACTAATAATTCTATCAGGGTAAAAATCTGACTGCGCCTCCGATGAAAACTGAAGCCGGTTGGGATAATGCCTGTCATGCGAGCAACACCACCTTCCCAGATTTTTAATAATCTTGAATTGTCATCCACATCACAAACAATTTGTCCGTCAAGTCATGCCCGCCTGTCGTTCATTCCTGGCAATCACGTCGCCCATGACACCTCGTCCTCAAAGTGTTTTCCCAGATTTTTAATGGTCTCGAATTGTCTTCCACGCTATAAACAATCCGTCCGGTAGCTGGTGCCTTCAAAGTCGGCGATCACTGGCAACCACGCCGTCCGCCTTCCGCACGCCCTCGGAGTGTTTTCGCAGTGCTGCCCCTCGCCTTCACCTCAGGCATGATGCGTCTGTTTTTGACAGCTTTTCCATCAATCCGGTCCAACAGCATCTCCGCCGTCTGCCTGCCGATCTCCAGCTTCTGGATGGCGATGGTCGAGAAGTCGAACTCCGGCAGAGACACGGTCCAAATGTCATCAAATCCGATCAGCGACATGTCGCCCGGCACACGTAACCCTCGCCCGGCGAGCAGATGCCTCACCTTGATCGCGTCATGATCGGAATAGGCGACAATGGCAGTCGGCCGCGCGCCGGAGTCGAGCAAGAGCGACAGATCGTTCTCATCCTTGAAGGTGGCAGGCGCCTGTAATCCGGCAGCCGCGGCGGCCTTGCGGCATCCCTTGAGCCGGAGATCATCGTCATGCGTGGCGAAACCATAGGCGATTGCCGTGTGCCCGAGCTCGACAAGGTGCCGGACCGCCATCTGCCCTCCTTCGAGATCGTCGTTGATCACATAGGGTATCCCCTTGCCGAACGAACGCGTGGAGCAGGCGACCACGGGCGTCCCGGACGCGTCCACGCTGTGGAAACGAGCCCGCGCGCGGGGCGTCACCCACGACGCAATGACGCCGTCGACCCGCTTTGCGAGAAACGTGCTCAACTGCTCGTCCGCATGCTCGGGAGAGTACTGCACGAGACCGAGCAGCATGCCGTAGCCGCGCCCCGCGGCTACCTCCCCTATGCCTTGGAGCAATTCCCCCGTGTAGGAACTGCGCACGTCCGACATGAGGCAGCCGATCAAAAGGCTTTTGTTCGACTGGAGGGCTTTGGCGATGGTGTTCGGCACATAGTTGAGCCTCGCCGCCGCCTCCCGCACCCGCTTGCGGGTGCGCTCGGCGATCCGCGTGTCGCCCTTCAGCGCGAAGCTGACGGTGGCGTACGAGATGCCCAGACTCTCAGCGATGTCTTTCAGTGTTGGAGCCATGGTGAGCCACAGTGTTTTAAACGTTTAAATTATTATATCCGACAGGAAGCGCCTTGTCAAGGGAAAGGGGACTTTTTGCCTTCGCCGCAGGGGCGATGCCGACGCCACGGCTATTTCCCCGCGGCGGTCTCCGGGGAGTTGAGGACAAGAGCCGTCGCGAACACGCGAACAGGCTGTCCATTGTAGCTGAAGTCAGCCTGCACGATATAATAGGGATTTCCTTCACGATAGTCCTTGCCGTCTCTCTGTCCTCCAAGCGGTATGGTCTCTGAACGGGTCGCTGCCGAGTTGAGCGTTCCGAACTCGACGCGCCTTCCGCTCTCCTCGTATCGCAACGGCACCCGTGAGAGCAGGGAAACGCCCGCACACGCGTACGCCGAGTCATTCCGTCCAGTGAAATGGATCAATCCCGCCTTCTCGTCAACTCTGATGAAAAACTGAACGCCGGGCAGTTTGCTGGTCATGGGTGCGTGCGCCTCCGGCAGATTTCCCCGGTTCTCGTGCATGTCGATTATGGCGGGAACAGCCATGCGCGGGTCATGAGCAACATTGATGATTGTCGTGCCGCCCCGCACCTTGTCTGTATGTGTCGCCGCCGGTTGCGTGACCTCGCGGATCAGAGCGTTTTTGACCTTCAACGAAAGCGGCACGTCCTCCCCCACATCCGCGCCATAGGGACGACTGAGCCGGAAGAACGCCCTATCAGCGACGACCTTCACCTTCTCCAGTTTGCTCGCCTTGTATTGATAGCGGTACGCGGCATACTCGGTTTGGTTGCAGTACCACCAGTCGTGCCTGTCCGCATAACGCGCCAGACACTGCCCCAGTTTCTCCAAGCCCTCCGGGGTATGCCACACATGAATTCCCACAGTCAGATTCGGACATGTCGCCTTGAGTTTATCCGTCGCCGTATACCAATTGAGCAGACTGTCGAAACGGACGGGATCGGGGTTCTCGTCCCCCGGCTCGATGATGTTCACGCTCTGCACTTGAACCGAGCGATTGCCGATTTCCTCGCGGGTGAAGTCACTCGTGACCGTATGCAGGTAGCCGGCGCGGATGAGCGCCTCGGCGATATCGGCTCTGACCTCGGGCGTCTTCGACTGTCCGTAATCACTGCCGGGAAACGCAAAGGAGTTCACCGGTTTCCCCACGGCGTATTCGAGATAGACCCGGTCGGCGGCGATCTGGCGGAATAACTGATTCTTGTCCACTCGGGACAAGTCAGGATGCTGCAGAGTGTGACCGCCAACGCTGAAACCGTCCTGCGTCAACAACGGGCCGGTGGCCAGCACATATTTCTGAATGGTGAACGGCTCTTCCCGCGTGTAGGAGTTGAGGTAGAAGGTCGCCCGACATCCATGCGTCCGCATGAGTTCCTTCATCTCCACGTGCCGGACATTGTTGTCGTCCCATCGCCCTGAGAACGCCCACTGGGCGTCATTGAGGAGCGGACAGGCCTCAAGCTCGAGGCGCTCGGCGCCGTCGTTATCGGCGCAGACGACGGAGAACTCCTGGGTGTACATGCGCAACCCGAACGGGTTGGGAGCTCTCCTCAACGCATAATACTCGTCGTAGACCTCTCTCGCGTAGAATGCGACAGGAAGTCCGCACACACCGCCCTTCCCCCTGTCGTCGACAACTTTGATCAGCAGTTCGTTGCCGCTCTTTCTGAGGAGCGTTTTCGACACGGGGTACGCACGTGCGACCCGGTAGGAGTTCGGCACGTCAGGACCAGTCTCGCCGATTTTGACACCGTTCAAATAGACGACATCACAGTCATCGATCGCTCCGGCGAAGAACACGGCGACCTTACCGGCAAGATTCCCCACCCCATCGAAGTTGCAGCGATACCACACCACCTCCCGTTTCTCGAGCTCGATCGGCCAGCCGTCAATCTTCTGCTCTTCCCAGGAGCTGCCGACGGCAATCGGCACCCATGCGGCATCGGGCACCTCGCACACCGCCTCGACCGTCGCCGTGCCCGACTTGTCGTAGAAGGCCGTCCAGGCGCCGCGGGAAAGATCGAGCGCGCATCCCTGCGGGGAGATCACACATGCCGAGAAGGCAACGAGCATCGCGGTGAACAACGGGGCGAAGCGCACGCTACGACCTCCGTGAATTGAGACGACAGACTTTGCGCACGGCTTCCTCCCTACCGATTAATTCCATTTCACATTCAAATTGATAGCCACGAAAGAACACAAAAGATCACATAGAAACGCATTAATATAGTGATGATCAAAAATTATAATCTTTGTGCTCTTTGCGTTCTTTTGCGGCATTTGTATGATCTTGGTTGCAGCATGGAATAATCACACATGCGGCGTGAAGGTGATCACAAACGACCATTTGCTTTTCTTGCCCGCGGGCAGGATCTCCGGCTTCGGCTTCCACGGAGCCGCCGGCTGGATGTCGATGCGGAAACTCTGGTCTTTGGGATCCCATGAGCGGCAGTCCATGATGCTCATGGATGTCCCCTCTTCCCCTTTCAACTCCAGCACACCGTTCTCCAAGGAAAACTTGATGTCGACTGAATCGACAACGTGCAGCGCGCGCTCCTTCTCGCAGGACTCGGGAATGACCAGCGTCTTGACCGCGCCGGTGGCGGGCGTCATCATACTGCCACGGGCCGCGTACGTTTTGACCGGCAGATAGAGCAGCGTCTTGAAAATGCTGGAGGCGGCGGAAAGGGCGACGGTCTGCTCCGTCTCGTAGGTGAACGTCATTCCGCGCGGCGTGAGGACCACGGTTTCCACGTATCTCGCGGCACCGTCCTTGTAGTTGGCGTTCTTCAAAAGCCCTTCTTTTTTGATCGTGTACTTGTTCTCGCCGTCCTGCCTGATCTTGAGCGGGAACGCCGGATCAGCCTCTTGGAAAAAGCGGCTGTCGTGCTTATCGTCGCCCGCATTGTAGGAGCCGTGCAGAACAACTTCCCGGAACAACTGCATCCCTCCCACATCAATAGTTTTGAAGATACCGTCAGGCTTCACTTCGCAGGAAAAGCTTTCCCCCTTGTAGCTGAAGAGCTCCTTCTGCGTCGTCCATTCGCCGCCCGCACCCTCCTGCGCGGCCATCGACAAACCGACCACAAACGCGCATCCCGCAACGGCCAGCAATCCAGCATTCCGGTTTCCCATACCTCCTCCTGTTCGTTATTTCCTTTTCAGATCGCGTTTATTCTCGTGTAAAACATGCCCGATATGCGGTGAATTTCTCCGTGAGCTTCTCCTCAAGGCGACGCACATTTCCGCGGAGCGCCTCGACCGTTTCCTTTGACGCCCTCTTCACCGCAAGCTCGTCGAGGGCTTCCCCCATCCCGCGCAAGAGAACCGAGAACCGTTCCTCGCAGGGCTTGACGAGTTCGGGAATCATCCCCGCGAAATAGGCGGTCTCCTTCGGGTTGCGGTGCAGCAGATCCAGCACGTTGAACCCCAGCAGGCATGGCTCGTTCTCCAACTCTTCGACCACATGATAAAAGCGTTGTCCGGCCGCCGCGCCGTCTTTGCCGAACGCGCCGCGGCAGAACCGCCCGAGAACAGTATCATACTCCATTTCGAAATTCCATGAAAACTCGCCGAGGGCGAAAAGGTTCCACGCCACCGCCATCCACTCATGGGGATGGCAACAGCAGTCGACAAACCCTTCATAGCCCATGGCGGTCAGATAGCGCATATCCTGCCGGACGCTTCGGGCAACGTTCGTGAGCAACCGCTGTTTCATGATGAGATCGGAATAATATGAGAACACCGTCGGATGTCGTGTGAGCTTCCGCCAGGCGGCCATCTCCTCGCAGATCTCCTTGTGGTTCCGGAAGCGCGCGCCCGTCCGGCGGTATTCCTCGCTCTCTTGTTCATCCTTAAGCGGCTTGCAGCCATGACGGTAATCGTAGACGGGATGATTGATCGTCCTGTCCCAGTAGTCGCAGAAGTTGACCAGCACATTGTCAGGCAACGGCGCGGCGCCATCAGGCGGACAGGTGCTGTTCAGATACGCCAGATGGTTGATCAGCACCCGCGGATGCCGCGAAGCGATCCCCTGCGCCGCGCGGGAAACAAACTCGTACACCAGGCGCGAGACAACCTTTCCCGCGCAGTTTGGGCAGGCGCATGCCACAATGCCGTCCTCGGGCCACAGCCCCACCACCGACACCTCCGGATTCGCGTCGAGAAACGCGTTGACCTTTTCAGCCAACGTGTCGGCGGCCTCGACATTCGAGTAGCAGAGCTGCGTGGGTTTGCCCTCGGCATTCCTCGCATACAACTCCGGGCGCGACGCGAGATAATCGTTCGGCGAGAGGAAGAAAAAAGCGGAATGCGCGCCGATGTCCAACTGCATGCCTCGTTTTTCCGCCACCTCCTTACGCACTACGTCCCGATTCTCCCTGTAGTGGTGGGCGAACAGTTGCACTCCGTTGAACTTCCGCTTCGCCATCCAGTCGAAAATACGGGGAAGCGCGGCGGCCTTCTGAAACTCGTGGAAGCCGATGACGCGCTGGGGAAGCGCGGGATTGCGGACGGCGGGATAGCCACGGAAGGAGGTGCGCCTCATCTTGGGAAGCCACTCCATGCCTGGCCCCGCGAACACGGCGCCGCACTCCCGCTCCAACAGATCATACACGCCAAAAAGAATCCCGCGGGGCTCGCGGGCCACCACATAACAGATGCCGGCGGCCACGCCACCCACGAATCCATCGTGCTGTATCTGCGGGACCAGCTTCGCGATCACCTTCGGCAGCTTCGCCACTGGTCGATCATTCAAGAGCGCGAGAACAACGTCGCCTCTTCTCGGCGCCTCATCCCCGGAGACCGCCGATCTGCGCCATCCCGCGATTTTCGCCATGTAGGCGGTCAACTCGTTCGCGGCGAATTCAACAACCGCATTCTCCTTGTCCGCAAAAATCCTCATTCCACATGCTCCCACATACCAGACATAGTGTTCAGTGTTCGGGGTTCAGGGTTCAGTGGTCGGAGTGCAACCTTGAATGTTCTCCGCCCCATTTACGTTTCACGTTTTACGCAATATGCCTCATCACTCACTTCTCGCCAACACCGGAAATAGTCGAGGTGAGACGGAGCCGTCCGGTAACGGCGATCACAAATGGCACCGATTTGCCGTAGGAGACGATGTCCATCGACGTTATCGGATTGTTCGGCATCGGATTGATGAACTCGCTCATGTACAGCCCCCGCTCGCCGTTCTGGAACACCACGGCGGCGTTCAGGCGGTTTTTCGGATGCCACCAGTCGGGGATCTCGTTCTCGTTCGTCGCCACGAACTCTTTCGTTTGTCCATCCTCGTAGTGAAATACGTACTTTAGCACAGGACCGGGCTGCGCGTACATGGCGGTGTGCAGCAGGAACACGCTGTTGAGCGACGCATTGACCGGAATCCCTTCAACCTTATCGGGGAATGCCGGGCGCTTCTCACCCTTCAGCACGAGGCAGGATTTGCCACCGTTCGCCGCCGGGTCGACGATCCTGAACGGCACCCCGCCCTGAAGACGGCTCACCCCGCGCGGGATCTCATCGAACCCCGTGCCGAAGTCGCCCCATCCACCCTGCCCGTCCTCTGCCTTGTCGTCCGTGAACGACTGGTTGACAACCTTGGACAAGTCGATCGGCAAGGCGTCCTTGTCGTCGACGAACGTGACCTTGCTGAAGCTTGCCTCCGGAAGGGCGAGCGCGAACGCCGCGTCGCCAGTGATGAAGTACTCCACGAGATTGCGCAGGTAGGCGCGGGCCACGGAATCGGTGTTCACGCGCTTTGTCGCCGCGGTCTGCGAGAGGATCAGATGCCCTTTTCCCGCTTTGACGTCGCAGAGCGTCGATTTGATGGCGTCCGGGTCGCCGGAGGCCGCCATCTGCCCCACCAGCACCATGCCCTCGTCGAGCGGACTGAGCGCGTAGTCCATCATCGTCCCCATGCTCCCCGCCCATGTGTCGAAGTCGTCCTGCGCAAGCCCCTTGAAGACGGGATGCGTCTCGACGACGATCGTAAGCAGGTTGCCGGGATTCCCCGAGGCGACGGTGTAGTGCGGGAAGAAAGGAAGCTTGCCGCAAAGCGACTGTTCGAAGCAGAGGATCTTGCCACCGCCCTTAAGCCAGGCGTACACCGCCTCCGCATTCTGTATGAGATTCTTGTCGACGCTGTTGGCGCCGATGATGAGATGCGTGCAAGAACTCAGCGCGGCGAGATCCTTGAGCGGCACGGCGGTTACCCCGAAGGCTTTGAGGACGTCGCCTGTCGACGGCTCGGTACTGATGCCTTTGAAAACTTCTGACGAGTCGTAGACGGCGATCTTCGCCGCGGCCATCGCCTCCTTCGGCAGCTCTACCGCCTCCGCGACGGTCAACGGATAGTAGTTGTCGCCAACGCGTTTTCCTCCTTTGAGCAAGAAAAATTCGAGTTGACCGCGGACAGTCTTCCCGAGAGCTGGGATCTGGCACTCGAGCATCAACGTCTTCTGCTCCATGCCTTCAAGCTTCCCGAAATCCATCTCCTTTGAGAACGAGACCTTGCCGTCGAGTCGCAGTTGCGCGGCGACCTTGAACTCGGCGGCCTCATTGAGGTCGTTGGTCACATACACTTCAACCTTCTGCGTCGACCCGGGGAGCGGATGGTAATTAAAGACCCCCGCCGTCACGAGCGTGGGATTGTAGAGTCGCTGGAGCTCGAAGTCGAGCGGCATGGCGAACCAGTAGTCTTTGCTGATGTCGACAGGACCGTTGGGGATGCCAACCGCGCCGATGGTTTCAGTCGACTTCGTGTGTCCGACATCGTCGTACCACTGGGCGTTCGTGTGGCCGCCAAGGCATTTCGTCCCGGCCTGGCGATAGATCTCGACGGGTCGCTTGAAGTGCCGGGTGGCGTACAGCTTCCGGCACGGCGCCTCCTCAAGATATTGCCGCGGCGCACAGTAGTTCATTTTGAGCCGCACGAACCAGCCGACCTCCGCGGTGGTGTCCTGTAGCAGTTCGATGTACTTCCGCTTGAACTCGGCGGTGGCGGTGTCCATCTGGAAGACCGGATAGATCTTCGTCTTCGTGACCCCGCGGTAGCGCGCGCAGTCGCCGGGCACGCCGTACTCGCAGTCGATCTTCGGCTTCGGCTCCTTGTAGTACTTGAGGGCCATGGCGGCGTAGTTATTGATGTGCGTGATGTTCTCCTGCCACGATCCGCAATAGGCGCCGCGGTACTGGTGGTCGTCGAGCACGTCCGTGCGCTCCTTGTTCACTCCGGCGCGCATCGCCTCGAGCGTCTGTCGACCGGTGGAGGAGCAGACGGGGCGGTTCTGGCGGTCGAGAGCCTTCACCAATCCGTACATCTTGTCGAGATCCTCGCTGAAGTAGAGATTCTCGTGCGCCTCGTAGATCTCGTTGCACAGCGAAAACATGCACAGCGACGGATGGCTATAGAGGTCCTTGATGAGCGCCTCGAAACTCGGCCATGACTCCATGATGCTCTTCTTCCATGGCAAGTCGTAGGCGTGATGGTACTCCGGGCCCGTCCAATCCAGGTAGACCAACAAACCGATCTCGTCGCAGAGATTATAGAACGTCTCCGGCAGCATCCCTTCCCCCGAGTGCGGGCGGATCATATTGACACCGCGCTCCTTGAAGTGGCGCAGCAGTCGCTCCATCTCGGCGTTGACGTTGTAGTTGATTGACTGCCGGCTCAGCAGCGAGAAGGTGAAGGCGCGCGGCTTGAACTTCAGCCGATTCAGCGTCAACCACTCGCCCGCCGCGGCGAACTCGCGGTAGCCGAAACGGGTCATGCCGATCGTGGCGCCGGAAGAACTCTTGAGCGAAAGACTGTACAGTCGCGGATTTTCGGGGGACCACAAGTCCGGTTTGTCGAGTTTGATCTCGCCGAGTTCGACCCATTGCGCCCCGGGATTTACGATGGCCTTGGCAAGATCCGTTTTCGCGACCACCTTGCCGCCGCCCCACTCGGCGATCTCGGCCACTCCCGCAAGCTCCACGGGCTTGTCGGACGAATTGACGATCTGGGCCCTGACCTCCACCGACGATGTGTCGAGCAGCGGCGTCACCATCATGCGATGGCAATAGACGGCAGAGGGAATGACCAACAGACGGACTGGCGCATAGACGCCTCCGATATTCCTGCGCCAATACTCCGTATGCCCCACGTAGTCATAGACGCGAACGGCGATGGTGTTCATGCCAACCGCGAGCAGCGGCGTGATGTCATAGTGGAAACTGTCGAGGCGCCCCACGTGCCGTTCGCCCGCCTTTTTGCCGTTGACCCACACATCCGCCTGGTCGGCGACGCCGCGGAAATCGATCACGACCCTCTTTCCGTCAGCCAGGTCGGCGGCGTCAATCATGACGGATTTCCGATACCATCCGATCTTGCCCTCGACAAAGTCCGGCTTTCCCTTCTCATGCTGGTACCAACTGACGGGGACATTCACCGTTTTCCATTGCGCCTCATCAAACCCCAGCGTGAAGAACTCGCCTTTCACCCCCTCGTCGTCAAGCGGGTTCGCCGGATTCTTCACAAAGGGAACCTGTCTGAACTTCCACTCGCCGTCAAGAGGAACGACCTTCCAGTCCGCAGGGACAGGAGTGAGCAGCGGTCCCGCGGGATGGACCGCCGCCGGAAGTTGTATCTCTTTATATGGCGTCTCGTCGCCGATCGCGAACTCCTCCGCCAGCATCTTCCCGCCTGTCAATGTCATTGCCGCGCATGCCATCATCGACATCCCTCGATAGAACCTGTTGCCCATGACCGACACCCCTGCTATTTGGAAATTATGTGACTGTCTATGATCTCACAGCGCGCCGTGCCAGAAGATCTTGCCGTCATTCGTCGACTGCGACGGCATGCTGTTCGCCTTTTTGTAGTCGACATGTCCGTCGACGAACAGGACGTTGACCCCGAAAGCGTGCACGCCGTTGTTGTCGACGAAATACGTGCTGGGCAGCACCAGATTGTCCCAACACCAGCCATCAGAGTAGACAAACCCCGCCTCGATCGACAGCATCGACTGGGATGGATACTGCAAAATGCTTGACCGCGCCCACGGCTTGGTCCAGTCCGTGCCGCTGTATGTTCCGAAACCGCCGAGAAACCAGCTCATCGCATAGGACACAGGGTAGGTGGGGACATTCGACAGAGGGGCGATCTTTTGCGAGGGACAGTGGAAGATCGTTCCCGCCTCATACTTGTTGCCCATGTTGCAGTAACCGATACGATTGGTGGACGCGCCGTGCTGAGGCGTCGTGCACAACACGAAGGTGCAAGGCCCGCCGGTGAACAGCGGCTTCTGCGTGATCTCGCAGTACAGCAGGTTGGTCCAGTAGTATCCCGCCTCGCAGATGATCGCCTTGGGGTAGTACTGATAATCCATCTCGTAGTTCTGGAAGGCCGTCCCGATCTGCCGCATGTTGGCGGCGCAGGCCGTCCTGTGGGCGGTCGCCTTCGCGTTTTTCAGCGCGGGCAGCAGCATCGCGGCGAGGATCGCGATGATCGCGATCACCACTAATAATTCAATCAAGGTGAAGA
>CAYTFM010000003.1:39423-44038 GCA_964436735.1 uncultured Victivallales bacterium | reverse complement strand
CTGGCGCCTTCACCTTGATTGAATTATTATTTGTCCGGCTCCGCCGTCCCTTAGAATAATTGATGCGCATGTAACTTCACCTCCTATAAAATATAAACAATTTGTCCAGCGGATCTTCACTTCCCGCCGACGTCTATTTGGCAGACACGCCGCGGCTCTCATCTCGCCCTCAAAGTGTTTTTCTCATTTGCCTCTGTTGTCTTCGGCTTCCGTCCTGTCGATGGCCTGAGAGAATTTCCTCTTGCCGCTTACCGCGATAACGATGGGTATCGCATTGCCCTTCGAAACCGCCTTGATCGAGGTAATCGCCCGGTTCGGGGTCGGATTCACCCATTCGCTGGTGAAGACGCACTTGTTGCCGTCGCGGTAGACGACCTGTCCATTGGGATAATCCTTCGCCATCCACCAGTCGGCGATGTCGACTTTGTTCCGCATCGGGACGACCACCTTCTCGCCGTTGTCGTAGGTCACGACGTACTCGAGCAGCGTCTCGCCCTCCTTCGCCTTCACCCACATGAGCGTGTGGAGGAAGTAGAGCTTTTCCAGTTTTGCCCCCACCGCGATCTCGGCGGACTCGGCGGGGAAGTGCTCGCGCGTCGGACCGGCGAGGACGACGCACGACTTGTCGCCGTTCGCCGCGGGGTCGACCACCTCGAACTGCACGCACCCGCCAAGCGCGCCGCGGCCCACCGGCATACTCCGCATGTCCGACCCGCTCCCATAGTCCGTCCACCCGCCCGACTTGTCCCCCTCCGTCTCGTCGGCGAAACCGCGGTTCACATAAGGCCTGAGGTCTATGTAGCATGCGTCGGCGGCGGCCAGACTCATGTTCTTGGCGATCGAGACGGCGGTGTTTTTCGCCTCGACGGCATAGGGTGACATCTCGTTTGACAGCAGGTAGTTGAGCACATTCTCAACGTATCTGGTGATGGTCGCGTCCTTGCCGAAGCGGTCGACCGTCGACACCATGGAGACGAAGTATTCTCCTTTGCCCATGCGGCGGTTGTTGATGATCGACTTGATCGAGCCGACATCCTCGTGGCTTCCGACCGCGGCGAGCGACAGGAATCCGTCGTTTAATTCGAGACTGGAGCTGAAGATCGTCCCGCCTTGCCCACCGGGCGACTCCCAGAGCATCTCGTCCTCGATTCCCTTGAAGGCCGGATGCTTCTTGTAGTAGTTTTCCATGAAAGAGCTTTTCGGGGTCAGCAGCACCCGTTCGTCTCCGATCCACGGAAGCGCCACGCCAACCGTCTGTTCGAAGACGACCATCCGTCCGCCGTTCAGCAGCCACGTGTTAAGCTTCTCGCCGCTCTCCAGCAGCGTCTTGTCGATGGAGTTCGCGCCAATGACCAGGACATCGTAGTCGGCGAGCGTGTCGAAATTGCCAATGAGGGTATGAGGAATCTTGAGCGATGAGAGGATCTCCCGAGTCGTCTTCAGGCCGAGACCGGCGAAGATCTTGGCGGAGCTGTCATAGAGGGCGAGCTTCTTCGCGGGAAACGCCGCGAGACGGTCGGCCGCCGCGAGCGTGCTGATATTGTAGTAGTTCTCGGCGATCTTCCTGCCCTCCGCAAGAAGATACACTTCGAGGACGGCTTTGCCCGACGCGGCGTCGGCAGGCACCTCGAGCTTGAACGGAAGGTCGACTTTCGCGCCCTGCGCGACAGCGATCCCCTTCTTGGAGAAAAGCTCCCGGGCCTTTCCGTCCGCGCCGCGCAACTGCGCAACAAGATCAACCGCGACGTCCTTGTCGGAGTCGTTGACGATCCTGACTGGCGCCGCCGAACTCTGACCGCAGATGATGTGCGGATTCTCAATGTCGAGCAGGGCCTGCACGGGATAGAAGGCCATCCTGAACCCATAGGCTGGCTCGGTGAGCACCAAGTCGTCCGTCCCCGGCCACGGCTGTAGGTTCTCACTGCTGTCCGGATCGACGTAGGAGGCGACCATGCTGGGTGAACTGTTGAGCGAAATGCCATCGGTGGTGTCGTGGAAGCGGCGGAAGCTCTCGATCCAGCGCTTCACATGCAGATAAGGCTTGCGCTCGCGGTAGGCGGGCAGGTCGGTCAGATAGAGGCGGAGGCCACCCGCGTTCATCGCCAGACGGCCATAGCTGCGCTCGACGTTCTTCTCCGTCACCTTCTTGATGAAGTCGTCCTTGTCGAACAACTCCTTCCGCAACTCCGGCGACCACGTGTGGCTATTGTAGGGATGCATGCGGAAGTCGATCACCTCGCCGGTCTCCATGTTGACGAACGGCAGCGCCGCGCCGAATTTTTTCTTGATCATCTCGGGCGTCTCCTTCAAGTAGCCCTCGACATCCCGCCATGAGCCATAGTAGACGCCGATGTACTGGTGGTCATCCACGAAGTCGACCTTGGCGTCATGCCGATAGGTCGGACGCCCCGTCGACCCGCTCGTTGGCCGCTTCTGCATATCAGCCGCCTTCTGGGCGGCGTAGTACTGGTTGAGCACGTCGTCGAAACTGTAGCCCTTGGGCAGCAGATGGTCGTACAGCTCGTTCTGGAAACTGAAGAACCCCAGCGACGGATGGTTGTGCAAGGCGGTCAGAGTTTCGACAAAGCACGGGATGCTCTTCTCCAGCGAGTCGATGGTCTGGGTGTTGTCGTCCTTACCCGACTTTCCTGTTCCGGTTGGATAGCTTCCGCCGTTCCAGTCGAAATACACGAGAAACCCCATCTCGTCGCAGAGGTTATAGAAGGTCTCGCTGTAGAATGGATCCATCGAATGCGGGCGGAAGGTGTTGATGTTCATAAACTTCATCACCAGCAACTCCTCACGAAGGCGTCCCTGGTCGTTGATGCACGCCGTCTTCCGCAGCTCGGCGCTCATCTCGCGGATCTGGCACCACCAGTAGTTGAACTGGAAGGCCCGCATGTAGAAGCGCTTTCCGTTCAGATAGAAATGCTCGTCACCTGCGGCATCCTTCTTGATCTCGATCACGCGGTAGCCGAAGCGGATGATGTTCTCGACGGTGCCGTCCAGCTTGATGACGATCTTGTAGAGGAACGGATCGTCCGGCGTCCAGTAACGCGGATTCTCCACCTTCACCACGAGCGGCTTTATCGACGAGACGTCGAGTGTCCCTTTGAAACGGCCGACGACGGTTCCGCTTTTCGCCTCCTCGATCACCGCCTCCAACTCCGCGGTCTTCGTGCCGGTCTTGTTAAACACGTCGTAGCCGAGAACAACGGACTTCGCCGCATCGTCGACAACGAGCCGCGGCTTCACAAGATGCAGGTTGTCCCGCAACTGCAGACGCACAGTGTCGAAAATGCCGGTCTCGCGGGCTCCGCGATACGACAAGCCGTATCGCGTGTGGATGGTCCGCACGAAAAGCGACGCCGGCGCGGATGGTTTAACGAACGCCGTGACGTCGAACTCGAAGGGACAGAACACCCCCGCATGTCCGCCGACATACTTCCCGTCGACCCACACATCAGTCCGATATCCCGCGCCGTAAAACTTGAGAAACACCGACTGTTTGGCGGGATCGAATACGGGGATCTCCACATCCCGGGCATAATAGGCGTAGCCTTTGAAGTCCTTGGCCTCCGCAAGCTTCGTGAACGGCAGCGGCCATGGCACCACCACGTCGAGCCACCCTTCGCGGGACGCCCCCGGCGCGGCGAGCGCGGCGGCGTCAAACGGGCCTGACTTCTCGGTGACGGCATAGTAGTCGACACAGGCCTCGTCGCGGACGAGCTTCACCTTCCAGACTCCATCGAGCGCCGTCTCCTTCCACGAGGGCGGAAGCGGATCGAGCACCCAGCCTTCAGCCTTGTCACGCCCCTGCTCGAACCCGGGTATGCGATCCTTCGCCAGCACATAACTCTGGCGAGACTCGAGTGTAAGCTCCTCGGCCAGAACAGCCACGGCGACGATGGAAAGTGCCACCACAACAGCCATACGTACCAACCCGTTTCTCATCATCAGCGCGACTCCTTGTTTCGGACAATCTCCATGACCGAGGCTGTTTGAGTGGGACGCGGCTCCTCCGCGCCAGCACGCCTTTCGTTGGCGCGCATGAGGCGCGCCCTACTTCACTCGTCCACTTAGTTTATCGAGGTGTTTGCGAGTTCTCACGAAGGCGTTCCTGGAGGATGCCGCGGCGTTGCGGCTCGTCGTCGAGGACACGGGCCGCGGCATTCCCGTCGTCGCCAGCGTGGCTCTAATTCCAGCAGCGTCGAACTTCGCCGTCTTTCCGTTCGACATTCTGCGACCGGTGACACCCAGCAAAATGAGACGAGGCTTGTCGGCGTCCTTCACCGCCGGAGAAAAACGGATCGCCTTGATCACCCGTTCCGGATAAGGATTGCTCCACCATGACAGATAGGCGAAGATAGGCATGTCCTCGACCAATCCCATCCATGCGCAGATCCCCTTGGCGAGGATGGCGGGCTTCCCCCACCAGTCGTCGGTGTTGACGCCGGAGACAAACTGGCACTCGGCGCATGATCCGTCCTCGTAGTCGGCCGCCATCACCGCAAGCGTCTTCCCCGCTCCGGCGTAGTGCGCGGTGGTAAGGAAAAAGAGGGAGTCGAACTTCCCACCGACGGGAATCGGCTTCGGCGCGCAGTCGATCCGCGGG
>CAYTFM010000003.1:30815-39413 GCA_964436735.1 uncultured Victivallales bacterium | reverse complement strand
GCCGCTATCAGGGATAATGAAGCGCACCCCGCGGGCGACCACATCTCCGTGCCCAAAGGAGAAGTGGTTGGCGCCGACCGCCATGCAGGTGTCGACGGAGCAATTCGCCGCCGGGGCGATGTCGACGACCGTGTCGTCGCCTTCACCGAGCGCGCCCCGCGCCAGCTCGGCGGAGCTCCGCCACAGTTTCTCGTCGATGTCCATGAACCGTTCGGCGATCCCGAGGAACGCCTCGAACTCCCTGCCGTCCCCACCCGCTCCGACGACGCGTCCGGCGGCCCTTCCCGACTCGCCACGCCATTCCAGCTCGTCGAAGCCTTTGAAGAATCCCGGCGCCCGCCGGTGCAGACGCTCGTCGAACCTCAGCAACCGCTCCGCGCTCATGTCGCCGCCCGCGAGAAACCCTCCCGTCAGCCGATCGACGAAGCGCTCGAACGTCTCCGGGCGCGAGTGCCACGGGAAGTCCGCGCCAGCGACTACTCCGGGCCACGACTCCTCGACCGTCCCCGGCCCGCTCCAAAAGGTGTTGACAACCCCCGCCCCGCCATTCGCCGCGATGACCTCGGCGTACGTCTGGCAGTTCAGGAAACGCTCCCGAGGCCGCGCCATGGAGCAAGGGGAGCCACTGGCGCTGGCGGCCGTCGACCCCATCACCGTGAATCCTTTGTCGATGAAGAAATTGAACAGCGGATAACGCTGATACTTACCAGGAATTTCCGTCTCCCAGTAGTTCCCGAACAACGCCTTCCGGGTCGGACCGCACTCCCCCTCAGGATTAAGCTCGCCGAATCTGAAGTTCCAACGACGCTCCTCGAGCCCGTTGTAGCACCATGCGGTGAGCGCGACATCGCGGGGGAAATTGTCGAGGTCCTCGGGGTACTTCCAAAGCATGTCGTCCCACATCATCGGAATCTTCCCCTTCTCGATGATCCAGCGGGACAAGGCGGAATAGTAGTGGGTGAAGAGATTCGCCAGCATGCCTTTTGCCGCATACTCCGCGCACTTCGGACAGAAGCCTCCCATCCTGAACACCTCGTCGCCAGTTATGTGGGCGTAGCGGGAATTCTTGTGCAGCGCGAGCACCTCCGTCCACAACTCCTTCATCAGCGCCAGCGATCCGGGATTCTGGGGGCACAGCTCGTCCTTGCGGTCCGGCAACTCCCGCAGATGCGCGTATTCCTTGTGGACGAGATACGGCTCGGCGTGTCCGAGCGAGTCGAGCAGCGGGATCGCCTCGACGAAATTCTCCTCCGCCACGCGGATCAGCATCCTGAGCTGCTCCAGGGAGTAGGCGTTGCGATGGACGATCTTCGGATGCGACACCCACGGGAAACGGTCGTCGTATTCGATCACCAGGGCGTTGTATTTCAGATCGGCGAGCGTCTTGACGAATCGGACAAACCGCTCAATCGATGGCGCGTCGCCATTCGCCAAGGCGATGTGGAAAGCGCGCAGCTTCACATCCGGCCAGTCGACGATATCCACAGCCGGGAGCGGCGCGCCCTTGGCCAGGCGCAGCATCTGCAGCAGGGTCGAGACGCCATTGAAGGCACCATGCTCCGTCGACGCCTCAATGAGAATCCCGTCTTTCCCCGCATTCAGATGGTACGCCTCGTCCCTCAGCTCTTTATCAATCGAGGCGGCCACGACGCCGTCGCATCTCCTGATTGTCAGCGTGGGGCTCCCCTCATCCGCAACCGCCATGCGGCGGGCGCCCATCTCGTCGAGCCGCCGACCAACGCCGACCGACTCGAAACCGCCGCGCCACGTGAACCTCTCCGGCACGACAAACGCCTCACCACCGGACAGCTTCACGATTTTAGGTTTTGGCACAATGTGGTCGAATTCCATATCTCCATCCTCCGTGTTTTCCACATTTTAAGCGGCTTCGCCGCAACTTGGTTTCAGGTTTCAGGTTTCAGAAAAGGCTTTCCTCACTTGAGCACTGACACCTGAAACCATGAATTCCCTGAGCGCGAAACTGCAGCCCCCCTCACAACGTCACCCCGAACAACTCCGCCGGCGGCAGAAACGCCGCACCTCTCGCAAGATCTTCGTTCCCGCAATCCGACGAAATAACTTTCGTAGACATCCGCCAGTCGGCGAGTCCGTAGTGCCCCATCATCCGGCGGACGACGTCCACCGTCACCTCCGGACAGCGTGCCGTCCACGGCTCGAAGAAGATCGCCGCCGGATTGAAGATATAAGCCAGATTCAGGGCGGCCTCGCCAATGACCGAGAAGGTCTCGCTCACGAGCTGGGCGCAGAACTGGTCCCCGTCGGCGACCGCCTTCACCAACGAACTGATGTGCACCTTGTTCTCGCCGGGCGGGAGATATTTTTTGACTAACGTGTTGCCGCCACTGGCGATCACCGCCTCGATCCTGTCGGTGGCCTTGTGGAAGGCGGCGACGGAGCCCAGTGTCCCGAAACGGCCGTCGGCGTCAGGTCCCCCATGCTCGCGGATCTGCATGGAACCCACCTCGCCCGCGCGGCACTGGCTGCCGCGGCACAGCCTCCCGTTGAGCACCATGCCGAGTCCGAATCCCGAGTGGAAATACAGAAAGTCGGCCATGCCCCGTCCCTTCCCCCACCTGCCCTCGATCAGCGCCAGCAGATGCGGGATGTTGATCAAACGGCAGGGGGCGCCAAGTCCCTTGGCGATGATCGGCGCCAACAGGAAGTCCTTGTCCTCCGGAAACATGGCGGACGACACCACCCTGCCTTCGGTCGGATCGAGAATGCCGGGAAGAACGAACCCCGCGCCGACAAAGCGATCCTTCTTGATGGCATGGCTCTTGATGAGCCCGTTGACGGTCTTGATAATGACCTCGGCGCGGGCGGGCATCTTGGACGGAAGTCCCTCTAACGACGCCTCCTCGACCACCTCGCCGCGGGCATTGACGAGCACCGTCTTGCAGACGCCGAAATACAAAGAGACGCCTACGGCATGGAATGCGTCATGCGGCAGAGCTAAAGCGATCGGACGGCGTCCGCGCTGACTGGGAACGGCATCCTCCTCCACCAAGAACCCCACCTCCATGAGTCGGTCGACGCAGCTCGAGATGGTGACCTTGCTGACGCCAAGACGACGGCTCAGTTCAAGCCGGCTCACGCACTCGCCGGACCATACAAGTCCGAGCACCTCGCGCTGCCGCTCGTCATCCAACACCCGTGCCAGATACGCAGAAATCATGGAATATCGCCAATTTAGATATAATTTCTTACTAATTATATGTTATGTGTCATTTTATTTCAACATATAGTTAAATATTTTCCTTATCATTTTGTCGCACACACTATAAAAGGATGGCGGGGGAGAATATCTTCTGAACTGCAGTGTCTTGAGCGGGGCCTTTCACACAACCGCCGAAGCCGACACACGCACGGGAGGAAATCATGCTGAGAAGAAGTACCGGTAGCGCGGCATGCGCGCTGTTTGTGGCGGGTCTTTTGTCCGCCGGGGTGGCAGCGGTCGCCGGAGACGACGAACAATCAGGAGAGACGGATATGAAACATGTGAAGATTCTTGCGATCGGCAACAGTTTTTCCGGAAACGCCACGAAATATCTTGCGGATATCGTGAAAAGCTCAGGCAAGAACAAGCTGACATTCGGCCATGCGTGCATCGGCGGCTGTCCCTTGGAGAAGCACTACAACCTCGCCATGCTGCACGAGAAGAATCCCGATGATCCCGAAGGCATGCCTTACACGCATGGCAAGAAGAAGATGGGGCTCAAGGAGATGCTCACCGCCGAGCAATGGCAGTATGTGACCATCCAGCAGTACAGCATGCACAGCTTTAAAATCGACACCTACCGCCCCTCCGCCAAGCAGCTGTGCGAGTACATCAAAACCTACGCACCCCAAGCCGAGATCGTCTTCCACCAAACATGGGCCTACCGCTCCGACGACAAGGAGACGTATAAGAAGGGGTACTCGCAGGAAAAGATGTACAAGGACCTTACGACGGCCTATCACACGATCGCGGACGAGGTCGGAATCAAGCGGATCATCCCCGTCGGCGACGCCTTCCAACTCGCGGAAGAATCACCTGACTGGCGCTTCGTCGCCGACAAGGACTTCAACTTCAAAGAACCGGTCTACCCGCAACTCCCCAAGGAACTCCATTCCCTCCACGCCGGCTTCAACTGGCGTGTCGAGGGCGAGAAGAAGACACTCGGCTCCGACACCCACCATGCGAACATGGCGGGGGAATACCTCGGCGGCTGCGTCTGGCTCGAGTTCTTCTTCGGCGGAGACGTCACGAAAGTGAAGTACAAGCCGGCAAAACTCAGCGAGAACGACGCCGCATTCCTGCGTGAGACCGCCCACAACGTCATGACCGGCGGAGTCAAGCCTGCCGCCTGGCCGCTCGCGACCAAGACCAAGTGACAGAATGCGGCCACGCTTACCTCCACCACGGTCAAAACGTGGAATCGCCAGCAGGAGCTGGCTCCCACATTACAGCCGCCAACATCATTCAGGACAATCTTAATGTGGGAGCCACCTCCGTGTGGCGATTGAATTTCCCATACCCAAAACTCAGAACGAGCGCGATAAGATCTTCTTCCTCATCCGCTGAAGCCACACCTCGGATTTCGGGAAATTCTGAAAATCCTTCAGGTCTTTAAGTGAACTCGGTTCGACACCAACGCTCTGCAGCAGCGCGTAGTCCTGCAGGCTCTCGGCGAACACCTCCCAGCGGATGGAGTCGATCGGCCCCTCCGCGCCGGGATAGACGAGAAAGCAGTCGCCGTACGCCCAGCCGGGCCATTTGAGCCCGTCCTGCGTGACAAACGGGTCGATCTTTTTCCGCGTCTGCGACTGGTACCAGTAGTTGTAGCCCCAATGCAGGAAGCCCTGGAACGGCCACCGGTAGAAGAGCCAGCCGCTCATACGGATCTTCGCCAGCGGCGTGTCCATCAGACGGTTCAGGTACCGGCCACGCGGCCCGCAACAGAAATAGCACCAGCAGTTGATCCCCTCCTTGATAAAATCGAGGGCCGTGGAGATGCTCGGCACGGGAATGTCGGTGAGTTTCTCCCGGGCGAACTCGATCTGGCTGAGGGCGTCCATGACCTCCATCCATGGGGCGAGCTCGCGCAGCAACTCCCGCGCCTTCTTGTAGTTGGCGCGGTGCTCGTCGCCATGCGGCTCGTCGGAAAGATGGAAATAGCTGTGAGGCATGAGCTTTTCGGTCTTGAGGAACTTGTGGAAGGCGGGAAGCAGTTGTGACAGGAAGCGGCGGTATGTGTCGGACGTCGCTCCGGTCTCGGGATCCCACAACAGCTTTTCGCCGACCCCCTGCCCCTCGTAGATGCGCAGGGCGAACTTGACCCCCCACTGCGTAAACAGATGCGACCATTCGAACTTCTGGATGCCAACCTTCTTGGCCTCGTCGACGTAGCGCTTCACATCGCGCCAGTCGAACGAGTAGTTGTCCATGCCCGTCCGCTTGACTCGCAGCAACTGCGACGGCCGCTTGACCCCGTCCAGCGGCGGGGTGAACATTGGCACGTACACCATGTCCTGCCCATGCTCGACCATGTTGCGGAAATAGTTGGGCAAAATGCTCCAGTATGTTTCATCGAAGGCGACACAGTCGTGGAAGTCCAGCAGGGCGTCGTTGTAGAACCATTGGGCGACCGGGAAATTCCAACGCTTCTCTATCACGACGTTGTGGAGCGTGACCTTGACGGTCCGACGCTGCTCCGGGGCATCCTTCGGAGCAAGAACCACGGTGATGGAATACACGCCTGGACGACTCTTGGGAGGGGGGACGACAGTGAACCAGAAGGCGTGCGTCTCGTTGACGGGCAGTTGCAGCGTCGTCTCGTCGAACAGCGGATCGGGCACATAGCCGGGAATCTTCCCCACGCCGTCAAGATCCTCCGCGACACCCGAGATGTTCTGGTGCAGCATCGGCACGTACCCGACGCGGCGCACGCGGACACTCCAGCCTTTCGGCCCCTCCGCCCGCACCGCGACCTCGACCGGGTTGTCGGGATGGTTCGACTGCCCGTCGAGCGTCATGTCATTGCGCATCGCCAGCTGAAAACTGAACCGCTCGTTCAACGCCGCGTCAACCGTCAACCCATTTCGCACCGCCGCCGGCGTCGACGGGAAATGCCTCACCAACGACCCACTCAACCACGACTTGATCGCCATGCGTATCCTCCTTGATCAATTATATGAAGAAGCTATCAACTTATGCGGCATCCACCGCAAATCAAGCCAACGCACGTCACGAAGCGCTGCCCCGTCACCCCGCCAAAGGGATGGTGATCCCTTTGGAATCCCGTACTGCCCGCGTCGCGCCGCAGGTCTTTGTCCTGCGGCGCGACGCGGGCAACAAGCCATTTCCTGAACCAATATCGGAAGCGGTCGCCGGAAGTTGAGAACCTATTCACCGAGAGTGTGTCTGAAGCTAATCCGTAACCGCTATCCCATACTTCTCCTCAACAATCTCTCTGAAGGAATCAGAGAAGTTTTTTTTACCGGGGTGCTTCTTCTCAAACTTTCTGAATAATTGAATGAGTTCTTTCGCGAATTGCTTGTCGTCGGGATTGCAAGGTCTCGTTTTTCCAGTAAATGGTACACCTCAAACTGGAAATCAATGAACTCCTCCCCGCCAGACTCCGTCTCAGAACAACTGACCACCTCATCCTCCTCATCCTGCGACGGTTCATCTATGGAGTAATAGTATTTCAGATAGCATTTGACCTCAAGCGAAAGCGAGCTCCACAGTTCATGCTCCCGCAACCGATTGACCTGCGCAAGCACATCTGGTCGTTGCCCTGTTCCTGACCTTTTGAAATAGATGAGGCAGTTATCGGTCACACCCCTGAATTTTCCCGTCGATGAGCACGATAACCTTTTGCCGTCGATGCTTTTGGTGAAGAATTGTAGAACAGGCTCCAGCAGGTCAATGCTGGCCAATTCCGAGAACGCCCAGATACAGGAATGCGTCACCCCTTTCTTTTTGCCGAACTCCTCCAGAAGCAGCGTCTTGAGTTCTGGATCGCCGGGGTCCGCACCAACGCCAGCATCTCTTTTTGCTCCGCTATGCTGAGGCCGACCAACTGGTCCTTCGCCTTTTGCTGATCAACAGGGTCAAGCGAGCAATACCGCGTGAATAATTCCTCCACCTTCTGTGCCATGGCGGCCCTCCCTTGAATTTCCTATGCGATAGTTATTGACGGTCATCAATTCAGATCGAGGCACCACTTCCAGCAGGGGACGATGTCGATCTCCACACCATCGACCTTAACCTTGTCATCCTGATAGAGGCTCACAATCACAGCTTTCTTGACCCCCAACGTTTTGGCGGCGGCGACAGCGCCTTCCATTTCCCGCCTCCTGTTGTCGTCGTTTACCTCGAGGCAGGCCTGAATCACCTTCATCCCGCCGTCCTTAAACGCCACGAAGTCGCACTCCCTCGAAGCCACAAAGTACCGAGCCTCCCATTCACGCTTGGCCAACTCAAGAAGGACGAGCGATTCAAGAGCCCATCCCTTGTCGGACGACATGTATCTGTTGGCGTTGGCGAGTCCTGTGTCGTTGACGTAGACCTTCTTCAGCGCCCCAGCTCTTTTCGCGGCCGACATGTCATGCCTCTCCACGACGAGTACCATATGGGCGTCAATGAAGTGTTCGAAGAACTCGTAGATGGAGTCCTTCCCAATTTTAATCCCCCGTGACTTGAGATCGTTCAAGTACTTGTGAACCGAGAAAACCCGCGCCGTAGCCGAGAGGAGGCGTTTCATGAAGTCCTTGAGAACGTGGACGTTCTTAATCTGGTGCCGCTCGATCACGTCACGGTAGAGCATGATGTCGAGATACGACTGGAGGATTTTCAACCTCATCTCAGCCGCGCACGCCCACACCTCGGGGTAACCACCCCAGTCAAGGAAGTCGAGGAACCGCGCGGCGATCAGATTCCGTCCCTTAGAGGAATCCCTGTCTTCAAGGTCAACCTCGCAGTACCACAGGAATTCACGGAAGGAGAACGGTAAAAGTCTGTGGCTTATCGCCCTTCCCCTCAGCGAGGTGGCGATCTCTGAGCCGAGACATTTCGCCGAGGAGCCGGTTATGTAGATACTGTTCGTCACGGTGTCATTCAGTCGTCTGATAAACTTTTCCCACCCCGCGACTTGCTGGATCTCGTCGAAGAAGAAGTGGCACGCCCTCAAATCCAACCCGGGATACAGCTGCTGGTAGGCGTCAAGCATGGCCTGAAATCCCGTGTCGCCCATGTCCAACCGCTCGTCTTCGAAATTCACATACAGTATCTTTTCCTTGTCGACGCTCCTCTCAAGCCGCTCTATGGCGGAATAGAGCAGATAGGTCTTGCCGCACCGCCGCGGACCGGTGACGACGAATGCTTTCCCCGAATCAAGCGGAATCTCGACGTCGCGCCTTGAGACTCGTCCCCAAGAACGGGGCGATCCATGGAAGTCGGCAATGATTCTTTTGAAGGGCTCCATCGTATTTTGTCCTTAAATAAAGGAAATATATCGTTATTATTTCCTTTTTTCAAAGCCCATCACTTAATTCCTTGTCGTCCCAAAAAGTCACGGGACTCCCTTCCATGTG
>CAYTFM010000003.1:26589-30805 GCA_964436735.1 uncultured Victivallales bacterium | reverse complement strand
AAATGGCCTGTTGCCCGCGCCACGCCGCCGGACAAGTCCGGTGGCGTGGCGCGGGCTGTACGGGATTCCAAAGGGATCACATCCCTTTGGCGGGGTGACGGGGCAGCGCTCCGTGATCTTCTTTCCTCCCCTTCCCCTACACGCCGAATTCGCGTTTGGTTTCCGCGAAGGCGGTGATGGCCTGGTCGAGGTCGGCGCGGGAGTGGGCGGCGGAGACTTGGACGCGGATGCGGGCGGTGCCCTGGGGGACGACAGGATAGAAGAAGCCGATCACATAGACGCCTTTTTCGAGCATGCGGGCGGCCATGCGCTGGGCGAGCGTGGCGTCGCCGAGCATGATGGGGACGATGGGATGCTCGCCCGGTTGGATGTTGAAACCGCGGGCGGTCATGCCGTCGCGGAAGTGGCGGGCGTTGGCCATCAGGCGGTCGCGCAGCTCGGTGGAGCGGCCGAGGAGTTCGAGGGTTTTGAGGGTGGCGGCGGCGATCATCGGGGCGACGGTGTTCGAGAAGAGATAGGGACGGCTCCGCTGGCGGAGCAGTTCGATGATCTCCGTGCGGCCGGAGGTGTAGCCGCCGCTCGCGCCGCCGAGGGCCTTGCCCATCGTGCCCGTGATGACGTCGACGCGGCCCATGACGCCGCAGTGCTCGTGGGTGCCGCGGCCGCGCGGCCCCATGAAGCCGACGGCGTGGGAGTCGTCGACCATGACCAGGGCGTCGTATTTCTCCGCGAGATCGCAGATGGCCTTCAGGTCGGCGACGTGTCCGTCCATCGAGAAGACACCGTCGGTAGCGATCATCTTGAACCGGGCAGTTCCCGCCTTTTTCAACTGCTCCTCGAGGTCGGCCATGTCGGCGTGCTTGAAGCGGAGGCGGGTGGCCTTGCAGAGGCGGATGCCGTCGATGATGGAGGCGTGGTTGAGCTCGTCGCTGATCACGACGTCCTCGGCGCCGAGGATGGTCTCGAAGAGGCCGCCGTTGGCGTCGAAGCAGGAGGAGTAGAGGATGGTGTCGTCGGTCCCGAGGAAGTCGGCGATCGCCTTCTCGAGTTCTTTGTGGAGCGTCTGCGTGCCGCAGATGACGCGGACCGGGGGGAGGCCGTAACCCCCCTGGGCGAGGCTCGCGCCGGCGGCCTCGACGATCTCGGGATGCGCGGAGAGTCCGAGGTAGTTGTTGGCGCACATGTTGAGGACCTCGCGGCCGCCCACGCTGATGCGCGCCCCCTGCGCGCCGGCGAGAATTCGCTCTTCCTTATATAAGCCTTTCGACCGGATGTCCTCGAGCTGAGACCGCAGATATTCCTTCATGTTCCCCAGCATTCGTATTCCTCCTATGTGGTGTTCGGTGTTCAGTGTTCGGGGCGGTGGCGATCGCCACCGGGAGGTGGCTCCCACATTGGCGCTCGGCCCACGAAACAATGATTATCTTCAGACTTCACACCCAGTTCAGGACGACCTTGCCGGACTGGCCTGAGCGCATCGCCTCGAACCCTTTTTCAAACTCGGTGTAGGGGAAGCGGTGGGTGATGATGGGGGTGATGTCGAGCCCGCTTTGGATCATGGCGGTCATCTTGTACCACGTCTCGTACATCTCCCTCCCATAAATGCCTTTGATGGTGATCATGTTGAAGACGATGGTGTTCCAGTCGACGACGGTATTCTTTTCGGGGATGCCGAGCATGGCGATCCTGCCGCCGTGGCACATGTTCTCGATCATGCCGCGGAGGGCGGCGGCGGAGCCTGACATCTCGAGGCCGACGTCGAAGCCCTCCCGCATGCCGAGCTTCTTCTGGGCGGCGGCGAGCGTCTCGCCCTTGCCGACGTTGACGGCCAGCGTGGCACCCATCTTCGAGGCGAGCTCAAGGCGGTAGGGATTCACGTCGGACACGACCACGTGCCGCGCCCCCGCGTGCTTCGCGATGGCGGTGCCCATCAGCCCGATGGGGCCCGCTCCAGTGATGAGCACGTCCTCGCCAAGCACGTCGAACGACAGGGCGGTGTGCGTGGCGTTGCCCAGCGGGTCGAAGCAGGCGAGCACGTCCATCGGGATGGCGGGGTCGCAGTACCAGACGTTGGCCACGGGAATGCAGAGGTACTCGGCGTAGGCCCCGTCGCGGTTGACGCCGACGCCCTGGGTTTTCGGGCAGAGGTGGCGGCGGCCGGCGAGGCAGTTGCGGCAGTGTCCGCAGACGATATGCCCCTCGCCGCTCACGACGTCGCCCGGCTTGAAGTCGTGCACGTTGGAGCCGACCCGCTCGACCACACCGACGAACTCGTGCCCGACGACCATCGGCGTGTGAATGGTACGCTGGGCCCAGTCGTCCCAGTTGTAGATGTGCACGTCGGTGCCGCAGATGGCGGTGCGGTTGATTTTGATGAGGACGTCGTTGATGCCAGGCTCCGGAACCGGCACCTCCTCGAGCCACAACCCCGGCTCCGCCTTCTTCTTCACCAATGCCTTCATCAAAGCCATTCGAGCCTCCCTTTGTTTTTCCGTCACATAAATTCCCAGTCATCCGTGAATTTATGTTTCGGAAAAACTATATTCACAGGATTCATTGTGCAATAACCGACAGGTGGAAAATGAAAAAGCTTTGTGTGGCGTTGGGTGTGCTGGTGACCTCGCTGTTCGCCGCCCAGGCGCAGGTCGAGCTGTTCTCCGGCGAGGCGGCCAAACTGCTTGGCGCGCCGTCGAAGGAGGGCGAGGAGTCGGGCACGCACGTGCAGCTCTTCGCCCACAAGGGCTTGACCCTCAAAGTCTTCTACGCCGCCACAGGCAAGGCGTCCAAGGTTGAGGCGTGGAAGACCGTCGAGGCCGACGGGATCGTGAAGTACACGGCGCTCGACGACAAGGAAATCGAGGGCGTCCTGAAGCTCAACGCCGGCGAGGCGAAATGGGTCGAGGCGCCTCCCGGCGAGGCGGCCGCCGACCTCAAGAAATGGAGCCGCGGCGACGGCAAGCTCAAGGCCGAGTACAGTGCCGCACGCAAGATGCTGGTGGTCTCCTCGGGAGCTATTCCGGCGACCGCGGGAATGGCCCCCACCTCGAGCGCCAAGGACAACCTGGAAGTCGGCGGCAAGCCCTGGGTGCCGTTCCAGTTCGGGTTGACCCCCACGCGCAACTGGCCCCCAAAACAGCAATGCTATGGGATGAAGCTCAGCGTCATATCCGGCGGCACCACCGTCGGCGGCCTCGATTGCGCGCTCGTCGCCTGCCTCACAGACCGCTGCGGTGGCGTGCAAGGCTCGTTCGCCAACCTCACCGACAACTTCCAGGGCCTCCAGGGCGCCATGGTGAACGTCAGCAAACAATTCGACGGCGTGCAGGCGGGGATCGTCAACGTGGTCAAGGAGGCCGACGCGGACCAGCTCACCCCTGAAGGGGCGCAGTTCGGACTGGTCAACTACTCGAAAAAAATGTATGGCTTCCAGTTCGGCCTGGTCAACATCATCGATGATGGCATGCTTTACTTCATGCCGATCTTCAACGTCAACACCGTTCCCAAGAAGCCATAAACACGTTTTCCGTGAGAATTATTTCAGGAAATAAAACTGAGGAGAAAGCAGAGAAATGAACGCCTATGTCGCCAAAGTTCTGAACCAGCTGCGTGACGCCAACCCGTGGGAGAAGGAATTCCTGCAGGTGACCAAGGAGGTGCTGGAGTCCCTGGGGCTGGTGATGGACCGGGATTCGAAGTACAAGAAGCACAAGGTGCTGGAGCGCATGACGATCCCCGAGCGGACGGTCATGTTCCGCGTGCCGTGGATCGACGACAGCGGCGAGGTGCAGGTGAACACCGGCTACCGCGTGCAGTTCAACAGCGCCATCGGCCCCTACAAGGGCGGCCTGCGGTTCCATCCGTCGGTGAATCTGAGCGTCCTGAAGTTCCTCGGCTTCGAGCAGATCTTCAAGAACAGCCTGACCGGGCTTCCCCTGGGCGGCGCGATGGGCGGCAGCGACTTCGACCCGAAGGGCAAGTCGAACAACGAGGTGATGCGCTTCTGCCAGAACTTCATGCGCGAGCTGTACCGGCACATTGGCGAGGACTGCGACATCCCCTACGGTGACATCGGCGTGGGGCCGCGTGAGATCGGCTACCTTTTCGGCCAATACAAGATGATCGCCAACAGCTCGGAGAGCGTCTTCACGGGCAAAGGCTCGAACTGGGGCGGCACGCTTGTGCGCAACGAGGCCACCGGCTACGGCTGCGCGTACTT
>CAYTFM010000003.1:19164-26579 GCA_964436735.1 uncultured Victivallales bacterium | reverse complement strand
GCGAGATGCTCAAGACCAAGAAAGAGAGCATCGAGGGCAAACGGGTGCTGATCTCCGGCTCCGGCAACGTCGCCCTCTGCGCCGCCGAGAAGTTCATGCAGCTCGGCGGCAAAGTCGTCTCGCTCTCCGACTCCAGCGGGACACTGGTCGACGATGCGGGATTGAACGCCGAGAAGATCAAATACCTCAAGGATCTGAAGCTGATCCGTCGCGGACGGTTGATCGAGTACACCGACGCCTTCAACGGCGCGCGGCACCACGAAGGGAAAAAACCCTGGGGACTGACCAAGGCCGAACTTGTCATCCCGTGCGCCACGGAGAACGAGCTCGACAAGGCCGACGCCGTCGAACTGATCAAAAACGGCTGCAGCTGCGTCGTCGAGGGAGCGAACATGCCGGTCACGACCGAGACCGTCGACTTCCTCATCGAGCGCAAGGTGCTCTTCGGCCCCTGCACGGCGGCGAGCGCGGGCGGCATGGCCGCGTCCGGCCTCGAGATGTCGCAGAACGCCATGCGGCTGAGCTGGCCCGGCGAGGAGGTCGACAAGCGCCTCCAGGAGATCATGACCCGCATCCACGCCTCCTGCATCCAGGCCGCCGAGGAGTACGGCACCCCGGGCAACTACCTCAACGGTGCCAACATCGCCGGCTTCAAAAAGGTCGCCGACGCCATGATCGACTTGGGAGTGTGATGAAAATCCAGAGTGCGGGATGGTCCCATAATCCCGCCTCATCCCATCAAATCCCATACATCACATTCCATCCCATACAACGCTCAGGAAAACCATGAGAATCACCGCCGTTGTGTCCGCAACCATCGCCGCCGCCCTCATCGCCACCCTGCCCGCTTCCGCCTTGGCGCAGGAGCAGGCGACTTCCCCGGCGGCCGGCATGAGCCAGGACGAGAAGAACCGCCGCGACGAGCTGATCAAGAAGGCCGTCGAGCTGCGCGCCGCCGCGCAAGACTACCTGCAGGCGGGTCTCGCGGAATGGGAGCGGAACGCCTCGGAGAAAGTCAAGAACGTCTCCGAGAAGGTGGTCGACCTCAAGAAGTCCTTCGGCAAAACGATGACCTCGCTCGCCGACGCCTACGAGAAGTACGACAAAAAAGTTTTCGCCCAGCTTGAGGAGCAGCGGACCGTGGCCGAGCGCCAACTCGACCTCGCCGAGAAGGAGAAATTCGTCGCCACCAAACTCGACGAGTTTCGGAACGCCCTCGCGGAGACGCCGGATTCAGCCGAGATGAGCAAGCTCTACGAAGCCATCAAGAAAAAAGCCGACACGTTCCTTGATCTCTCCCGCAAGATCAACGACCTCGAGATCGAACGCGCCAAGCTCGAGCGCGAGGCCCGTAAGCTCGGCAAGGAGTTCGAGATCGCCCAGCAGCGCCACGTCCTGAACAAACTCGAGAAAAGCCTCAAAGACGGCGACGTGGAAGAGTGAGGCGCGCCTTTTAAGAGGTCACAAGGAAGAAACAATTCCAATGCCTGACCGCTCCGCGCTCGAAGCCAAGGCCTATTCGAAAGTCGATTGGCGGCTCATCCCATTCTTGTTCCTGTGCTACATCCTGGCTTATCTGGACAGGGTGAACGTGGGCTTCGCCAAACTGCAGATGGTCAAGGACCTGTCCCTGAGCGACGCCGCCTTCGCCACTGGCGCCGGAATCTTCTTCATCGGCTACTTCATCTTCGAGGTGCCAAGCAACATCCTCCTCAAAAAGTACGGCGCGCGGGCTTGGATCGCCCGGATCATGATCTCGTGGGGCATCATCTCGTCGTCGATGATGTTCATCCACAGCGAACGAATGTTCTACGTCATGCGCTTCCTGCTCGGTATCGCCGAGGCGGGGTTCTTCCCTGGAATCATCTTCTACCTCACGCTCTGGTATCCTTCGCGGCTGCGCTCCACGAGGACCGCGCTTTTCGTCTCCGCCATCGCCGTTTCCGGCGTCCTCGGCAACCCCATCTCGGGAGCCATAATGGACGCGCTGAGCGGGATGGCGGGCCTTGCCGGCTGGCAGTGGCTGTTTCTGATCGAGGGGATCCCGTCGATCATCGTCGGCTTCTGGGTGTTCTTCTATCTCGACAGCCGCATCCAGGACGCCACATGGCTCACGGATGACCAGAAGGAGCTATTGGCCAGGAACCTCGAGTCGGAGGACAGGCGCAAGAGCGAGGTACGCATCCGCGACGCGTTCAAGAGCGGCAAGGTCTGGGCGCTCTGCGCGATCTATTTCACGCTTATGATCGGGCTGTACGGCATTTCGTTCTGGCTGCCAACGATCGTCAAAGCCTTCGGCGTCAAAGGCTACCTGAAGGTCGGCCTGATCACGGCCATCCCATATTTCGTGGCGGTCGTCGGCATGCTGCTTATCAGCCGGAGCTCCGACCGTACCGGAGAACGGCGACTCCACTACGTGATCAACGTGACCGCCGGAGCGGCCGGGCTTGTCCTCAGCGGCCTCTTCGCCTCCACTCCATATCTGTCGATCATCTTCCTGTCCATCGGCACCCTCGGCGTCATCGGTTCCATGCCGGTCTTCTGGCCGATTCCCTCGGCGTTTTTGGCGGGCACGGCGTCGGCCGCCGGCATTGGCCTCGTCAACTCGATCGGCAATCTGGGCGGATACGTCGGCCCCAACGTGCCGGTCTGGGCCACGGCCTTCTCGAGCGACCCGTCGGCCGCGCTTTACATTATCGCGGCGGTTCTGCTTCTTGGAGCGGCACTTGCGTTCTTCCTCATCCCGAAAAATCAGGACGGATGCGGCGATGGGAAGATATATTCAGAAGAACGGATCACGGAATCTGAAGCTTTCGTCAAATAGCACAGGAGCGCTCGCCATGGAACAACTCCCTGATATATGCGGTTCTGAGCAGCAGGTGGCGGCGGCGATGGCGTCGCAAAAGCCGGTGTTTCTCCCCGACAGCGACATTGATTTCGGCGGGCTTGACAGCGCCTTCGCCATCGCGCTGCACATGCACCAGCCGCTGATTCCGGCGGGCGGGGACGATCCGCGGACGGCGCGCGTCATCAGCAACCTGGAACACATGCTGCGCCATCCTGACGAGGGCGACAACCACAACGCGCCCGTGTTCCAGTGGTGCTACCGGCGCATGCGGGACTTCATCGCGGAGCTGGTCGACGAGGGGCGGTCGCCGCGGGTGATGCTGGACTATTCGGGCTGTCTTCTGCACGGCTTGCGGGAATTGGGGGCGCATGAGGTCATCGACGCGCTCAGGCAGCTGGCGACGGAGCCGCGCTACCGGCGGTGCGTGGAATGGCTGGGCACGGCGTGGGGACATCCGGTCGCGCCATCTACGCCGGCGCAGGACTTCCGGCTGCACGTGCGAGCCTGGCAGCACCATTTCGCCTCCCTGTTCGGCCTCGAGGCGCTGGCGCGCGTGCGCGGCTTCTCGCCGCCGGAGATGGCCGTGCCCAACCACCCGGACGTGTGCTTCGAGTTTGTGCGGACGCTGAAGGAATGCGGCTACCGCTGGGTGCTCGTGCAGGAGCATACCGTGGAGGACGCCGCGGACGGCGGGCCGATACGGTGCCCGCACCTTCCGCATCGCTTGCTGGCGACGAACTCGAGGGGGGAGACGGCCGCCATCACCGCGGTGATCAAGACGCAGGGAAGCGACACGAAACTCGTGGCCCAGATGCAGCCGTGCTACGAGGCGCGGAGCGCGAGACGAAGCCGACTGGGGGCGCGCGACCTGCCATCCCTGGTGACGCAGATCGGCGACGGCGAAAACGGCGGCGTCATGATGAACGAGTTCCCGTCCAAGTACATGGCCGTGATGCGTGAAAGCTCCGGCTCCCGGACTCCTCCCATGAACGTGACGGAGTACCTGGAATTCCTGTCGGCCGCGGGGGTGAGCGAGGATGACTTTCCGCCCGTTCGCCCGATCATGCAGAAACGGATATGGGACCGCCTTGAGCCCGGTGGCGGCCCCGAAGCCCTGCAGGCGGCGGTCGAGGCGCTGCGCCGCGAGGATGGCCGCTTCCACATGGAGGGGGGCAGTTGGACCAACAACATTTCGTGGATGCGTGGGTACGAGAAGCTCCTGGGCCCCATGGAGAAGGCGAGCGCGGCCTTCGCCGGGAAGGTGACGGACCGGGGGGTCTCGCCGCGCGAGGCACGGTACCGAAACGCCCTGTTCCACCTCATGCTGACCCAGACGAGCTGTTTCCGGTATTGGGGGGAAGGACGGTGGACGGAATACGGACGGGAATTGTGCCGGAGGGCGGAGGAGATACTTGAGCACGACTTATAATGCGGAGTCTTCCCGCGACCTACCCCGGAACCTTTCCGGCGGACACCGGTTTTGCGATGACAATGCGAACGGTCCGCATTATGTGGTCTTGAACTTCTTTTTTTCTTAGCGGTTGTGGAACTGTCCGTCGCTACCCCGTGGTGGAGAAAAAGTCATATGCCGCGGCTTAGCCCCCCCCCACATTTGAAATGCACTCCCCTCGCCCAAAGGCATTCCATATTTGCACCGTCGTAGCTGATTTATGAAGTACTCTCGCCTTACCGGGAACTGGATTCGGTCTCGTCGCCTTTTTCGCCTCGCGCATTTTCGACAAGTTTCCTCAACGTCCCTCTCCAAGAACCTGCCAAGTCACATGTTCGATAGTACTTAGATTCCACCGTGCCGTCTTCCCGCACTACCCCGAGCTCAATCATATGGAACCTAAGACTGAAACAGAAGATGTCCTTGCTCCCATTGGGGCTCGATATCACTACGCCATACTGCCATGGATATCCCTTCCCGCAGAATGGTCTCCATATCTGCTTACTCGACATGAGGGTTGACAGCCTGGCGATAGCTTCTGAGTTGAGTTCAGAGGTTCCAGCCTGCTCATCAATCATCCAATCGTCATGCTTCTTAGTATGACAGAGTTTTACCAACTCAACCCTTTTAGCTTTGGCAAACAGTGCTTGCACTTCATCCCTTTGCTCCTTCGGCAAAGGATTGCCTACATAGACGAAGCTAAAGCACAGGAGCACCACCAAACCAAACAGAACGACAAGTGCGATCATCTTGACTACAAGGTATAGGATCCTAAGGATTTTCGATTCTTGCCACATCGCGATTCAACCACCTATTATTGATTCAAACTGAGGATTCCAACGGAAGAATCGGCCAATTATGCCATAGCGGTAGAGCGGTAAACTGCAAGTGGGATAAACCTTGAGATCCTTCCTGTCTCGTCCGCCGCGGACGAGACCTTCGGAGTGCGGTGGCTCGACACCGCTTTCCGGTGGGCGGCTTGACGCCCGCCTCATGGTAGGAAAACTGACCCTCCGAAAACCAAACCCAGCCACGCCGAGTCGCGCCTCGGCGTCGAGCCGCCGCATTCCGAAGGTCAGGCGCGCAAGTGCCGCCTGACAGGGAAAACATGCTTGATCTTCAATCGGACGTTACCCAAGGTCCAGCCCACCGCTCCGCGTCTGCCAATAGCAACACGGACTAAGACTCATTTGCTTCTACCGAACGGCGGCGGAAGCCTTCTCCTCGACGTAGCAGATGGCGCGCTGGCCGATGGCGTCGGCACCGAGGGTGAGGATCGAGCCTTCCGGCACCGCCTCGGAGACGTCGACGACCTTGATCATCCTTTCCCACTCCTCGGCGGCCTCGGGCAGCAGCGAGGCGAGCTTGTTCGGCGCGCCGTTGAAGAACGCCTCGTTGAGGTGGTTCTCGCTCCGCCCGGGAAACAAGGCGAGATACAGCATGTTCATCTCGACCAGCTCGTTAAGGAAGTGCGTGCCGAGTGAGACGTCGGGGATGAGATGCTCGTGCATGGCGACGATCTCGCAGAGGACGGAGACCTTGTTGATCTCGGCGAAGACGACCGGGATGCCGAGGGAGGGGCTGCTGGTTCCCCAGCGTCCCGGACCCAGCAGCATGATCGTCTGCGAGCCGCAGGTGGCGTTGATTTTCCCGATGAGGCGCGCCACCTCGTGCCGCTGGCGGATCGGCAGGACCCCGTAGGCCGTCGGCACCACATAAATGACGCGGTCGATACCGACGATGCGGCTGTGCCCGATGACCGCCCCGCGCGCCTCGAAGATGCGCTTCTCCGAGGCGACCTTGAGCGACGGGAAATCGATCGATCCGGATCCTTGCACGTGCAGGGGCCTGCACTGCAACAGGTTGAATTTGTACGAGCCGTCCGGCTCGAAGTTGGCGGCGAACTCGATGTCCACGGGATGCTGGTACGCCTCCTGGAGCGTGCCGAGGATCGTCCGGAAGTCATTGACGAAGGTGGTGCGCGACAGGAGGTGGTCGAAGGTGAGGATGCGGGCGGCGTCCGGCAGGCTGGAGTCCTCGCCGCCGGCCGGGGAGGTGAAAAGATCGAGCGGGAGGTCGCCGACATCTTTGACGAGCTCGTCGAACGAGCTTGAGCTGTGGCGGTTGGTCTCGAGGCAGAGATGGTCGACACGGCGCTGGGAATACTCGCAAACCTCGTCGAAGTTCGCCTCGGGGCGCCGCGAGGGGGCGTTGAGGGCGACCACGCGGGTGTAGTCGTCGTCGGAGCGGTCCACCGCCCTCGTGCCCAGGCCGAAGACGAGGCGGACCACGCCGGCGGCCGGGTCGATGTTCTCGTTCCAGCAGTAGGGGTTGAAGGAGAAGCCGACGCCCGCCACGTGCGGATAGGCGTCGCGTTCGCGGAGGGCTCCGGAGACGCGCATGATGAGCAGCGACATCTGCTCGTCCTTCTCGAGCAGTCCGCGGTGGGCGCGGTAGCGCAGGGCCTTCTCGCTCATGCACCCCGCGTAGATGGTTTTCACGGCGACGAGGAAGTCCTCGAGCCGACGCTCGCGCGGCCCCTGGTTCACGCAGAAGACGCTTTCGTACTTGCCGGCGAAGGAGTTGCCGTAGTTGTCCTCGAGCAGCGAGCTCGAGCGGACGATGAACGGATACTGCCCGAAGTAGTCGAGGAGATCCTCGAACTGGCGCATGATGTAGTCGGGAAATGTGCCGGTGAGGATGCGCCGCCGCGCCTCCTCGGCGCCGTCGAGAAACGTCGCGGGGTTGCGCTGCCGCTGCCGCATCCACCAGATGCCGTTGCGCACAAGGAACGTGTAGAAGACGTCCGATCCGACGAAGAAGGAATCATGTTTCTCGAGAAGCTCGCCGAAGCGCGTGTCGCTCCGGGCGAGGATCGCCCGCGCCAGCAGCATGCCGACCGTTTTGCCGCCGATGAGTCCGGTGCCGATCATGCGGCGCTGGACGTCGAGAATCTCGTCGAGCGTGAAGAAGCGGGCCACCAGATCGACGATGCGCTCGTCCCGGGAGATCATCATTCGCACAAGGCGGTCGAACAGGACCTTCCGCTCCTCCTCGTCCTCCGCCGTTCCGTCGCCGGCCGCGGTGGAACCCCGTCTGCTCGGGACCACCTCGTTG
>CAYTFM010000003.1:17428-19154 GCA_964436735.1 uncultured Victivallales bacterium | reverse complement strand
GACTTGAGGAACGAGCGGACGGTCCGCTCCGTGACTCCCAAAAGCTCGGCGGCCGATGGGTGCGCAGTGGACTGAACGAATAGGAGGAGGTGATCTCGGCGATGACCACGCTCGAGGAGACCGCCTTGAACTGGTCATCCTTCCAGATGTGGAACATGTTGATGGTCGGGCTGTAGCGGTGCTGCGTCTTGACGGGCCGCACGTAGAGGTCGCCGCGGTGCCGGTAGACGTCGAGGAAGACCTGCGTGGTGTTTCTGATCGGATCGAGCGCCTGACTGGTGTGGCGGTTCCGGATCACGGCGAAGTAGGTGATCGTCTCCAAATCGTAGAGATAGGGACAGGTCAGAACGAAGAAGTTGCCGAGCATCTGGTCGGAGTACCAATCGGCGGCCAGGGCCGAGAGGCTGTCGAAGATGTAGAACGCCCCGTGACCGCAGCGCTCGATGACCTTGTGGATGTCGGCGATGAAGGTCTCGAAGCCGGAATGCGGCGAGAAGTCGTACCGCTCCACGTCGAAACTGTCGGGCAGCAGCGGCGGATGGTCGGCGAAGCGGAAGTAGACGAGACGGCGCCCCGTCTTGCGGGCAGTCTCCGCATAGGGGATGACGAACCGCTGGTAGTCCTCGATGGACTCGACCTCCCAGACCACGTTGTCCCCGATCATAAGGCCGTTGAGGACTTTGTCGAGACCGGGCAATCCGGTGCTGGGCTCTGAACTCATGCGCTCAATCCTCCCCTATATATATCGCAATCGCAATAAATAACAGTAGCTCCGAACAGATGAATTGTCGTCTCCTGGAAACAAAAAAAAGCGGCCTGTCGCCAGGCCGCTTCAATCTCAGGCGAATCGCCGCTGGGCGGGATCCGCTTTCGTGTTGTGGTAGTTTCTCACATGAGCCCCTGGTCGAGCATGGCGTCGGCGACTTTGGTGAAGCCGGCGATGTTGGCGCCCATGACGTAGTTGCCGGGTTGGCCATATTCCTTCGCCGTCTCGCTGCAGGCCTTATGGATGGAGATCATGATGTTGTGCAGACGCTCATCGACTTCCGCGCGGGTCCATGACATGCGCATGGAGTTCTGGCTCATCTCGAGGCCCGAGACCGCGACGCCGCCGGCGTTGGCGGCCTTGCCGGGGCCGTAGCAGATCTTCGCGGCGACGAACTGGTCGACGGCGGCCGGCGTGCTGGGCATGTTGGCGCCCTCGCTGACCACCACGCAGCCGTTCTTGAGCAGCGTCTTGGCGTCCTCGCCGGAGATCTCGTTCTGCGTCGCGCTCGGGAAGGCGCACTGGCAGGGGATCGCCCACGGGGTCTTGCCGTCGATGTACTCGCATTTGAATTTGTCGGCGTACTCTTTGATGCGGCCGCGCTTGACGTTCTTCAGCTCCATCGCCCACGCCAACTTCTCGGCGGTGATGCCGTCCTTGTCATAGATGGAACCGGCGGAGTCGGAGAGGGAGACGGGCTTCGCGCCAAGCTGCAAGAGCTTCTCGACGGTGTACTGGGCGACGTTGCCCGATCCGGAGATCGTGCAGACCTTGCCCTTGAGGCTGTCGTTCTTGGCCTTGAGCATCTCGTCGGCGAAATAGACGGCGCCATAGCCGGTCGCCTCGGGACGGATCAGCGAGCCGCCCCACTGAAGCCCTTTGCCGGTGAGGACACCGGTGAACTCGTTGCGGATGCGCTTGTATTGGCCGAACATGAAACCGACCTCGCGTCCGCCCACG
>CAYTFM010000003.1:544-17418 GCA_964436735.1 uncultured Victivallales bacterium | reverse complement strand
CGGAACGTCCGTGTCGGGGCCGATGTGCCGCGCCAGCTCGGTCATGAAGCTCTGGCAGAAACGCATCACCTCCATGTCGGACTTGCCCTTCGGGTCGAAGTCGGAGCCGCCCTTGCCGCCGCCCATCGGCAGCGTGGTCAGCGAGTTCTTGAAGATCTGCTCGAAGCCAAGGAATTTCAGAATGCTCAGATTGACGCTGGGGTGGAAGCGCAGTCCGCCCTTGTAGGGGCCGATGGCGCTGCTGAAGCCGACGCGGAAACCGCGGTTGACCTGCACCTTGCCCTGGTCGTCAAGCCACGGCACGCGGAACATCAGCTGGCGCTCGGGCTCCACGATGCGCTCGAGGATCTTGTTGTCCTGGTATTTCTTATGCTTCTTGACGACCGGCTCGAGCGACTCGAGCACCTCTCTGACGGCTTGGAGGAACTCGGGCTCCCCGGCGTTGCGTTTCTCGACGATGGCGATGACATCCTGTACGTACCCCATTGTTCTGCCCTTTCGTGCGTGGTTGGTGGTGATGGACGTTATAGTGTCTTGACTAAAGTAAACGGCATCATTATGCCGTATATAGTGCAACACATCATTACGGATGTCAAATGCCGATTAAATAAAAAGAATGATTTAAATTTTCATTCTTAAAACACACAGAATCCATAAAACAACATGCCTATATATACGGCATTATTGCCGTTATATTTAAATTTAATTGCCGATTATGCGGAACAATTAGAATAGGAAAGTACATCGCATTGCGGCAACTTGTTATTCAAGCAGGCGGAAGTACCTTACTTCTGGCGTGCGACAACTGCGGCGGCGCGCCTGTCGCCCCGCTTCACTGAGGAAACTCAACAAGGAAGCTCACTGCGATGAACAGCGTCGACCATGGAGCCGTCGGAGGCAAGGGACGGCAGATAAAGCTGGCCATCTTGAAGGCGCTGGACGAGCTCGGCTCGGCGGCCGGCGCCTCGAAGATCGCCGAGCGGCTCATCGCCGACGGAATCGAAAGCCAGCCGCGGACCGTCCGTTTCCACCTCCTCCAGATGGACGCCGAGGGGCTCACCTCTCCGGTCAGCCGACGGGCTGGACGCCTCATCACCGCCGAAGGCAGGGAGGAGCTCTCCCACGCCAACATCTTCGACAAGATCGGCTTCATCGCCTCCCGCATCGACAACATGGGCTACCGCATGAGCTTCAATCTGCGGCAGGGACAAGGCACCATCATCCTCAACGTCGCCACCATCCGTAAAAACGCCCTCGTCCGCGCCATCGAGGACATGAAGCCCGTCTTCGCGAAGTGCCTTGGGATGGGGCAGAAGATCGCCATCGCGCGGGAGGGCGAGACGGTCGGCGGCTACAAGGTTCCCAAGGACCTCGTGGCGATCGGCACCGTCTGCAGCGTCACCGTCAACGGCATCCTTCTGCGCGAGGGGGTTCCCGTCACTTCCCGCTTCGGCGGGCTCCTCGAGATCAAGGAGGACCGTCCGGTCCGCTTCGTCCAGCTCATCGACTATGGCGGCACCACGATCGACCCGCTCGAGGCGTTCATCCAGGCGGGGATGACGGCGGTGCGCTCCGCCGCCCGCGAAGGCTCCGGCGTGATCGGCGCGAGCTTCCGCGAATTCCCCAGCTCGGCCCTGGCCGACGTCCTGCGCCACCAAAAGCAACTTGAGAAATGGGGACTCTCCGGCATCATCGCCATCGGCAAACCGAACCGCCCGCTCCTCGACATCCCGGTGGCCGAGGGTCGCACCGGCATGATCATCGTCGGCGGACTCAACCCCGTCGCCGCCCTCCACGAGGCCGGCGCGCCCGTCGCCATCCGCTCCCTCGCCGGCCTCGAGGAATACTCCCGCCTCAGCACCTTCATGGAACTGCGCGACAGCTTCCGAGGGTGAAACGTCATGGGGCTCCGCGCCCCATCACCCCGCCAAAGGACCATAGGCCCTTTGGAATCCCCTACTTCCAGCGTGCCATCCCCGCACTTCGTCCGGCGACGGCACGCTGGCGCATAGGAATCACGACAAAAACTCCAGCTTGATTCGCCGAAGGCGATGGCGATGGGGCGTTTCAGCGCAGACGAAGTCAAGCTGGAACGCCCAAACCTGGGTGTCCAGAGGGCGCATGCGCCCTTTGCGGGGCTTTGGGGCGGAGCCCCATGACTTCCCGTTGATTTGCCTCTCACCGGTGATATAGTTATTTCCGTTTCTAACCTACGGATGTGAAGGAACTTGCGACACACGTTCCACCACATCCACAAAGCAAAGATACCGAGACGGAATTAATTATGTGCGGCATCGCGGGGATAGTGAATTTCGACGGCGCGCCGGTGGCGGAGGAGATCCTGCGGACGATGACCGAGGCGATGGCGCACCGGGGGCCGGACGGCTCGGGAGCGAGAACGTTCGGCGCGGTCGGACTCGGCCACCGACGGCTTTCGATCATCGACGTCGAGGGCGGGGCGCAGCCGATGTCCAACGAGGACGGCTCTGTGTGGATCGTCTTCAACGGCGAGATCTACAACCATCTCGAGCTGCGCGGAGAGCTCGAGGCGAAGGGGCACCTCTTCAAGACGCATTGCGACACGGAGTCGATCATCCACCTCTACGAGGAGCTTGGCTCCCAGTGCGTCAAACGCCTCAATGGCATGTTCGCCTTCGCCCTCCTCGATCTTTCCAAACGGAAACTCCTGCTGGCCCGCGACCGCCTCGGCAAAAAGCCGCTGTGCTACTTCGTCGACGGTTCGTCCCTCGTGTTCGCCAGCGAATTGCGCGCCCTCAGCCTGCATCCCGCCGCGCCGCGGGAGATCGACCCTCAGGCGCTGCACGACTACCTGACGCTCCAGTATGTGCCGTCGCCGTCCACCATTTATCAAGGCGTCAAGAAACTTCCTCCCGCCCATCTCCTTGAGCTGAATCTTGCCACAGGCCGTCACCGCGTCGAACGCTACTGGCACTGTGATTACTCGCGGAAGGGACGTATCGGATTCGCCGATGCCGCCCGCGAGCTCCGCGGACTCGTCGAGGACGCGGTGCGGCGGCGTCTGATGTCGGACGTGCCGCTCGGGGCGTTCCTCTCGGGCGGGCTGGACTCCTCGATCATCGTGGGGGTGATGGCGAAGCTCGCCGACATGCCGGTGCGCACCTTCACCATCGGCTTCGACGACCCGGCGTACGACGAGCGGCCCTATGCGGCGGCCGCGGCGAAGGCGTTCGGCGTCGAACACCATGAGAAGGTGGTCAGCCCCGCCGATCCCAAGTTGCTCAGGCGCATCGCCCGCCACTGTGGCGAGCCATTCGCCGACTCCTCGATCCTGCCGACCTATCTGCTCTGCCGCTTCGCCCGCGAGTCGGTGGCGGTGGCCCTTGGCGGGGACGGGGCCGACGAGCTCTTCGGCGGCTATTACCGCTATCAGGCCCTCCACTACGGACGACTCGCCGACTTCCTTCCGCTCGGCCTGCGGCAGGGGCTCCACCATGCGTTGAAAGGCGTCCTGCCGTCGGGCAAAGGCGAGCGGACACGCGCCGGAAAACTTCTGCGCGCCGCGAAAACCGCGGCCTCGCCGAAGGAATCGCGCTACTTGGGCATCATCAGCCGCTTCGACGAGGCGGCGAAGCGGGCGGTCTACGGCGAGGCTCTGGCCGATTTCCAGCCCGTCGACACCGCCGCCTACATGCGCGCGCTCTTCGACGACGCCACCACGGATCACGCCGACGAGACGGCGATGGAGGCGGATCTCACCTCCTATCTGCCGGGTGACATCCTCTTCAAGACGGATATCGCCTCCATGGCGAACTCGCTGGAACTGCGCGCCCCCTTCCTCGACTACCGGATCGCCGAGTTCGCCGCGTCGCTTCCGGCGCATTTCAAGCATTCCACCTTGTCACGAAAACGCGTCCTGGTCGAGGCGTTCAAGGACATTCTGCCGCCGTCCACGCTCCGGCGCCGGAAACTCGGCTTCGGCGTGCCGGTCGGCCGCTGGCTGCGCGAGGGGTGGCGGGAACTGGCCCGCACAACACTGCTCGACGGCGTGGCGGTCAAGCGGGGGCTGCTCGACCGCGGCACCCTCGAGAAACTGCTCGACGCCCATCAAAGCGGCCGCGAGGACCATAGTTACCCCCTTTGGGCCCTGCTGATGCTTGAACTGTGGATAGAATCCACGCCGTAAATCCGAAAATCGAAGCACGAAACACGAAACAGCAGGGACAGTATGCCGCACTGCGAGAGGGTCGAGAAGCGCCCGTTCTTCAACGACAAAATGGCAAACATGCCCGCCATCGCAACAGGACCGACACTCACCGGGGAATCGGTGCGAGGAAAAGCCTGAGAGGCTCGGAATCCGGCGCGCCGGTCATCAGCTCCACAAGCCGCTTCGACGCCAGTTCGCCCATCCGCTCGGCGTCCTGCTCAATGAAGGGGATTTCCAAGTTGCGCGCCCGCAATTCGGGATGCGCCCTCAGGGCGCCGACATAATCATCGAAGCCGATGAGCATAAGTTGCTCAGGGACTCTCACCCCTTTGTCCGCCAGGAACTTGAAGCCGTCGGCGAAGTACAGGAAGCTTTCGGTGAACAAGGCGTCAGGCGGTTCCGAGCGGGCGAAGATTCGCTCAAGCCCCTCGACAAGCCCCTCCGCCCCTTTGAGTCCCCTTTCGATCAACGCATCGTCGAGGCGAATGCCAGCGGCAGCCAAGGCCGCCGCATATCCTTCAAAGCGCTCCGGCCCCGCGGAGTTGTGCCGCGAGCCAAGGTAGGCGATCCGCCGCCTGCCCGCGGCAAGGCAGGAGTTCGTGGCGGCGAATGTGCCGCCGCGGTTGTCGCTCACCACGAAGTCGATGTCGCTTGAAGGATCATAGGTATCAAGAAACACAATTGACACCGCTCGTTTTGAATTCACCGCGGCGAGCTTCCGCCAGTCGTGATGCTTGTAAGGTGACATCAGAATGCCGTCAAACCCTTTTGAGGCAAGCGACTCGAACACCCTGTCCTCATGGCTTCCAAGACGGGAGGTGGACAGGAGGATGTCGTAGCCTGCCGTCGTGAGCGTTTTATCTATTCCCTTGAGGATGGCAAGATTGTAGGGGTTGGAGAGATCGGAGAGGATGACGCCGACGGTCATCGTCTTGCCCGTCTTCAAGCTCATGCCGAGCGGGTTCGGGTGGCAGTTCTCCTCGTCAAGCTTGCGGCGCACCTTCTCGGCCAGTTCGGCGCCGATGCGCTTCTCCTTCCACTTGCCGTTGTAGACGTAGGAGACGGTGGCGGTGGACACCCCCAGCTCCTTCGCGATCTCGGAAAGAGATTTCACGCGGTTCCCATCACGCCCATAATGCAATCGCGTGAGCGGGCGGTGCCATCCACCACGTCCTCGGCGCGTTCGTACTCGATGGCGCAGGGGCCCTCGTAGCAGGCGTCGAGCTTCGGCAGCAATGTTTTCCAGTCGATGACGCCGTCGCCGACCGCGCAATACTCGCACGCGCTGCCGACTTTCTTGACGTCTTTCAAGTGGACATAGCCAATCCGGTCGTGGAAGACGTCGAGCGCGTGCAGGCAGTCCTCGCCGGAGTGGACGAAGTTCGCCGGATCGAAGTTGAGCTGGAGGAAGGCGGAGTCGACCGCGTCGAGGAAGCGTTCGACGTTCTTGGCGGTGGCGGTGATGCCGCCGTGGTTCTCGAGGGCCAGCGTGATCCCGCGCGGAGCCGCGCTCTTGACGCAGGCGCGCAGGGCCTCGACGACCTGCTCGAATTTCCGGTCGGTGAATTTGTCGGGCTCGATGAATCCCGCGAAGATGCGGATCACAGGGATCTTCAACAGCGATGCGAACTCGATCCCCTTCAAGACGCTCATCATCTCATGTTCGATGTTCGCCACGTCGACGGTGAAGTCGTTGCCGACGGCCAGTGAGACGAATGGCACCCCTTTCTGGGCGGCGTAGTCGCGGATCTCCTCGACCTCTTTCCGTGGCATTCCCGCCTGGAAATGCTTCGGCACCCCGACATGCAACTGCGCCTCAATGCCCGACAGCCGAAGCTCCGCGCAGGCGTCGATCTTCTCGCGCAACCCCATTCCCCTGAATCCCCACGATGCCGCTGCAAGCCTCATATCCCTCTCCTCCTCGTCATATTACAAAATTTTACTTGCTCATGAAATATAGCACCTAATCAAGCGTGTAGCTGTCGTTGAATCTCCACGGACAACGGGCGCAGGCCGGACAGTTGCCTGCCGCGACCTCCGCGCGGAATCGCTCGGCGAGCGGTCCCGCGAAAAGCTCCCCGATGTCGTCCCGCGCCGCGTTCCCCAGCACGAAGTCGTTGTGGTCCACGCAGAAATGGATGTCGCCGTTCGGGGATATGTTGAGATGGTGCGATGGTCCCACGCAGTTCCGCTCGGGACACACCGCCGGTCCGCGATAGTAGTCGAGGATGGTGGAGCTGTTCACCTCGTCTGGATACATGACCACCTCGACGGCGAACGCGCCGGAGCGCACCGCCTGCTCCAACCGGGCGAGAGCGGCGGGCAACTCCGCGACATGCGGGCCGAAGTCCTCCACGCTCCATGAGTCGGCATGGCTGGCGTCGCAGCCGAAGGCGTCGCGCAGCCACGTCTTGTAGCGCGCCGCCTCCTCGGGTCGCATGAAGATCATGTTTTGGAAGATGATCTTGCTGAACCCGCGCGGCTCGAGGCTTTTGGCGAGTTCGGGGAGATACGAGTAGTTTTTGTGGTTGATCGTGCAAAGCGCGACGACGCGGGGCGGGGTGGCCTGCTCCGCGAGGCGTCGGACCCCCGCGAGCGTCTTGTCGTAGCAGCCTTCCACGCCGCGGATCGCCTCATGGTCGTCCTTGAAGCCGTCGATCGACACGTAGACCGTCCGCAGCGTCGACGCGGCGAGGGTGGCGTGGTCGGCGAGCAGGACCCCGTTCGTCACCATCGCAGTCTCGAATCCCTTCGCCTTCAGGTGGTTGAGAATGGCGGCGCACCCCTCATAGAGGAGCGGCTCGCCCCCCCAGACGGAAAACTGCGGCCGCCAGCCTTCCCGTCGGGCGAGGTCGCCGATGTGGTCGATGACCGTCAGCCAGTCGGCCGTCTCAAGCTCGCGACGCCCAGCCGCCTGCTTCTCGTATCCGCGCTCGCCCCACTGCCCGCAGAACGAGCAGCGCAGGTTGCAGCGGCGCGTGAGCTGCAGATGCACGAGTTTGAGCTCGGGCTTTCCCCCCGCAGGACTTCTCATATCCTTAATCTCCACGATTTCACATCAGACATCCGTTCGCGACCATGTCCAGGAAACCGGGGCGCTCCAGCGGCGCCTCACGCATCTTGGAGCGGCCGCGTCCCCGCGGCCACATTTCCGTATTTCCTTTGTCCGTTCCCCTCACATTACTTCTTCTCGCCGAAATAGTCGAGGGCCATCAACTCGGCGCGGACGGCGGCGATCTGCGTCGCCATCAACGGTGCCGAGTAGAGCGCGCGCTGGTCGCCAAGACCGCGGGAACGCATAAGCTCCCCCATCGCCTCGTTCGCCTTGTCGAGGGCGTCGAGGGCCTCCTGCACGTTGAACCGGCCAGGCGAGGTGGGGGGCGGCGGCCAGCGCGAGTCGCTGACGTACCCCGTGCCGACAAGCCGCAGAATTTTCTTGAACTCCTCGTCGCTCCGCTGGTCGCCTATGCCGAGCTTCTTGCCGATGGCGTCAAGACCGTCGAGGATCGACGCGCAGACGGGATCGAGAGCCCGCGAGTAGGACGTGTTCGCCCACGCCTTGGCGGTGCCGCCATGCCAGGCGCAGCCGTTCTCGATCCTTTCAAACCCCTCGGCCTTGACCGGTTGGTAGCGGGCGACCGCATCGGAGGGAGTGATCAAATCCAATCCAAGTTCGACCGCCGTCTTCAGCGCCTGCTCGAAGCGCGTGACGCTTTCGGGCGCGGGCTCGAAGAACCTCGCCAGACCGAACTGCTTCACGTAGAAATAGGCGGTCGTCCCCACGTATTCGGCGTCCTCGGCGTAGGGGAAGATGAATCCGTCGCCGCCCGGAATCCGCGCGCTCCAGCGGGAGAGCATCTCTTTGACCTCCTCGGCGCTGATGGGCGTCTCGCGGTTGCCCTCCGTGGCCCCCATCAGGAACCAAAGCAGGATGTTGCACATCATGTCCGAGCGGAACAACACGTTGAGGCCATTCTCCAAGAGATTCGGGCGGAACAGCTTGAGAAGGACGTCCGGGCGGTTTTCGATCTGCGGCTCGATTTTGAAGAGCGCGTTTTTATTGCTGTGCCCCCGCACGTCGAACTTCAAGCCGGTCGCCTCGCGGATACCGGGGACCGCCGACAGCAGATACGAGTCGGCGTCGGCGACCAGAATCTCGAATCCGGCCTCCCGATAGATGTCCGGCACGTACGACGCCCAGCCGCACTCGGGGTTCCAGCCGGCGACCGGCCGCTTGCCCGTCAACCGCTCCCACGTGTCGAGTCCGTCGATGAGGGTGTTGAGCGCGAGGCGCCGGCCGACATTGGGCACCATCAAGTGCGTGTGCGGCGAGGCGACCGGCTCGATCCGGCCCGCCTTGACCCCGGCGGAGAGTTCCCGGAGCACCTCGGGAGCGTCCTTCTCCAGGATCTCAAGCGTCTCGCCAGACGCCTCGAAGGCGATCTTGACGCCCAGCCTTTTACTGATCTCGAAGATCTTCGCATAGCTCTCCCGCGCCACCCACCCGCGTTTTTCGGGGGGAAGTTGGGAGTACTGCAGATTCCCATGCGGCATGAACAAGACACCAGGTTTCATTGCTTCTTATCTCCAGTTGAAGATTGGTTTCGTCACGTCGAAATAGTTCTTGTCGGTCTCCTCGTAGGCGCGGGGAGCGTCGTCGACATCGTAGAACGGACCATGCGGGTACGAGAACTTTCCCTGCGACATGAGCGAGAGGATCTCCGTCTTGTGCCCCGGCCCCGCGGCGCAGGTCATAGTGATGGTGGCGTTCGTGCAGAACCATGCGTCGTAGGTCGTCAGGATGATCGGACGCGGGTAGTCCCCCTGCAGATGGATTCTGACAGGCGGATCGTCGTCCTTCCACCCTCCCCCCTTGGCGTAGAACTTGAGCGAGTCGATGACATCCGGATTGCCCGAGCACTCGATGATGACGTCCACGCCGCGGCCGTTCGTGGCGTCCCTGACCGCCTTGACCGGATCGGTGGCGGAGGCGTCGACGACGACATCGGCGAATTGTCTCGCGCGTTCGACTCTGACCGTCCGGTTGTCGACGGCGATGACCGTGCACTTCGCCGCGATCTTCGCCAACTGGATGGCGGAGATGCCGATCTGACCGCATCCGACGACCAGCACGGTCTCGTTATTCTGCGGCTTGACCCGCTTGATGCCCTTCAACGCGACGGCGCCAAGGTACGCGCAAACGGCCTGCTCGTCAGTCACGTTATCCGGAATTTTCGCAAGCCCGTCCGCCGCCCCGCCGGCCGTGACCGGGTTTTTGACGCTCATGCCGACCTGCCCGCCCCACGCCGCGCAGTAGTCGGGAAAGACACGCATCTCGTTGACCATCACCCGGTCGCCGACCTTCGCCAGATAACCACCGTCCTGCGGGAGCGCCTTCGCTCCAACGTGGACGACACGTCCGACGCACTCGTAGCCGGGAACATGCGGGTACCAGACGCTGGGCGCCTTGTCGCTTGAAAGTCCTCGATAGAGCTTCATCTCGGTGCCCAGCGAAATACCGCTGCGGGTCGTCTCCGTGATGATCGCGCGCTCGTCCGCCTCGGGAAGCCGGATGCTTTTCACCGCCGCCTTCCGTGGCCGCTCGAAAATGATCGCCTTCGCCGTCTTTTCCATGCCGTTCCTTCCTTTCCATTAGTATAAGGTAGTAAGTAGGGGATTAATTTCCGGAACTCGGAGCACATCATGCTTATTCGTTTGAGCAAGTATAACGCAAACCCCATCACGCGTCAAGACCCGAACCATGGCGGCATGAAGTTTTTTTCGCATCGGCGAGCAAGTCGACGTGGACGACGCGCTGGTGGGGGCAAGAGTTCACCAGTGAATCTTACGGAACGATTGCCGCGTGCACGCGGAGGAGTTCGCGGATCTCGTTGAGAGGAGCTGACGCCGGCTCGACATTGCGTCGCAGGCAGACCGCCGCAGCGGCTCCAATCACTTGCCCCATGGCCATGCAACTTGCTTGTACGCGGAACGCCGAATGCGCCTCTTTGTCGCCGCAGGCGCATCTTCCAGCCGTGAGGAATCCATGCGAATTCTCCGGGATCAACGCGCCAAGCGGAATTGTCGGAACGACTCCCTCTCTGAGAGGGATGATCTCAACCCCGTCGCCGTTTTCGCGGTGGATGTCTATAGGATAGAAGCTGTTGCACAGGGAGTCATCCCAGACACGCCCTTCGGCGTAGTCGCGGCCAGTCACCTTCTTCATGCCTTTTATCGTCACCGTCTCTCGTATGCCGCACTCCATCGAGAAGATGTCGATTTTGAGGGAGCCAAGCCCGGGCTGCGACGTGAGGAACCGATAGACTCTCAGAACCGATTGCCGCGCGAGGAGCTCGGCCTGTGTTTTGCCTTCACTGCTGTCAGCCCGGATGTCAGTGATATGCATGGCGTTGAAGCCATGATTCTGAAGAAAGTGTTCGACTGGCCGTTCCTTCCGGCTGAAATCGGAGAAGCGCAGCCTGCCGGCGGCGATCTCATTTTGGCAGGCGGCCTCGATGCCGGCGAGATCCAGTGTGGCCACATCATAGCCTGACACCGTATAGATCAGCGTGCCAGGCTGGGCGCTCTCGTTGCGCTCGACCACATACCCCGCAAGCCTGACGGCATTGGCGTCGCCCGTGCAGTCCAGCACCATTTTCGCGCCGATCTCCGCCAACCCCTCCTTGAGGCAGAGCGAGAGACGCCAGCCTTCTCCTCGGCGCTCCACCGCGGCCGGCATGGCATGAAACAATATCTCGGCTCCGGCAGCGACAAGAGTTTCGTCAAGCACGCATGCGTAGAGCGCCTTGTCCACAGGGATTTGGAGTTCCCAATGTGGTCGCTTGAAATTGGCGAAATCGGGCATCGTCCCGCCAGCCACCGCGACGGCCTTGCCGACAACCTCCCATGGAATCCCGGCGATGACCTGCCGTCCCCAGGCGTGGAACAGCCCAGGGATGGTAACCCCACAGGTAACTGTCGTTCCGCCAAGTATGCCGTTCTTCTCGACAAGAAGGGTGGAACAGCCGGCTCTCGCAGCCTGGATCGCGGCCACGACGCCAGCCGCGCCCCCGCCCACGACAACCACATCATACGCTTCTCTCATTTCCGCTTTCCTTCTGGTCGCGCGGGATGCACCGTTTCATACGCGTTCACCCGCGGAGACGGTTGCATTCGTCGACCGCCCGCTTCAAGGCGGAGAGATTCTCGTCGGGCGTGTCGCGGCACACCTGATCGCTTGTCGCGACAATGAGTCCGGTGCCATCCGTGGTGGCATCGGAGAATATGCCTTTAACTTCATTCCTAATCCTATCCGCCCCGGCGAACAATAACGTGTTAACGGGATCGACGTTGCCGACAATGCACAGAGTGTCGCCGGCAGTATCTCTCATCATTTTTATATCCCAATCGCCCAACGGGGGACGTTCACATGGCGACACGGCGTCAACCCCAGCCTCAAGCAATCGGGGCAGAAGCCGCATGCCACTATTGCCAGCCATGTAGCATACAGGCTTTCGGTGCTCCCTGCCAATGCGCACAGCCTCGCACGCGTAAGGATAGACGTAGTCCTCCCATATCTGAGGGGAGATGAGCGTGAGCGTGCTCCAACTGGTGCCGATCCCGTAGAGGATGTCGGCGGAAGACCGTGCGGAAAGAATGGCGTGCTTTTGAAAATACTCGAAGTAGATCTGGTTGAGTTCCTGGATCAAATCGGGATAGTCAAGAAAATCAACCAGCCCCTGCTCGGAGCCGCGTACTATCTGCCACCACGCCGCGAACGATTCGACAGACGCGGAGACGATGCCATCCTCCCCCGTGTAGCCGCGCGCGTCATCAATCGCCTCCGTGGTGGATTTGTCCAATGAGGCGATCATCGTCTCCATGAACTCGACAATCAGCCGCCTGTTTTCCTTGGGGTCTTTGAAGAGGTGCTCCATGGTGAAGTCAGCGTCGTATTCCGGATAGCGTATCCGTCTGGTCATGCGGCCGTTGGCCAGGGAGTGGGTTGTTTTGACCTCCAGCACACCTGGTTCGATGTCGGAGGTCTCCGAGCGGACCTCTCCCACGGCTGGCGGCGTGATCGCCGTTTTCACCCATGACGCGAATCCGAACTTCCGATAGGCGTCCACAATCGCCTTGCACCGCGGATACGCCGGCCCCCGCACGCCCAACAGGTTCCAGCTGCTGTAGCCAGACACCCGCATCGGATACATGAAATAGAGGATGGGGCTCGCCGGAATACGATCGACCGGCTGACGCAGCATGGCGCGGATCATACATTCTCTGTCTGTCATACGGAGCACCTCACTTTAATGGAATGTTCCATCTGTAGGCGAGAGTTGACGGGAACGGAACCATGGAGGACTCCATCACGGGGTTCATGGGGTGCTTCTTCAACACGTCTTTCGCTTTCATATGCGACTCCTTATTGCTATCGTGCTGCTCTTCTGTCATGCCTGGAGTATAGCTTAAAAGCAGGAGGACATGAATGGCTGGGAAGGCAAAAGCATGTCTGTGGCGGCAAAAAGGCGTCACCGCGCGTTGCGGCCAAGCTCAGAGGGAGAAAAGCCCATTTCGCGCTTGAAGGCCTTCGAAAAATGGAATTGGTTGGCAAACCCCATGGCATCGGCCGCGTCCTTGACACTGACGCCCGTCTCGATCAAAGATGCCGCCTTGCCTATCCTCCAGGACATGAAGGCCTTCGCCGGGGAAGTCCCGAAGATGGCGTTGAACTTGTAGCCGAGCGCCCGGCGGCTCACCGACAATGCCGCCGCCATACGGTCGAGATCAAGCTTTTCCCCGCTCCTCGACTTGAAGTAGGCCGTTGCATTGATTCTGAACTCGTCCTCGCCCAGACACTTGGAGAACGACCGTGACAAGAGATTCTTTGGCGTGCCGTGGAAGAGACTCCAGAAAAAAGCCTCGCAGAGAGCCTCCAGGGCAAGAACGTTGACGGGATCGCCGGCGTTCTCCGGCGCGGACGTGGCGATCAGCCCCACCAAGCTCAAGGAGAGCGAGCCGGGACTAAGGATGAGCACCCTCGAAGCGATGGGGGTCGAGGCGTCGATGACTGCTCCCGGCCAGTGGGCGGAAGACATGTCTCGCAGGGAGAAAAGAATGGCCAGGAACTTCAATCCCGGCTCGTAGTAGTCCTCATGGATATCGCCGGGCTGTATAAGCAGACAATCACTAGGTTGAACAGCGTCGACCACAACCCCGTTCAGCGAGCATCTGTAGGACCCTTTCAAAGTGACGATCAGCTCGTAGTAGGCATGCGTATGGAGGGGGAAACGCCCGACCTCCTCGACAAGGCACATGTTAAGATCCCAAAGCCTCAACGACAGCACATGCTGGAAGGCGCCAGGCAGCTTGGCCAGCTGGAAAACCGCAGGTTGCTCGCCTATGACTTTGCTTGTCATTCACGCCTGGTGCCTGATCATCTGTTCCGCCACCACCACCGCGCTACACTTCGACCTGAATGCCCATGACGACGACGCGGTTGGCGGGTATTTTGTAGAAATGACTGGCGTCGAGGGCGTTGCGCGACAGGGTCATGAAGATGCCGCGGCGCCATCCCGCCATCGTCGGCTTCTTTTTGCGCATGAGATGCAGTCCGCCCAAAAAGAAGGTGATCTTGTTGGCGTCGCGCTCCAGGTCGTATGGCTCCAGCAGCTGAAGGGCCTGCGGGATGTTCGGCTCCTCGCTGAAGCCGTAGCGCAGCACGACCGTGTGGAATCCCTCCCCGAGGCTCTTGACGTCGATGCGCTCGTCATCAGGCACCGTCGGGATCTCCTCAGTCTTCACCGCCATGAAAATGATATTCTCATGCAGGACCTTGTTGTGCTTGAAGTTGTGCAGGAGCGTCCGCGGCACGCCGCTTTCGTTGGCCGTCATGAACAACGCCACGCCCGGTACCCGCAGCGGCTTGCGAGCGGCGACGTCCTTGATGAAGAGATCGGCCGGCATGGACTCGGCCAGCGCCTTGTCGTGCATGGACTTCCGCCCCTCGACCCATACGGACATGAAGATGTAGACGATGGAGCCGATGAGCAGCGGAATCCAGCCGCCCTGGAGGATCTTGAGGCTGCACGCGGCGAAAAAGGCGATGTTGATGACGATGAACACCACGGCGACGGGCGCCACCACATAGGGGCTCACCTTCCAGAGCCGCGGCGCGGCCGTCACCGCCAACACCGTGGTGATCAGCATCGTGGCCGACACCGCCACGCCGTAGGCTCCCGCCAGACTTCCCGAGGTCTTGAACTGGAGGATGAGCACGGCGATGCCCGCCAACAACGCCCAGTTCACGCTCGGCACGTAGACCTGCCCCATCAGACTTTCGGAGGTGTGGACGACCCGCATGCGGGGAAGATAGCCGAGCTGGATCGCCTGCCGCGTCAGCGAGAAGGTTCCGGAGATCACGGACTGCGAGGCGATCACGGTGGCGATGGTGGCCAGCGCCACGAAGGGATAGTGGAGCGCCCCGGGGACGATGCGGTAGAAGAGGTTCTCCACCTGGTCGGGATGGGCGATGAGATGCGCCGCCTGTCCGAAATAGCTCAGCAGGACGCCGGGAAACGCCACGGCGAACCAGCCGACCCGGATCGGTTTCTTGCCGAAATGCCCCATGTCGGCGTAAAGCACCTCGCCGCCCGTCACGCACAGGAACACGGTGCCCAGCACCACGAACGCCCGCCACTTGTTTTCAACGAAGACGTTGATGGCATAGATTGGATTGACCGCCTCAAGCACCCGAGGGGCTTCGAAGATCGCCACGGCGCCGACAATGCCGATGGCGGCGAACCAGAACAGGATGATGGGGCCGAAGACCGCGCCGATCCGCGCCGTCCCCAAACGCTGGAAAAGGAAGAGCAGCGTGATGATCCCCAGCGAGAGATACATCACATACGGTTCGAACACCTTCGTGGCCACGTTCAACCCCTCGACCGCGCTCAGCACCGAGATCGCCGGGGTGATGATGCCGTCGCCATACAGCAGCGCCGATCCGAACAACCCGAACATCAACAGAGTCGCCCACGATCCACTCACGCTGGCCCGCCGGTCTTTCGCCACCAGCGTGAGCAGCACCAGCACACCGCCCTCCCCCTTGTTGTCGACCGACAGCAGGAAGATGAGGTACTTGACTGAGATCACCAGGACCAGCGACCAGAAGACGAGCGACATGATGCCAAGCACGTTGTGCGGCGTCACCGCCAGACCATGCGCCCCGGAGAAACACTCGCGGAAGGCGTAAAGCGGGCTTGTCCCGATGTCGCCGAAAACGACGCCAAGAGCACCGACGACGAGGGCGAGAAGCCCTTCCCGCGCGTGCCGCGTGATTGGCGCTTTCAGATCGTTTGACGATTCCATGGTATGGGGGGGGCCACTCAAAAGTACGTCTTAGTTAATGAAGCGGAATGAAGGCGCGCCGACGTCCCGCGCAAGACGCGGGAAAGAGGAACGAGGAAAGTAGAAAACGAGAATGTGACGCATGGACGGCTTTCAACATTGATGCGATAATATCCTCACTGGTGCTGATTTTTCAAGAAGAGAGGGGTGTTCCGGAAAAAAGGTCCTCCTCTTTCAGTCATTCCGCACACCAGGAAAAACAGGGAAGCCATGCGTTGAACGTTAGAATTCTTCATACGGCAGGTTGACTTTTCAACCTCTACGTATTATACTTTTAATTAATTATATAAAAGGTATATTCCTATTTATGATACATCTGCGCATTATGTGCATGACATTGTAATATTAATATACTTTTAATGGCACAAACAGATTCATCAGGTGTATTCAAACGGAAACAATCTATCCGGGAGACGCGCATGAGATGGCTGTCGACGTCGTGCTGGCTCGCTCTGTGCGCAAGCCTCTGCGCCTGTGTCACACTTGAGGCGGCGGTGAATCCGGACGAGACGCGGATTCTCGATGGCAACTGGCAGGAGTTGCGGAAACGGCATCTGCGCCTTCTGCCAGTGCCGAAACAGATCAGCTTCGTTTCCGAACCGGTGGTGATCGCCGGCCCCGGCGCCAGACCGCTCGCCATCAACTTGACGAAGGAGAGCGAACGGGGGCGGATCGCCGTGGACGAGATCGTCTCGCGGGTCGCCGAACTCGCCCCCGAGGTGAAGGTCGCCGTCGGACAATCCGCCATCGGCGGTTCCTATACCGTCACCATCGAGAACGAATGGCCGAACACGCTCACGAAAAAGCTACCCTCGCTCACAGACGTCAAGATCTGCGACCAGACCTACGCCCTCACCCCGTCGAACAGTGGAATTACGCTTGCCGGACAAGGCGAGACCGGGATGCTGTACGCGGCGGTGACGCTCCGCTGGCTCATCGGGCGGGACGGCGACCGCGTCCTCCTGCATCCGGCGCAAATCCTCGACTGGCCCGACTTCCAGCGACGCTACACCCCCGAGCTCGGGCAACACACCATGGCCAAGCTCAACTTCGACTACCCGAGCACCCCCGACAAGGCCCTCGCCTACATGAAACCCGTGATCGACTACCTCTTCCGCATCAAGGCCTCCGGCATCGGCGACCACACGATCGGCACGTGGCGCAGGGTCTCCCCCTTCATCGACAAAGCCAGATACGAGCCGGGAGAGCTTGAGACGGCGCGGCTGATCAACGAGTATGCCGTCGCCCGCGGCCTGCCCAGTTTCCAATACGGCAAAGT
>CAYTFM010000003.1:0-513 GCA_964436735.1 uncultured Victivallales bacterium | reverse complement strand
CTGGAACGACAAGGACAATCCCGAGGTCAAGGACATGCTCCACTACAAGGTCCATGAGGAGTACCACTCCTGGGCGCGGCACGATCTCCACAAGAAAAAGGCGGCGCAGTACGCCGAGGTGTGCCGCGAGGCCAGCTTCAAAAACTTCTATATCCACGCCGTCGACGGCGGCTCCATCGACAACCCCGAGATGTGGGGCGAGCGCGATCCGCTCACCCGGCAGAAGTACGGCGACGACCGCGACAGCGCCGACGTCGACATGTTCACCATCTACATCGACGCGCTCAGGAAGGCGGGAGTTGAGCCCTGGCTGGTCGTCTATCCCTACACCGGAACCTACCTTGAGGAGGCGACGGGGCTTTCCAACCTCGGCCTGGCGGACACGCCCGAGCAGCGCGCCTATGTGCACAAGGCCATCGACGCCAACAAGGCGTGGATGAACGCCGTCAACGAGCGCATCCCCCGCGACGTGCCCGTCTGCCTGCGGGAGTGCGGAGGCAGGAAGGCGATGGC
>CAYTFM010000002.1:91630-98683 GCA_964436735.1 uncultured Victivallales bacterium | reverse complement strand
TTATTTCATAGATCCGCTCGTCGACGGCGGTAAAGTCTTCGGCGCATGCCTTCGCCAGCCGCTGGCAATACTCCTGAAACCACTTCTCGCCGTTGGCGGTCAGACGCCCCACGTTGTGCGGCGCGGTCTCCTCGACATACGGGAATTCCTTCCACTTCTTCGAGGCGTTGGCGATATTGCAGCCCATCTGATAGACTTTCCATGGCTTCTCCTCGCCGTTGACGACGACCTTCGGCCACGTCCAGCCGTTTTTCGGAAAGGACTCGCCCTTCGCCTTGGCCTCGGCGCGGAGCTTCTCGAACTGTCCGGGGAAATCCGGCTCGAGCTGATCCCAGCGCCCGTACGGCCCCATCACCCAGCGCACCCCAAGATAGGGCAGGACATTGACCTTGTCCGAGTAACCGCCCTGAAGTCCGAAAAAAGTCTCCTTGGCGGGATAGAGCTGCCGCTTCGCGGGATCGGGCACCACGCAGTAGGTCATGAATCCCGCGGGACGCGAGTGGAGCGACTCGAGCAGGACACCGTTTGACAGTTTGGCGTGGACCCGGTAGAACCCCTGCCTGGCGGACGGCGCGGGAAATTCGACACTCCATGAGCCGCAGGCGTCCGAAGCGACGGGTATCTCCTTCTTCTCGATGGCGACATCATGCTCGTCGACAATGTCAACAAGCAGTTTAAGATCTTTGTCGGCGGGGGGAAGCCATTTGGCGGCGAAGAAAAGCTTGACCGGCTCGCCGATGGCGAAGGTGCTCATCTCCGGGCGGTTGGTCTCTCCCTTAAGCAAGGGAGGAGGCGTCTTGGCGTTGGACTGGATCACGCCGATGCCCGCCGGCGCCTGGATTGAGAACTGAAGCCCCCAACCGCCACCACCCTGGTTGACCCGGAAAAGCAAGGTCGTCTCACCGGCCTTGAGATCGACCATGACCACATCCTCGCCGGGCTGCACGCCGCGCGAGACATTCTTCGCCAGGATGCGCTTTCCGTCCGCGGAAACCGCAAGACCGTCGTCGCTGCCGCAGGCGATCCTCACTTTGCACTCCTTGGCGGCCTTGAGAATTATCCGCGCATACACGACGGCGTTCTCGACAGACCCGAGCCCCAGCCCTTTGTCGAGGAAGCTCATTTCGCCGTTCTCCGCCAACGGCACACCGTTTTTCCACACTACCTTGTCGGGCTCCGTGTCAGGTGGATAGGCTTTGTCGAAGTCCGCCGCCTCATACGGATACGCCGGACTGAGATCAAGGGAGACGATCGGCACTGGCGCAAGAGCGGCGTCCGCACCGCCCTCGGCGGCGAGGAGCCCGAACGACGCGCTGGCGACTGCGAGCATCATGGGCAGATAGCGGACGGGGCCGTGACAGATAGCTTCCATCTTGTTCTCCTAAGTCATTATCCGTTTCAGGTTCTGTGTCAAATCGTTTTGGAAACGTTCGTGCGGCTGCAGCGTCACATCCGTCGGCTACGTGCGGAAATGACTCACCAGTTCGACCGATTAGTATAAAGCACGCTTGGACATTCCGCCCACGGAAGCCAGCTCGAATGCCCGTCGAAATAGGCGACGTCCACCCCGTTGCGGTGAAGCGGGATAAGAACGCTGGTGATGGAACCCGTGTCCCACCAGACATTGCCCTTCCCATCGGCCAACCATGGGATGACTGCCGGTTTGTCTGGATATGCGGGACCACCAATTCCCGGCACCACCTGCGGATTCCATTGCACCGCGTTCTGCGCGAAATTCACATCGTACCATTCACACCATCCGTCGGGGTACCGCGACTGGTTCGCAGGGCATTTCAGGCATTGCCAGCCGGGAATGCGGGTGGTCCCCGCCTTCCACGGGCCCGCCATCCAGCCTATCGCGGGGTTCTCATTGGGGAACAACCGCTGGAACCAGAACGAGGAGTCGTTGCCGTCGTAATAATAGACCCAGTTCCTGTTGTCCTGACGGTAATTCTCGGCGACGAGATAAAGCTGCTTGAGATTGCTGAGACAGAGGGCTTGCCGGGCGTTCTCTCGTGCGGCTTTGAGCGCCGGCAGCAGCATCGACGCGAGAATCGCGATGATGGCGATCACCACTAATAACTCTATGAGGGTGAAGGCGAACGCCCTCACTCTCATAGAGTTATTAATGGTCCGGCTCCGCCGCACAAGAGAATAATTGATGCGCATTTTCACTCTCCTTTTTAAATATAAACAATCCGTCCGACGGCTGGTTCCTTCAAAGTCGGTGATCACTGGCAACCACGCCGCCAGCTCCCCATCACGCCCTCGGAGTGTTTCCTCGGAGTGGTTTCGGCGTGGCTTGATAACCGACCACCACCTCCCGTGGCGGCTTGTCCGCCTCGACATCCTCGACAAGTTCCCGCAGCGCCTTCGCAATATCCGCGGGAGCAAGCTCAAGACGCTCGAAAAGCTCCAACTCGCGCCAGCGAAGCCCTTTGTTCGCAAGCACAACAACATGGAGGTCTTTTCCCACCTTGAGCTTAAGATCCTTTATCGCACGGGCGACCCCAATACCAAAAACATCCGTGTAGACAACGATGCCGTCCGGATGGTGCCGCTGCCAGATGTGCTTGAAGAGCGCATACCCCGCCTCCTCCGGAAACGTCCTCCCCGGCTCCCGCAGAAGAGGAGGCAGATCCTCGGCCGCCCATGGCTCGGGAGCTGGGAGTCCGAAATTTCTGAGGGCGTTCGCCATCCCCGCCCGGAGCGGACGCCCCCACGTGGCGGCGGCGGTGGAACAGATATGCTCATGGATGTTCGCATTGAGCAGTTTGATCTTGCGGCATCCCTTCTCAGCGAGCATATGCGCCGCATCGTATCCGGCCTGCTCCATATCCACACGGACACTCCCCCAGCCGAAGTCGTGATCGTACGTCACCAAAGGGATTCCGAGCCGACGCAGCCAATGATCACGCTCCCACGACGCGCCAACGACGATGAGCGCGGAAAGCTTTCGAGCCGCGACATCCTCTTCGAGTTGCGGAAGAACGACTCCGTTGAATGCGGGGATTCGCGCATCCACATAGAGACGGCATTCGCGGTTGGCGGCGGCAAGCGCCTCTTGAACCGCCATGCTGACATGCCCCTTGAACGCCTCATGCCGACGCATGTCCACGATGTTGCCCATCATATAGACGCCCACCGCGGGAGATGGACGCGCGCTGTGGGGCATCACGAAGGTTCCCGCGCCAACCCGCTTCTCGATGTACCCCTCGTTCTGGAGTTCATGCAGCGCCTTGCCCACCGTGGCGATGTTGACGCGGTAGCGGACGGCGAGCTCGCGGTTGGTGGGAATCTTCCCGCCCGTCTTGATGAGGGGCTTCACGAAGGAGCGGAACAGCTCCTCCTTGATGGTGCCGTACAATTGTCCGGCTTTCGGTCTATAGCTGACCATGCGCCACCTCGTCGACCGCTGCGGAACGCGGTATTGTCCGATTCATTGATGCATTGATTTAAATATAGCCGACCCCTGACAGAATGTCAAGCGCGCGCTCCTGTCCGAAAAGTAACCTTTCACTTTATTGATACTATATTAATTATTATCTATGTTTATTTAATATTATTGATATTATATTATCTATTATCATGGAAACCCCGTACCAACTCATCACTCCGGAGGATGTCGCTTCCTCGCTTGCGCGGAAGGTCAAAACAGCGCGCCTCGCCCGCGGTTGGAAGCAGTCGACGCTCGCCGCGCGCTCCGGAGTCAGCCTTGGCTCGCTTCGCCGTTTCGAGCGTGGCGGGTTGATATCGCTCGCGAGTCTTCTCAAGTTGGCGTCCGCCTTGGGACATTTGAACGATTTTGACCGTCTTTTGCAGCCGCCTGAGGCGGCAAGCATACAAGAGCTTGAGAAGAGGGAACTGGCCACCACGCCACAAAGGGGGCGTCAATGAAAAAGCTGGAGGTCAGACTGACAGCGTCGCCCGGCCATGAGCGTGTTGTCGGGTGCCTTGCCGAGTCTGGACACCGAGTGTATTTCGAATACGACTCGGCGTTCCTGCGGAACCCCTTGTGGCTTTCCCCCTTCAAACTCCCTCCCGAGCCCGGTCTTCATGAGCATAAGGATCTTACCTTTGGCCCCTTATTTGGATTGTTTGACGATTCCCTGCCGGATGGGTGGGGACTGCTGTTGATGGATCGCCATTTCCGCCGCCTGGGTGTTGCCGTCGGAACCACCTCTCCTCTTGATCGTCTGGCGTATCTGGGTTCGCGCACCATGGGGGCCCTCACCTATCATCCACCCGCGAGTAATGAAAACTCCGATCATGAGGCATTGAGCCTTCACCTCATGGCGCGCGAGGCGCGGCAGGTGCTGGCGGGAGACTGCGCGGTTGTTCTTCCACAGTTGCTGCGCGCCGGGGGAAGCCCGGGCGGCGCGCGCCCGAAAGTGCTTGTAGGCGTTCACGGCGATGAACTCATTTCAGGCGAGGATGACCTTCCAGAGAGATTCACCCCCTGGCTTGTTAAATTCACCGCCACGCCGAATCCGCCGGAGGAGGGCCGCGTTGAATACGCCTACGCCCAGATGGCCAAAGCGGCCGGCGTACAGATGCCGCCGACGCGTCTTTTCCAGACAGCAGAGGGTGACGCATTCTTCGGGGTTGAGCGATTCGACCGTCGCACCACTCAGCGCATCCACGTGCACACCTTCGGCAACCTGATTCATGCCAACTTCCGCATTCCCAGCTGCGACTATGAGCAACTTCTCAAAGTCACGCGGATCCTCACCAAGAATCACCAAGACGTGCTGGCCATGTTCCGCCGCATGACCTTCAACGTCCTCTCCCATAACAGGGACGATCATGTGAAAAACTTCGCGTTCCTTCTTGAGCCTGAACGTGGCTGGGCTCTCGCTCCCGCATACGATCTCACTTTTTCCTCGGGGCCAGGCGGCGAACACTCTATGACCATCGCCGGGGAAGGGCATGCCCCAAGCCGCCGACATCTTCTCACGCTCGCCGAAAGCTCTGGCGTCTCGATGGCGGAAACCACAAAAATTATCGACGAGGTGGCAGCGGCGGTGAGGGAGTGGCCGCGCTACGCACGTGAGGCAGCCTTGAGCCGCCCACTGACGAAGAACATCAACACCGCGCTCGGCGCGTGTCTGAAACTCATCGCGTAGCACCCGTCAACCGACTTTTCATTTCTCGAGTCTCACCGAGACGCGTGTCGGGGTGCCGTCGGTCGCCAACTCCGCGCGGCAGCACCGAACCTTCGAGCCACCACCGCATTCGAAAACGGGAGTCAGCTCGAACTTCCCTCCTCCAACCAGCGATAGACGGGCTTTCCCTTTCCCGGCGACCGAGTATACCACCGCTCCCTGATCCGGCGAAGTGATCTCGACCCCTTTATCGGGCGTCGGAAGTGGAATGCTCATTCGCACATTTTTGACCTTCTCGGCCTTGAGATTGACGTCAATCACGACTTCGTTGTCCTTCAATTCGTAGCGCCATATGAGCGTGCCTTTGACGGACCTAAGTTCAGCGGTTATCTCGAAAATCTTGCCAGGCTCAATCCAGCGAAGCGTCGAACGCTCCTTCCCGCTGTAGAAGAAAACCCCATCGCTTGTCTCGCCATACACGCAGGAGAAGGTGACCTCGTCGGCGTTGGTGGCCTTGATCGGCTTGTTCTTGTTCGCCATGGTGGCGACAAAGGAACCCGTCCCCTCGCTCCACAGCGCCGTGGGACCGCCGCCCATCACGCCATTCAACTCCTTCGCGGCGTCAGCGCCGGCGACATCATGGAACACCACGCCATAGAGTCCGCCCTTTTTCCACGCGACGAGCCCCGGCAGTTCCCATAGTCCGGACTCGGCGCGGATCGGAACGGTCGCGGCTTTCGCGGCAATCGGTTTCTGATAGAGATGATAGAACGAAGCGAAGCCTTGTCCTCCATACCATTCCTTGCCTGAGGCGGCGTTGCTCGCCAACCCCTCCGAGATCAACCGCCGCGCCCATTCGTCAGTGGTGACGTAATAGGGGAATACGCATGCCGGAAATGTCCCTTTCGCCGGCATCGGCACCATCTTCGCCTTCGCCAGTCCCAGATCGAACTCGCGGCTGGCGAGATAGTCGCCCGCCGGATCGGAGAAGAAAAGGCTGCTTTGCGGAACGCGGCTGTTGAACCCGCTTGGGGAGAAGCCGGCGCCCTCGTGGTTGGTGAGCCACAGGAAACTTTTAAGGCGCAGATTCTTTTCTATCGATATTTTCATCTTGGCGACAAGCTCGGGCTTCGCCTCGGGCAGCTCCTTGTACTCCTGATACATGGCGGCGACCGCCGTGAGGTTCATGTTGTCGTAATTGCCGTCGCAGCCAAACTCCTCGAGATAGAATCCGGCGGGATGCTGTCCGAATTTGGCGTTCGCCCCAAACGCGCCGTCGACGTAGGCGTTCATCTGCCGTTCGAAATAGCCGAGGAACCGCTTCTCGCCCGTGGCCATGAAGACCGCGAGATGCCCGTGGAGGTTGTGCGACCATTGGTTTGATTCATAACCCTGATAATCAGCGAGTTTGTCGCCGACCGCCTTCGCCCCCTCGGCCCACAAGGCAAACCCCGCGTCGTCAAGATATCGCTTCACCAGCGGCAGCGGTCCGCCGATCGTCCCGCCATAGACGAAGAACGCATGGATGATCGGGTAACTGGCGCCGCCCGTGAACAAATTCCCTTCGCGCGGAAGATTGTCGCCCGGCATCGAGGACAAATGATAGAAGGCAGTCAAGGCGGCGCGGCGCGCCATCGCTCCGCTCCCATGAAACGGATTGAGCTTCGCCGGCGTGTCGGCAAGCCCCGCCAGTCCACCCGCCGTGAACGGACACAACAGCCCACTCAACACGCCCGTGTCCCAAGAAAACCGCTCCGGCTCACCTTCCTTCCTCACGTAGTCAGTCCCGCACCAAGGACTTGCCGGATCGAGAATCTGCTTGTCAAGAAAGGATTTGACGCCGTTGACCGCGCCGTACGAACCAAACAACTGCGCCTCCGCCTGCGGAGACGGCAGTTCAGCAGGCATCTCTTTCGGCAGTTCGGCGGATAGGGCAAGATCCTCTTTT
>CAYTFM010000002.1:0-91620 GCA_964436735.1 uncultured Victivallales bacterium | reverse complement strand
GCCATCCAGCTGCGGATGCGCGCCTGCAACGGCCCCGCGCAGACAAAGCCGCCGACTTCGACAGTGCCGCCGGCGAGTTCCCGCGCCATCTCCGGCGTCGGACACAGCAGACCCGGCGCGCCGTCGATGAGCAGCGCGAGTCCCTTGGCTTTCAGCAGGTCGACTTTCAATAATGTGCCGGCTGGCGCGGGATCAATCATCAGCGTTAGTCGATTGGCGGTGTCCGGGCGCTTCGACGGCTTTCCCAACGGCGCTCCATTTTCGGTAAAAACCTCGACAACGCCCTCCGAACCGCCAAACTGTTCAAACATCACCTTCTTCGTCGTCTTGGGCAGATAGAGGTAGGCGGATCCGGGGACCGTCTCGCCAAGATGCAGCGACATCTCCCCTCGCACGCCCCAGCAGTTCGAGTCGGGAAGTCCCAACTCAAAATGGTCGAACTGCCGTCCGCCGGAAACACTCGCACGCCACACGCCGCCCTTCCCCTCCGGAATCTCAAGAACGCTCGTTTCGTCGGCGACGCCTTGATCGGTCAACTCTTTGCAGGCAACCATGCTGCCGTCAGGATCCATGACGCGGACAAGCGTGATCGGACGGTAGGGCTCCTTCTCGGGGATTTTGGTCACACGGCGTATCTGGATTTTCTGCGGCCCTGGCGATTCGTACTTCGCCAGAACGCCAAAACCGCGGACGCCGCCGCCGAGCACGTGGCAGTCAATCGACTGGCGCAGCGTGAAAAACTTGTCGTCGGCCGCCTGCGCCTTGACCTCGGGCGGCGAAACCTGCGAGGACGCCACCGAAGGCCCCGCGTCATCTTTCGCGTTGAGCTGGGCGGAAGGGGGAGGCGTCCCCTGGCAGCCCGCCATCGCCGCGCATGCCGCCGCCGCCAGCATTGACGCGCTCATCGCAACCGCAAAATCGACACCCGCAGTAAAGTAAGACCTCATTGTATTCTCCTTATTCCTTAACTGGTGGCTGATAGACGACAATCGCCCGCACACCGATCGGGCCATCACCATTTGGAATGACCTCAAGGGTGTGTGAACCGTTCGTCAGACCTTGCGCAAGGGTGACCCTGTCCTCCTTCGCAGTATCGATCGACGGATTCGGACGCCAGACATCGTTGCACTTCGCGACAACGCTCCATTTCACCTCAAACCCGACTTTAGGCGCCTCCTTGAAGTTGATGAAAGCAGACGTGATGGTGAACCATTGCGGATCAATGAGTATCCGGCCGGATTTTGAGGTGAACTTCTCCTTGTTGTTTCCACTGCCGTCAGGACCGGTGACAGAGCCTTTCAAATCATATTCAAACTCCGACGCATTCTCATTGACCTTGGTGAAGGTCAGAATCCAGTCCTCGGCGACTGGTGTGACGCCAGTACCAAGCTCCACACGCCTCACGGCAGGCCACCAGCATTTCGGTGCCTGGCTCGGACGGGTCGCCGCATAGACGCCAGAAATCGCCGAGGGGGCTTTACCATCAATGAGGATCTTCGCCGTCCCTGGCTTCCCCTCCTTGTTCCGCATGGCGATAAGATCCACACGGTTGCCGTCGAACTGGAACTTCAATGGCTTCGTCAATATCTCCCCATTGGCCGGAATTTCGTTCTTGTCGGACTCTCCGCGCTTTCCGTCTGCCGTATATACCTTCACCATCTCACGCCAGTCGGTCGCCTGTGAAGGATTGAATTTCAAATGGGGCATGACAAGCCGCGCCATCAACTCATGTCCTTTAGGACTCAGGTGGGTGCCATCGGAAAGAAAGACCATCTGCTTCCCCTCATTGGCCTCTACCTGCTTCTTCCAATCGGGGCGAATATCAGCGACCTCATACCCGTACTTATCCGCCAGCTTGCGGATAACGTCCGAATCGTTGTCATGCGTTCCGAGCCATTTGTCCCTTCCGGCATCATCCTTGCCGACAATATGATGCGTCATAGTAAGCATCTCGGCGGTGGTCCGGCTCCGAAGGTTCCGGTAGAGCTTTTCCAGCGTGCACATCTTCCCGGGCGCGCCGTCATCGGTTCCACCATACACATGGAAGATGACGAGATCGGGATAGAACGGATAAAGGTCAGACTCGGCGGTGTCAATGAGGCCGTTCGCCCCGAATCCGCCGATTGCCCGATTCTCCAGCTCAAGGTCGGCGTTCGGAAAGTCGGTCTTCAGCTTTTTGACGACTTCATCGCACCAGGGGCCACAGCTGATCGACTGCCCGTAGATGAGTACGCGCACCTTGTTCCTCTGCTCAGGAGTTGACGTCCCCAGCAGATGCATTGTCCGCTGAATGCGGCTGCCATAGGGCACGCATGGCGGAGTGAGTTGGATCTCGCCCGACGGTTCGGCCGCGCCGGACGCCGCGCAGACACCGACGGCAAGAACGGTCGCCATCACGCTTCGGTTGATGCTGCTCTTCATGTTCCCTCCCTGAGGATGGTTTCGCACAATTACTTAATGTGAATCGATGACCCTGAATCTAAGAAGCCGTGCCCCCGCCTGGTCGGCGACGACAAGCCATGGCGACCGGAAAGCTAACGCTGAAGGCGCGAACCGCATGCCGGGAACATCCTTGGCAGTGATCTTCGCACGCACCGCTCCGTTTGCTGAATCAAGGACGACAAGCTCCGCGGCTTCCGCGTCGGCGACAACGACACACCGTTCATCAGCCGCGATGGCGACACTTTTCTTGATAGGTACTGGAGATGCCCACCGAATGGCATATGAGGCGTCGCTTTTCCGCTCAAGCGCAATCACTTTGGTTTCCGATGCAAGGTAAATGCTACTGTCATCGGCAGCGGCGGAGTGTATCGGTGAGAACCCCTCAGGATAGACGGTTTGCGTAGCCGTAAAGTGTATTGAACGGCGATCTGATTGTAATAGTTTTCCGTTGTCGACGACCCAAACGAAAAGATCGCCGACGGTGAGCGATGTTGGTTTTTCAAACGAGGCCGCATCATTCAAGGGCGTCCACGGCAAGTCGCCCCAGACAGTGCGTTCAGGATCGAACCGCCACAGCCGCCGCTCCTCCTCGTCCAGGACGAAGTAACCGCCGCCGTCAGGCGCGATTGACGCCCCGCGGTCCTTCCAGTTGCCGCCAACACGCCACGGTTCGTTGCCACGGGACCGCGGCGCCGAGCATGCGGAATCGTCGATCAGAAAGCGGATGGCGCGCTGCCCCTTCTCAACCATCGCCACAATCTCGCCAGCCCGAGTGATGGCAAGACAGCGGACATCGGTCACGCCGCCGAGCCGGGTGATGACGACCCCATCCGACCCAATGTTCAACAATCCTTGCGATGTCGCACACCACCAGGTGCCATCCGCGGCGAAAGCGGCACCTTGACAAGATGTGCCGAATTCAACCTGAAGCGCCGAGGCGGCGCCTTTACGCTGAGAAGCGGATGAGGAAAGAGGTGACACATTTCCATTTTGATTCACAAACCACGCCACACCTTGCGAGGCAATGAATTGGACTGGCCATCCCTGCCTCGGCCAACTGTCTTTTCCAACCTGCGATCCATCACCCGCGAAACGATAGATCTTCTGAAAAGGATAAGGAGTTCCCGCGATGATGTCTCCGCTCGCCGGATCGAGACCGACCGATGTGTACAACACCTCGCGCAGATCGGGCATCGTCAACAACTCCTCCGTTGGTGAACCATCGAATCTCACGCCGAAAACAGTGCGACCGCTGAGAGCGAGCAGTGAGAAGCGTCCCGCACCCGTCCCTGGCGACGAGGGCACGAATACGCTTGACGTCTTCTCCGGAAGTGGAACCGTCTTCGTAACCGACTTCGCCTCTGGAGCAATCAACGCCACACGGTTGTCGCCAAGCCATGCGATAATATCATTGCCATTGAACCACACCGCCGTCCGTCCCGCAGTAGTCGCGGGAAGACTGACTGAGCCGTCCATCCTCCATGCGTTCCCGCTGTCTCTTGAGAAAACGAGGAGGCGGTTGCCGCCTGGTGCGGCCCACAGCCGACCGGCGGCGTCCATGGCGACCCCCTGGAACCAGAGTGTGGCACATGGCTCGCTGGCCGACGGCTGGCTTTGTCCGATGACGCCCGAGAAGCGGATCTCCTGCGACATCGCCGCAAAGCTGACGCATACACCAATGATCACAAGAATATTCTTCATAGACAATGACTAATGACTAATGACCACTGACTATTCATCTTACTTTCTTTCACCGCGCGCCGCCGAGGGTCAGCATGCCGAAGCGGTCGACCTTCTTGAGGTCGAATATGCCAAGAGCCGTCGGATCGGGCTGGGCCGGATCGTCGGAATCGTTGATGCTCAATGATATTCCGATGACATCTCCCTCCTTGGGCGGAGCATCGAATCCCAACTCCTTCCACGGAATAGCCGCCTCGTAGACAAGCCTGCCATCCTTCCATGAGGCGGCGAGCTGTATGGATTCCTTAGCCACAAGCCCCTCCTTGAGCTTCTCGGGGTCGTATGTCATATGACGGTAGACCTGTGGCCCCTCTTTGGTGAGGGCGAAGGCGACTTCGCTGGAGCGAGCCCGCTGAGACATGTCGGCAAGGCCATTGCCACTCAGCTCGAACTTCTTGCCGTGGTCGATGTTGAAGCCGAACTGAAGGCAGTCGCCCTGCCAGACCATGTTGCCAGTGTGAGGTTGGACGTGCGCCTTGTCCTCGGCCTCGACGGCGAAGTACAGCGCCTTGGCATCCCAGGCGAACCTGACGTCCGCTTTCTCGCCAGAATAGTATTTCGGAGAACGGACCACATTGTCGAGTCCCTTGAGCTCGACAGGCGAAATGTCTTTCCATTTCGCAAGATCGCCGTTCATGTCCGGCGAGCTCGCAAGCTTCGTTGCGGCGAGGAAATTGACCCTTGCCTTCTCGGAGAAGGAATAGCCGTTCTTCAGGGCAAGGCTTACGATGGCGTCATAGGAGGCAATGGGAGAGACCGCGAGATCCTTGTACTCCACCGTGAACGTTTTCGTATCGTTCTTGCCCAAAGAGAACGCAGTCGAAAGCTCGGACTCGGGAACCCGCTCGATCCGCGCTTTGATGTCCCCTTCAAGACCCTTGCCCTGCGAATCTTTCAGCGTGACGGCAAAACCTTTCACGCCATTCGGCTTGACGACCGGAGCGATGCGCTCCACGGCGACTGGCGGCTCGACCTCAAGCCGCACGCCCGCGGCAGCGACACTTCGACCAGTCTTGTCCTCGAGTACCAGTTTCACCGAATAGGAACCGCGTCCGGTGTCTGGCGGAACGGCAAGAACGTATGAGAGGGGAATGGTCTTTCCTCCCTCCAGTGTGACAGGTTTCGACGCTTTGCGGATACCCGACTTCTGGTCGGGCTCCATGACCAGCGTGCCCTCGAACGGCTTATCGGCGGAGGGACAGCGCAACGTCCCCGCGAGCGTCGTCTCCGCCCCCGGGAAGCCCGCAAGCCGCCCACCCGTTATCGTGATCGGCTTGACGGCGTTCCTGCTCCACAGCTCCCGCGAAACGCCACGGATATACAAAGGATCCTGACAGAGCGTGACCGCGAGGCTGCCTTCGGAGGCGTTGACTTTCGAACCGTTGCCCATCCAGTCGAATAACTCGACCTCTGCCGTCCCGACGGGAATCGACACTTGCCGCGGCTGGTCGCCAAAATCCCACAGCGCCAGCACGACATCATCACTGTTCTCGTAGGCATACCCCCAGGCAGTGTCGCCAAGCCACTCGATGGCGCCAGCGGACTGGTGGCCTTCAAGCAGCCAACTCATCGCCGCATGCGCCGCCGCTGCCGGTTTCGGACTCACTTTGCCTGGACCAAACGGCGACCCAGGTATCAGGTTATGGACGAAGCCATAACCGCTGTCATGCGAGAAAACCGAGGTCCCCATGTCATGGAAATAAAAGGCCATGTTGAATTGGAAGCCTTCGCCGAACATGATCAAGTTCTCCCGCGTAAGCCGCTGGGCGTGCTCAAGGTCGAAGCCCGGGCTTCCCCAGTGCGAGTACCCCATCTCGGTGCCGAACATCGGAATATCCTTGCCGACATACTTGCGCAGCAACTCCTTCGTGGCGCGCAGATGCGTGACGATCCCCTCGCTCTCGCAGGGTTGCGCATGGTAGGGATGCACCGAGTAGCCGTCGAGATATTTCCCGATGCCCCTCTTCAGATGCTCCTCCAACTCCTGAAGGCCACCGGGACCAATTCCCGCGGCGCAAGGGCCGATCACAAACGCCTTCGGATCGGCCTCGTGCAACGCGGGATACGCGATCTCATATATCTTCACGACGTCGTCGATTGTCCCTTTAAAATTCCACGGAACACAGGGTTCCCACGTGATTTCGAAGCAGTGCCGTTCACGTTCTGGATAGAGCGCGGCGTACGCCTTGCCGATGGCAAGGCAATATTCGCGGAAGGCCTTCTCTCCCTCGGCGGACAACGGCCCCTGCCGCGGAAAGCGCGCCGGATCAACCTGTGCCCATTTCGGCGCGGGCGAAACAATACCGCATGCGAATGTGTAGACCGTCCAGGGAGTTCCTCCGTCCTTTCCGGGAACGCGGCACCACTTCCATGACTCGTCATCGCGGACCGGAAATTTCTCCTTCACGCCGGTGGCAAGCTTCTCGGTGATCTGCCCTGCCCGATCGGGCTCCACCCTCGACCACCCGAACTGCCCGTCCATCACCCAGCGGACGCCAAGATATGGCAATGCGTTGACGTTCTGATTGAAGCCGCCCTGCATGCCAAAGTAGGTCTGTCCGATGGGAAAGACCTTCCTCGTGGCAGGATCAGGGACGACTGCATAGGTGAGGAAGCCCGCCCAACGATTGCCGAACTGCGGGAGCGTCACGCCATTCGACAAGTCCGCGTGCACACGATAGTAGCCGAGACCGATCACCGGGGCGTCCAACTCAATCTCCCATTTCGGCTTCTCACTCGACACCTGCAGCGCGCGGCGGTCGATCTCAAAGCCTTTGGCGTCGACGACGCGGACATTGAGCACCACATCCTTGTCCTTCGGATCAAGACCGTCGACCGTGAAACGCAGCTTCACCGGTTCGCCGAGAACGTAGAAGCTCATCTCGGGACGGTTGGTATCGCCGACGAGCGTGATCCGCGACGTGGGCAGTGCCTTCCCTACCTCCTCCGACCATGCGCTTCCCGACAACATTGACACCGCCAACACGGCCAACAGTTTCCACCTCATAGTTTCGCCCTCATGTCTTCATGACGTTATGTTTTACGCTTTACGTTTTTTGTTTTACGCCTCTCACTGCGACGGCAGCGGCCATTCGTACATCGGATATTTGACCCATTCGAATGTCCGGTAGGGAGAGGGCTCCTGATGTCCATCGCAGTAGAGGAAGTTGGACTTCCCCGCATGCCGCCAACTAACTCTGTCGCCGCCATTTAGGCTACTACCTCCCATCTCCGTGTTGTCGGGAGGATGTATGTAGAAGGCGTCGGCGAACATGATCAACCCCGACGGCTGGCGGATGCGGCTCACGCGCACCCAGTTGGTCGGCCACAGGCTGGTGGTGATCGCATAATTGTTGAGCCCGATGCCGTTCCATACATTGGTCACATCCTCCTCGCAGGGGCACGTCAGTACTTTGGGGACAGGGCCCCAGTTGTGAAACCAAGCCAGCGGGTCTTTTCCCAACTCAGGCGTCCTGTCGCCCAGGTACGGCTTCAACAGATCGGTCCAGTAGATGATCTCCGTCCCCGTGAGCTGGATGCCGGATGGCGGGATACAACCGCCGTAGTCGTCAGCGTAGTTGATCATCGCCGTGTAATCCTGCCGCATGTTCGACTGACAAAGCGCCTGCTTGGCGGTCGACTTGGCGTTGTTCAGCGCGGGAAGAAGAAGAGCGGCGAGGATGGCGATGATGGCGATCACCACTAATAATTCTATCAGCGGGAAGGTTGTCACCTTCACGCTAATAGAATTATTATTAATTACTATACTCCGCCGTTCAAACGATAAGTTGGTACGCATGCGCTTGCTCCCTCCATCAATCGTTAAAGTTCATGATATGTATATACCTATAAACGCGGTATGAGCTTGTATGAGAACGACACGGGCCGCCCTTGCGCAAGCTCGCCAGGGAGTGGGATCTCGATTCTACCAATCTGTATGTCTCCGTACTTCAAGCCATCCTTCTGAATGCGAAAGGGAAGAACGGCGTCCAACATGATATCGACCCCGCCGCCGCGGGAGTCTTTGACTTCCACCGCCTCTGGGGTCTTCTCCGATGCCGCGACGATAATAGGCCCGCTCTTCTTGCAAGCCCCAAGAACAACAGGGATGTTCTCGACAAGGCTGGCAAAGGAGACGTTCTTTTCCGGCGTCAAGGTGACGGAGACCTCGATTCTGTCGTCGAGGAATGTATACCGGCGGACATACGACACAGGCTGGTTCTCGATCCGCCCTGTCACCACCAGTTCCGAATTGTCCGCACTCAGTTTATAGCTCGAGGAAAAATAATCCTCCCAATACCGTTTGCCATCCGCCTGCGTGGCGATCAGACCGTGATGCGCGGTCGGCGCCCAGTTCATCGCCAGGATGGAACTGCCGTAGGACGGCGTCCAAAACAAGGAAAGACCGCCCCCAAGATAGGGTGTGACTTTGCGGGCGTTGACTTCCCCGCTTTTGCTCTCCGCATCATCCGGATAAGGAAGGCGGAAATTCTCCTTCCCGCTAATGTAGTGCTTGTCGGGAGCAGGCTTGCCCACATACACGGCGGTGTAGTAAGCGGGACGCTTGACGGCGATGAGTTCACCTCCCAGATTCCTCGTGAACGATTTCCCCTCTGTCGCCGGCCACGCCGCGCCGCCCTTCGGCTCCTCGAAGTAGAGGTATCGAGGATACGACGCGCCAGGAGACTCGGGCTTGCGCGGGGCGTCAAGATTACGGGACAGGCTGCTTGCGGTTTCCTTCTCCACCTTCGACTTCTGCTCGTCTGACATCTTAAGAGCCCACAACGCCACCTCCGGCAACACTCCATCGAGAATGCCCCGCCCCCCGCCCCACTGCTCCTGGACAAACGAGCCCGCTGTGCGATGTCCATAGTTCGACGCGCCAAGCATGCTTCCATCCGGCTCGGGAGCAACAGTGTGATGGAATAAATTGTATGATTTTTTCAACGCTTCAATCATGCGCGGATTGTTCGACTTCCGCGCATAGACGGCCATATGCCAGTGAGTCATACCGTTGTACGTGCCGTCCGGGCCCTGCGACTCCACCGCGAACCCCGCGGGATGCAGACCCTGGATGAACCTGTCGGCGTAAGCCTTCGCAAGCTCCGCATACCGCTGATCGCCTGATCCCTCGGCGAAATCCTGGTAGACCACAAGATAGTGCGATGACTGGTTGCGGCAGGAGACGAGGCCGTCGGGGTAGGATCTGTCAATGATGTGACGCAGTCCCTCGGTCCACAGATCCCGAATCTCGGGAGGCAGGCGTGGCGCCACCAGCGCATACGCCGGCAGCGTCTTCTGTCCGAGTTGGAAGCCCATGAATCCCGGATAGGGATCCGAATCCGCTCCGCCGCCCCGCCAGACCTCGTCCTCTCCCAGCGCCATCAAGTCGCGCAATGCCGCCGCCGCGGCCCGGTTCAAGATCTCCTTTTTGCCGAAATACGGATTACACGGCGCATCAAGCGTCGCGGCTATCGCCAGCGCCTCCGAGTCCATGCTTTGCGGCGAGGCTCCGGCATACAAGCCAGGAATGGTTTTATACCGATCCCAGCGGTTCTCGGGCGGCGCAAGTTTCTCCATGGCGATCCAGCCACCGGTTCCACCTCCGACAACGCTTCCCGTCGCTCCGCCCCAATGACTCGTTGGTTCGACATTCTGATTGCGCAAGGCCTGCTCCACCGCGCTGAACGCGCTGTACGGGCTAAGCAGTATACTGGTGCGCAGAGGGTTCTTTAGCCATTCCTCTTGGCGCGAGCTCACCGGCACAATCAACTCTTCAGCCAATCCCACGTTCTCCTGTGCCAAATGCTTCGGTAATAGATCGGCGATCCAGCGCTGGAATTTGTGGCATACCACCGTTCCGTCGGGCAACTCCTCCACGGATGCATGGATGGTCCGCGCCGCATCGGGTGTCGGGCATAGGATCAGTGGGAAGCCATAGGCTCGAAAACTCCATTTTGCAGGCTCCGGGAAAATGAACTTCCACATACTTTTCGCCTTCCCGATGACGATTTTTCCCGGTTGCGCCGATTTGTCGTCAACCATCGAGAGAAGCTCCGCTCCCCCCTCGTCCGCAACTCGCAGCGGCCCCTTGCTCACGCACAACTCCTCGGCATGCGGCGGGACGAAGGCGTACAGTTCCGCAGGCTGCCCCTCCCATGCGGAAAATGTCCCGTTCTGGAAAGAGACGCCATACGGCATCGCCCTTGGCAAGGTTATGGAGACAAGGCTGTTGCACGCTCCGGCGGTGACACGAATCTGGTTGACTCCATTCCCAATGAGAGGAATCTCGAACTCGGCGAGCAGATCGCCGGGGACTGGCTTCACTGGCACAAACAGCGGGATATTGTTGATCTCCACGTCCCCGGGAGTCTGCGCCTGGGGCGTCCCCAGCTCCGCATATTCCCAGAAACTTAGTCGCTCGTCGGGACCGAAGGCGCGGACCATCAGACGGTCACCATCTGGACGGGCTCCGCGGCGGATGGCCACCTTGGCGGAACCAGCGCCACCGTCGGCGACCACATATATCGTAAAAGACGGCTGCGGTGCGAATGGACCAAGCACGACTTCCTTTGTAAGACTGGCTTCATTTCTCATGTCATCTCCCTGTATCGTGATGCCGCATACGGCAAAGAAGGCGAGTCCCGAAAGACTGAGCCATCGTGAACAACATCCCACAAGTCTGTTCAGCGCGCCCACTTCCGCCGAGGAGATGTTCAACCATGAAAGAAACCTGTGGCATCCCGGAAAGGCGCGGAGAGCGTTCGGCTTCGCCGCGCTCCCGTGGGCGCGCTTAGGTCTTGTGGTGGTTAGTTTCATAGGAACTTCCTCATCGCGTCTTCCTCCTGTGAGTATCTTTAGGCTTATCGCATGACTGACGGAGCATCAAGGGACAGTCCACCAGCACATGCCGCGATGTTCCACTGGATGCGCCGATGATGTCAAGCAGCAACGAGGTGGCGGCCTTGCCATGCTCGCTACTGAGCACCGCCGCGGTCGTCAGCGGCGGTTCGCAGAGTTTGGCGTCCGTCGAGTCCATGAACCCCGTGACGCTCAAGTCGGCTGGAATGCTGAGACCTCGTTTTCGAGCCTCCCTCATCAAGGTGATCGCATAGATGTCGGTGGCGCAGCATATCGCTGTCGGCCGCCGCGCGCCAAGAGCGAGCCACGCGTCAAGCGCGCCGGCGACAACCTCGTCCAAGCTTTGCGTCGACCAATCCCGAGTAGGAAGCTGGACATTCAAATGAGAGACCGACAATCCCAGTTCCGTGACGGAAGTGAGAAAGGCGGCATGCCGCTGCTCATGGTCAAAACTGGGACTGAGAGGAAGATCCCTGACGGAAAGAAAGCCGACGTTGCGATGACCGAGCTCGAACAGATGCCGCATCAGCTTGCGGATTCCGCCGGCGTTATCGTTCATGACCGACGAGATCGATCCCTTCGGCGTATCGTGGCGGCACGACAGCAGCACCACCGGCGTCAACGCCGCCAGACTCTCCACCCATGCGGACGGAAGAGAGCCGCCCGACTTCACGATCACGCCGTCGACCAGTCCTTTCGCCACCATCCTCGGAATCTCACACCGCTGCATCTGTTCGCCGCATGCGGCGAACAGCAAATCCATCCCCCGTTCCCCCGCCACCATCTCGCTCCCCGACAAAAACCCCGCGTTGAAGTCATCCCTCGCGAACAACTCGCCACTCGTGTTGACGGAAAGGAACCCTATCGCGCCCCGAGCGGACAAAGATGAACGCATGCCAAGGGATTCCGTCTTGCGCGGAAGATTCGCCGCCATCGGATTCGGCGTGAAACCAAGCGACTGGATCGCCTCTCTCACCTTGCGGGCGCATTCCGGATCGACGTTGGGCTTGTGGTTGATGACACGACTGACGGTGCCAATCGAGACGCCGACGGCGGCGGCGACGTCCTTGATCGAGATTCGGGAGGAGGCGATGGCCATTTTCTTTCCTAATATAACGTTTCCATATAACATTATAACACATCCGGTCACGCTTGTCAACACCCGCCGTCCGCCGCCTTGGCGGCGGCAGATTCCTGCGCAGGCATGCCTCCGGCCAGGTGAGAAAAACCACGGGAAACGTTCACACGGGCGGTGTTCAGTCCTTTGCGCGCGGACTGCTGCGCCTAGGGCGGGAAAGATGCTGGAGAATCTGCCGGGCGAGCTCCTCGCCGATGCCGGGGACCTCCTCGGCGATCTCCTCGGAGGAGGTTTTACGGAGCTCGGCGACGGAGCCGAACACGTTGAGCAGTGCTTTCTTCCTCGTCTCGCCGACCCCGGGGATGTCGTCAAGCACGGACTCACTGATCCGCTTGTCGCGGAGCTCGCGGTTGTAGGCGACGGCGAAGCGGTGCGACTCGTCGCGGATCGCCCGCACCAGCCGCGAGGCCGGACGATGCTCGTCTAACTGGATAGGTTCATCTCTGCCCGGGATAAACAGCTCCTCGTTCCTCTTGGCGAGCGAGGCCACCGGGAGCGGCGGCGCGCCGGCCTTCACGACGCCTCGGATGGCCGCCGCCAACTGCCCCTTCCCCCCGTCCACCAGAACAAGGTCAGGCAGTGCCTGTCCCTCGGCGAGCTTCCGGGCGAAATTCCTTTGGACGATCTCCTCCATCATGGCGAAGTCGTCAATCCCCACGACCGTCTTGATCCTGAAGCGCCGATAGTTCTTTCGATCGGGGCGGCCGCCGGAGAAACAGACGCGGCTGCCGACCGCGGCCAGTCCGCCAAGAGTGGACACGTCAAAACACTCGATGACCGTTGGAGGACGCTCCAAACCGAGAGCCTTCCGCAAATCCTCGACCGCATCGTCGCCGCCATCGACGGAGAGCGAGGCGAACCGGAAGGTCCTGTTCCGCGCGCCGAAGATCTCGGCGATGTTCTGGATCATGTCCCGCCGCAGGGCCGCCTTCTCGAAGTCCATTTTGGCGGAGAACACCGCCATCTCGTCGGTCAGCTTCTGGACGATCTCCCCCGTGTCCCCCTCAAACACGCCGGCAAGCCGCTGGACGCGTTCCAGATACTCCTCCCGGGTGATTTTCCCGACGCACGGCTCAGGACAGTATTTGACCCTGGCGTCCATGCAGTGGCGACGCTCTTCGGGACCAGGACACGGGAAACGACAGGGGCGCAACTGGAAGTGGCGGGTCAGGAACTCGACGGTCTCCTTCAAGGCCCTGGTCTGCGGGAAAGGCCCGTAGTATTTCGCCCCGTCGTTCTTGCGAATCCTGACAAGCGACAACTTCGGAGAGGCGTCCGCCGGATTGATCTTGACGAGCAGAAATCGCTTGTCGTCCCTCATGAGGACGTTGTAGTGAGGCGCATACTCCTTGATCAGCCGCGACTCGAGCAGAAGGGCCTCCGCCTCGCTGCGGACCACATGGAATTCCCAGCCGTCGATGGAGTTTATCAGCGAGCGGGACTTGGGGTCGGCGCGTGTCCGCCGTGACGGATGGGAATACTGCGAGACGCGGCGGCGTAGGTTGCTCGCCTTGCCAACATAGATCACCTCGCCAAAGGCGTCGCGGAAAACATAAACGCCAGGCGCGGAAGGAATGTCGCCGGGATACGGTTTTTTGCGCTCAGTCATACAAATCCTAATAATTTCTCTGCCACATAGTTTCACAGCCAGCTGCGGAACTATGTGCCAGAAAAACTAGAGCGCGACAGCGGCGAGCGGGGTGTCTTGCCTCATCATGGCAAAGGTGATATCGGAACGCCCCATCTCCCCGAGCCGCGCGAGGGCGTTCCGCTCGACGAGGGCGTAGTCGTTGCACTCCTCGCTGACGTGTCCGAAGAACAGGTGCCGCGTGCTCTCGGTCAGCAGGTCGCCCAGCGCCTCAAGGGCCGCCTCGTTGCTCAAATGCCCGTTTCTTCCGAGAATGCGGTGAATGAGCCGAGGATGCCGCTTGGAGTTCCTTAGCAGGACGGGGTCATAATTGCTTTCAAGCATGAGGGCGTCGCATCCCCGCATTCTGCAGCGTCCAAGACGATCGATCACGCCAAGATCCATGGCGATGCCAATCCGCCTCTCTCCGATGGTGACCACGAAGCCGACCGGATCAACGGCGTCGTGCGGCACGCTGAAGGGTTGGACGGCGAAATCGTCTATCAGGAAAGGCGAGCCGGCGTCAAAGAGCACCCTTCTCTCCCCGAGCAGCTTCTTATGCTCCATGTATCGCGCCGTGGACGGGGTCGCATAGGTCGCGATCCCCAGTTCGTCCGCAAGCACTCTGGCCCCTCGGACGTGATCCACATGCTCATGCGTGATGAGAATGGCTTTTATGGTGTCGGGAGATTCGCCGATCGCCCGCAGACGCGAGACCGTCTCCTTGAGGCTGAATCCAGCGTCGACAAGCAGCGCGTCACCGCCATTTCGGATCAGTATGGAATTGCCGGAGCTCCCGCTCCCCAACACTGCAAGAAAAAGTTCCCCCATCCTCTGCCGCCTCCCCGCGGTATCTCTTATCAAGCAATATAGCGTGGGTTGACTTTATTTCGACGCTGCGTCCTCTATTCATCGTTCCCAAGGAGGCGCACGCCCGCAACCAAACCATGTCATGGTAGAACACGAAACGGAAATGAATGATGCGGACGGACGACAGGGGTCATTGCTGTGGGGCGAGGTTTCTCTTGTAGACAAAAATTTTAGGTGAGACCACTTCAATAAAGGGCGAAAGCCGTCTATCGTGGCTGAGGGGGAGCAAGCCGAAGAACGCCCGAGGGGGGGATTCGAAAACTTTCAGCACTCTATAATCGCGTAACGCAGGATTGGGGAAGTCCTTTTCTCCGGCAAGAAACCTCCGGAAGGTTTGCGGAATCCACTCCCAAGAACCTTCTACGAAGTAGTCCGACATCAATGTGTCCTGATTGAAGTCGGAGCTTCTCAGGGAATAGCGCGTTGGACTCACCATTGGAATCCGATATCCAACGGGATATTTCCATGACCCAATGGAGCTTCCCTCGGGTATATTCTCGTTCATCCATCGTGCGGCGGTCACCCGTGTATTCTCGGCCGCTGCGCAACGGCAGTAGGCCAGCGAATAGCTGAACGTGCTTAGCAGCATGCCAACGCAAAGGAGACACTTCACGAGTCCGCTCTTCGGCATCAGAACCGCCCTTGCCGCAAGCAGGCACATCGCCGGGTAGACGGTTAGAAGATAATAGTCCTTATCCATGCTGCCCAGACAGACAAACGCACCGAATCCAAGAAATGCCACCGCCATAGCGGTCCAAGCCTTGTGGGGTCTGACGAAGGCGAGGACAACACCGCATATTGAAGCGAACAAGGCGAACGGCCCCATTGTATGCGAACACATCTCTCGCAAAAACGACATGAGATTGTCTATGAAGGATGACTCCATCGCAACTGAAGTCCACAGGACATCCTTCCAGAAAACGTTCCAGTCGAGAAAGAAGGAAGGGCAGCAAACGACAAATGCGACAATAGAGGCCACCCCTCCCCCCACGAGCATCAAATCACATCGTTGAAAAGAGAACCGAGGTTGTTGCCTGTCATCGGTCAGCCGCTTTGCGATATGAAAAGCTGCCAAATACAAGCCCGTGATAGCGGCGGGATATTTGCAACCGGCGGCAAGCCCCACACAGACCCCCGAGAGGAGGTAGTCTTTCCATTGGGTACGGGCAAGAACGGGCACCGCGAAGAAAAGGGCACACGTCGCCCAACACATTGCCGGAGCATCGGACTTCACATATTTCCCCGCCAGCACCGTCATCGGCATGCAGGCGAGCAGCAATGCCCCCACCGTTCCCAGCCACATCCCACCAAGACGAAGACCGATAAGAAAGGTTAGACCTACCGCCGCCACGGCACATGCAGCACAGACAAGTCGGGCAGCCACATATGCGGGTGCAAATTGGCCGGGATGCTTCATGAACCAAACGACATCGGTTCCACCGCCAAGGAATCCGCATGCCTTGGCGGCACCCACTCCCGCCCCAATCTGATAAATGAAAAACGGTCCATATATGTAGCTCCGCGGGAGAGGATCTTTGTCACGGGCCATTCTTCCAAGAACTTTTATGGCATACCCCTCGTCGGGGAAAAAGCTTCTCAGTTGGTCGAAGTAGGGAGACGCCGCCGCAAGATCCCCTTTCTTCTCAATCTCCAAAAATTCAGATCTATCAGAGATTTTCGTCGAAAGGGCTTGCTGGATCACAAGAAGTCCTCTCTCAACTCCCTCAGGCCCACCGAGGGAGACGTCAAGCCGTTCCGCTGATGGCACTCCCACTCCAATACCATAAATGAGAAGAAAGCAGGCGATCAGACTAACACCTAAAAGCACCGCCCGCACAGACCACGACTCTAATTCACATCGCCACCCTTTCCAGTTATCTCTCATCCAAGCTTTCTCCTGTGTTCGCCTTGCCAAAGAACTAATTCCGTATTTGAACCTTCAGCAAACTTATCAATAACCACATTTCAACTTGATCCAACCGAAAAAACACATTCTCAGCATGATGAGCCCATTGCTGAAAACCTTCGTCATTTTCGTCACCCCGTAGATCCGCTCCTGGTAGTGGACAGGCAAATCGACTATCCGCAAATTCAACTTTGCCGCTCCAAAAAGCAGTTCATAGTCGCCCCAGCGATCGAAAATCCCCCACGTTCCCACCAAAGGACGCATCCTCTCCCAGTCAGAACGCCAGAGCACCTTGGTGCCGCACAGCGTGTCTTTGACGCGCTGACCGAGAATGAACGAAAACAGCACACTGAAACATTTGTTCCCTATCATGTTCATTCCTTTCATGGCCTCTTTCGGGACCGGATACACAAGACGGGAGCCATTGACGAACTCCGCACGTCCGCTTGCAAGCACCTCAAGAAAATAGGGCAGTTCTTCAGGCATCACGGTGAGATCTGCATCGAGTATCATCAGCACGTCCCCACTGGCGGCACCAAACCCAGTCCAGACATTCTTCGACTTGCTGATGCCGGGGCCTTCGACAAGTTTAATGATCTTCTCAGGGAAAAGCCCCTGCATCTTTCGAACTTCGTCTGCCGTACCGTCCGTCGACTTGTCATCGCAAAAAATGATCTCGGTCGATCGTCCCAGTGAAGGAATTCGCCGAACGGCGTCGGCGATGTTGCCAGCCTCATTCTTGCAGGGTATCACAACCGAGACTGAAAGACTCTCTGCGGGAATCGACTCTAACACCGGCCGCGCGACAATCATTTTTGACATGCACAGTTGATTGATCAACGGTAGTTTGGCTATTACCCCATTAAGCAGTGGAGCAAGCAATGGCATATATTTCGGGCATAGAATCGAACGATATGCTTTAAGAGGTTCATAGCCGGATAGATGAAGAAGCCCTTGAACGTCCCCCTCCGAAAGCCAGTTCATTTCTGGCTGCGGCATTCTAAGACCCACACAATCGCCAAACCGCAACAGCGGTTCCCAAAGATGATTGTACGTGTAGATTATTATTCTTGTATGCCGTGAACTGAACTGCCGAAGATGCAAAAGCGTCTTCTGGATGTCGACCGTGTCACCAAGATCGTTTAGTAGAATGTAGTCGAATGTCTCATCACACGTGAATTCCTCTGGCAGACAGGCGTGATACTCGTGACTGGGTCGAACCTCTTTGGCGGCGGCAACCATCTCCTCTGTCAGCTCAACACCAACCCCCTTCGATGGGCGCATAGCGTCGAGGAAGAACCCTGTTTGTGAGCGGATGTTAAGAACTCTTTTGCCGGGCTCGACAAGAAATGCAATCATTCGCCTCATCAGCTTGTAATAGTAGCTGTTGCGCGTGACCCAGCGTTCTCGCATGCCGGCATACTGCGCTTGACGCTGACGGCTCCGCTCCGCCCTTGCCGACAAAGCGGCAGGCCCCCACTCGACAATAGACGGAGAACCTAAATCCACCGCTGCCTCTTTGCGCACCTCCATCTGCCACCTATTCCCTTAACAAAGTGATTTCTTTAAGAACTCGACATATACCGGTATTTGCCGCTCGAGCGAGAACTCTTGCGAAGTCATACGTGCGGACAATGCTAAATCTGCATACAAACTTTTATCAATAAGAAGTTTACGCAACGATTCTCCAAATGCTTCCGGCGTTTCCGCGAGAAATCCATTGACGCCCTGCCGCACCACGTTCTTGTTCTCGCCGACCGCGCTTGCGACAACAGGCAACCCCACCGCAAAGTATTGGATGATTTTATACGCCGACTTACCAGCGGCAAAGTCGTCGGAGGTGAGTGGCATCACCCCCACGTGAGAACGGATCAGCCATTCGGCCTCGCCATCAGCCGTCCAATCCACAAATCTGATCTTTGTTTTTTTGAATTTGCCACTTTTCAGACTTGATGACGCCACAACGAGTAAGTCGTACTCGACCTGCTCGGACAAACGTTCGAAGACTTCCGCGAAGGCCTCAAGAAAGGCGAAGGTCACAGGCGTCCCAATCCAGACAATTGTGGGATTCTTGTATTTCTCGTAACTACCCTCATAACCGCGTAACTCAACCGCTGTGGGGATTTTGATGATGTTGGTATTCAAGTGTCTGGTCTTCTCATAAAGATAGTCATTGGCGACAATAACGCCTGCCGCATGTTTGACCAGTTTGTCGTATTTGTCCGCAAGCAGTCGCTTCCCGACATAGTTGCACCACACATTGTCATCAAAGTTCAGGACATACCGCCTGCTGCCTATCAACCGCTTCTCCAGCCAGTATGGGGCAAAAGGCAGCAACTCGTATTCAATAAGCAGATTGTCCCCGGTGTTTAACACCGCATGGATCCGCTTGGCATACGCCCTCAAGATAGGCAGAATCTTCGGCTGACGTTTCGCATATAAGTCGACAAGATAGGAGTGAGGCAGAAACGAGTCCACATCGACATTGATCCCGTTCTTGATCAGTCCATCAAGATAGGCGAAATAGCGCAGTCGGCTTGACGCCCCAAGACTCGTGTAGCGGGTGAAGATAGAAAGATTCATTAACCATTTCCGATGCGGACTCAATGCCTGGAGAATAGTAAGGACGAGATAATCGGAAACCCGGCACATGCTCTTGTAAGAATCACGGTAGAATCCTGATGCCGGTTTTTCGGAAATGTTTTGTGTTGAATGTCGCCAATGCGTCCAAACCCTCTGTATGCAAAGTGGCCGCTATATATGCGTCGGCAAACTCCATTTGATGCTCGCGTGCCATCGATAAGGCCGCCCGCACCGTCGCCTCGTCAAGCAGATCGAGCCCCGGTAATGACGCAACTGCTTCCAGCATGGTTAGAACTTGCTCAGGAGCGACACGATATGTCCGCTTGAGAGTCCATGCCAACTCGAAGAATACAGGCGGACCGACAACAATTCTTTGCTTGCCATTCGATGCAGCCCGCAAAATTTCTTCTGCCTGTGTTGACTGCCCCGAATCGTCTTTCGTAAGGAAGCGAAGGAAGATGTTGGTGTCTACAAAGATTTTCACGAATGCATATTCCCCATGACATGCTGTGCCGCTTCATCTTCGGCATCGCTTCGTTCAGATTCCGCTTTCCCCTTTCCTAAGCAACCCTTCATGGAAAAAAAGTCAGGGGCTACTTGAAGAAGCAGCGTCTTTCCCTGCACCCTAACCTGAAGCCGTTTGCCCGCGGTTATATTCGCCTTTCTGCGAAAACTGGCAGGGAGGGTGATTTGCCCTTTGCTTGACACGGTTATAGTTGTCATACAAACTCCTTTATTCCTTACTTTATTATATTTCACCAAGCAGTTATAATCAAGTAAGGAGCATTCCCTCCGTCATAGTCGCACCATATTCTTCAAAACTTTTAACAAATACAAAGGAAAGACAGTGCCAATAGACTGGCCATGTTCGATTTTGATCAGCATTTCCTCCGTTAACGCTCGGAATACGTTTCTCGATGCGAGTCCCCCATCACTGAAGTAGGCGAACGGCTCTGCCACGTAAAGAGGCTTTATACCGCACGCATTCACTGCCCGGTACATGAACTCATAGTCGCCGGATATTTTGTAGCAGAGCTTATACAGCCCTATTTTATCATACACCTTCCGTGGACAGAACATTGACGGATGCGGTGCGAACGCCCCCCGTTTGAGATTCCATGCCCGCCATCCCTTGACTCTCTTTTTACCATACATGACATCGCCCCAGACAATATGCTCATCGAGGGTCTTTCCCTTGAACGCCTCTACTGCCATTTCACAAGCTCTGGGGAAGTAATAGTCATCCGCATTGACAATTCCGATGATGTCCCCCTTCGAAGCGAGAATCCCCTTATTCATCGCATGATAGAGACCGAAATCCGGTTCGCTGACCCAGTGAGTGATTTTGTCCTCGTACCGTTTGATAATATCGACTGTTCCATCAGTGGATCCGCCATCGATTAGTATATGCTCCATTGGTTGGAGCGTTTGGACTGCGACACTGTCGATGGTACGCCCAATCGTCGAGGCGCCGTTGAGGGAAGGAGTGATAATCGAGATAGTTGGACTTGGAAGCTGCTTGTCCGTCACTGATACCGGAGAAATTGAACTCCTTATTCGATCATGCATATGTGACATCAGATTATCGTCAAGGCTGCAGGCTGCTGGTGTCGACTTATCATGTAGAAGGTATTCGACGTATTGTATCGACAACAGTACGCACATCGTCCTCTGACAATTCAGGATACATTGGGAGACTCGCAATCTCTTGGACAACCTTTTCCGTATGCTCAAGTGAGACTATTCGTGGCACGCCCGAGTAAGCGGGTTGAAGATGCACGGGAACAGGATAATGAATAAGGGTACCAATGTCCTCACCTGCAAGATGCTGCATGAATTGATCTCGTCTCTGATGTCGAATGACGTATTGGTGATACACATGGGTCATGCCCCTAGGAACCCCAGGAATGATCACACTGGTCTTGTATAGCTTCTCGTCGTAGATACCAGCTATGCGTCTGCGCTTATCGTTGTCCTCATCCAGGTGACGAAGTTTTACTCTGAGGATTGCCGCCTGCATCTCGTCAAGCCGTGAGTTCACGCCAGATATCGAACTCACATATCTTTGTTCCCAGCCATATTGTCTGAGCAGTCGCAACGAATGGGCTATCTCAGGATCCTTCGCGACAATCATGCCTCCGTCGCCCACCGCTCCCATATTTTTTGTCGGATAAAAACTAAAGGCTCCGGTCTGCCCATATGTGCCAACTTTACTATTCCCAATCATCGCACCATGCGCTTGGGCGCAGTCCTCGATAATTTTCACATTTCGTTTCGCCGCGATCCTGGCAATGACTGGGATGTCAGCAGGGCATCCATAGAGATGGACTGGAATTACCGCCTTGATTTTCTTATCGTTCGTTTTATCGAAAAGAGCCTCTAAAGAATTCGGATCCATGTTGAAAGTGACTGGGTCAATGTCAACGAAAAGAGGAAGTGCTCCCGCGCGCTCGATAGCCGCAACAGTGGCCACGGCGGTGTGCGAGACCGTCACCACATAATCACCCCTGCCAATTCCAAGGGCCCTGAGCGACAACTCCACTGCGTCAGTGCCGCTCGCAACGCTGACAGCATGCCCAACCCCAAGATAGTCGGCGAATTCTTTTTCAAACAACTCAACATTCTCTCCAAGAATATATCTGCCGCTGGAGAGGACCGAGGAGACGGCGGCGTCTACCTCAGCCTTATAGGATAGATAGTTTGACTTGGGATTGCATTGGGGAATGTTGATCATGTTCATAAATACTGCGCGCTACAACTACGATAATAATCCACGGTTCGTTGAATTCCATCTTTCAGCGTTGTTCGAGGATTCCAGCCAAGTTCGGAGGTAATCAACTTGAAGTCGGAGTAATAATCGCCAATATCAATAATTTTTCTTTCAGAAGGGAATTCTTTCACGATATAATCATTATGTGTAAGGGTCCCCAACAATTTCGCCAAACCGAGCAGGCTTATGACTTGATCCCCTCCCAGATTAAACACCCGACCACAGGTTTTGTCGCTTGCGGCGCTTGCCAGGAATGCGTCGACCGCATCGTCGACATAGGTGAAGTCCCTAAGCTGCCCTCCCCCCCATACCTCGATAGGCTGTTTTTGCAGGGCATTACGTATCCAGACGCCCACGAAGGTTTGCCGGGCATCTTTGATTCTCATTCGGGGTCCATAGGTGTTGGTCAGACGCAATGCGCATGTGCGAATACCGTAGACATTATAATAAAGGATATGGTAATTCTCACCAGCGATCTTGTTCACACCGTTCACATCAACTGGCCTGAGAGGATGTTTTTCGTCAACAGGGAGATATTCTGGCTTTCCATATATTTGTCGCGTGCTGGCGAAAACTATCTTGGCTTCAGGATTGTACTTTCTGCAAGCCTCCAATATCGACAGTTGCGCTCGACTGTTGATTTCAAGATCAGTGAGCGGATCGCTCATCGAGTCGAGATGGCTTGTCTGCCCTGCAAGATTAAACAAATAGTCATGCCCCTTGACAAGGTACCGCATACTGTAAGAGTCACGCACGTCTGATATGTTTATGTGCACCTTGTCTTTGATATCCTCGACATTGAACAGGTTCCCACCGTACTCCGGAATCAAAGAATCGACAAGTGTGACGACGGCCCCAAGTTCCACAAGCCGCCGCGCCAAGTTCGACCCGATAAAACCCAGCCCACCTGTGATCAGTATTTTCCGGTTTTCAAATTGGTTTTCATTCATATTCTCCCTCATTCTATTTCAGACCATGCCAGCCCACAAGCTCTGCACAGGCGCATTTTTACTTTTTGCTGATCCCACTTTTGTAGAATCGACATCTTGCCGCTTGCATGCGGCAAGATGCCGCATCTACGAATGAAACAGCAGTGAGGCTATACCCACATCAGACTGTTCCTCAACATAGCGGACGCATATGTCCGCAGACGTGAAAGTCCCTCGCGTTTGCTGCTAAACGAGTTGGAGGCCTCACGCCCTGTCCGCTGTTGGATCCATTCCGCCGCCGCCCTCAACTCCTCGACGTAGCGTGCGTAAAACCAGTACCGAAGCTTCCGGGGCATGACCCTCCCATAATACCCCATGTTGTTCATCACGAGATGCCGTGAAAGCAGTTTCACCCCCTGGAAATGGTAGAACACGAGAGGTTCGCCGTCGACCGTCGGTTTCCCGGCGTCAGCAATGTCGATGTCATACCGCATCCAGTTCCACGGGGCAAGTCCCGCGCCTTTCACCTGTGAAACGACCACGCCGTCGAAACGTCGTGGGAACTCGTCAAGGTACTTCTGGTCAGCGTATTTGCCGTCAACAAGCTCGTTCCTGCACCATTCAACGCACCTCTCACGCCACCAGTTCAGGCAGGCGAGTCCCCTGGCGTCGTTCCTGAACATCTGGCACTGGACATTGTACAAACCACATTGCTCGCGCCACTTCAAATGATCGGCAAAGCGATGCGGAACAATGAAAACAGCTCCGTCGCCAAGTTCTTCATACAAAATATCAGGATTCGCATAGAAGATCAGATCTGCGTCAAGACACGTAATGATGTCGATTTCAGGATGAGTCCGTAGAATGTGGAGGGGAAGCACGGGGCTGAGCGTGAAATAATAATCAACAACTCCTCTGGTCTGCTTGGTCGCATAGAACTCCGGGTCGGTGGCCTCGATTTCGGCAAGTGGTATCGACCGGATGGACGGCTCGGCGAGCGCATCGAGAAGCTTCAGCGAGTCCTCGTCAAGACAAACGACGAAAAGGGTGAAATCGGAATTTGTCCTCGCCAGTGAACGGTACAGGGCTATTCCCCGCGTCAGATAGGCACTGTCGAACATGGTGCAGAAGTATCTCAATGTCAGCACACTCCCCGGACTTTGAGCGAGGCGTACTCCATGCGCCGGTGTGCCCAGGCGAAGAGGCGTGGAGCCACGGGGCGGCGGGCGGACCTCTCCAGCAGACGCCGTCCTTTGCCAAGGGCTATCCGCGCCGAGTCCAGAAACACGGCTCGCCTTCCCGCGGTGTCCGCCTTCGCCTTCTTGTAGCAGCACTGAATCTCCTTGAATAATTCGCCGACTTCCTTATCAGGCATCGCAGAGAGATTGACGACAAGATTCCAGTCGCCATCTCTCGAGGGAGAGAAGTATCTCTCATAAAACTCCTGGTCGTCGCGCAAAATGTTGTTCACGAAAATCGTTCCATAGAGTTTAGATCCGGGGAATGGCGTGGTGAGGGAAAAAGCGTACTGGAGATTTGGATCCTCGCGGATCGTTTCCTGGACAAATCGAATGGATTCCCCCACCTCTTCCCGCGTCTCTGTGTACTGCCCAAGCATGATATTGCCGGTGGCGAGAATCCCCGCTTTGTGGAGACGGGACAACTCCGTGCGCATGCTGTTAGCGGTGCAATTCTTGCCGATGACGTTCAGTATCCTGTCCGAACCTGACTCGATGCCGAGTCCCATCATTCTGCATCCACTCGCCTTCATTTCGGCAAGAAGGCTGTCATCCATCCTTGCAAGTGTGTCAAACCGCGCCGAACCGGAGTAGCTCACCGGTCGCCTTAGTCCGCGCACCCCATCGACAAGTTGCCGGGCCCTCGCGGGGGAGGACAGCACGAGGTCGTCGGAGAAATACAGCATCGTGCCGCCGAAACGGTCGAGCGCCTCCGCCGCCTCGTCCATCATTATGTCCATTGGCCGGTAGCGGGGTCTGCTGTGATGGTAGCAGAAGTTGCAGTTGAAAGGGCACCCGCGCCCGCCATGCACGTTTATAACTTTGTCGTCGAAGCGCCAGTGGGGTTGAGGCGCGTTTTCCGCATACCAGCGACCGACATCGAGCCACTCCCGCGTCGGGAAAAGCTCATAGGGTATCCTGGGGAGCGTGGAGAGGTCTTGAATGTACTCACCGGGCCCGGTGAGGACGATGTCATCGCCCTCCCTGACAGCCAGCCCTTTCACCGCGCGGGTGTCGCCGCCGTTCCGCAGCGCCCTCACCAAGTCGGCCAGAATAAGTTCTCCCTCTCCAATGACGCCATAATCCGCACCGGTAATCCTCACGGCGAACTCCGGTGTCGGGCTGACCATCTGTCCACCAACCACCACGGGGAAGCGGCGTCCGGCCCTGTCAAGAAGGGCAATGATTTCCCGGATCTCGGCCAACTCGGGGTAGAGGTTCCCCAATCCCACCAAAAGTGGTTCCTCTCTCATTATCTCTGCGGCAAGTTTCTGATTGTCTCCGCCTCTAAACAAGATCCGAACTTCCTCGCCGCACGCTTTGAGGTGTCCTGCAAGATACGCGTATGAGAGCGGGAACGTGTAGGCGATGCGCCGTGAAACGAGCACGACCGGCCCCTTGCTGAACTGTGAGGACTTGGGTGTGTTCATCCCCATGTCTTCCCCCCGAGTTTCCCCCACAGATGGCGGAAGGGTGATACCAGCATCCGGAGCCGCAGGTTGCGGCGAGCGTACCGCTCCAGCTCCTTGAACACCCCGTCGCCAGTGGTTTTCGAGCCGTCGACGGCAAGCTGCAGGGCAAAGCCGATTTGCCCATTCATCATGGCGAAGCACCATCCCAGCAGAAAGTCCCGAGAAGTGTCGGCGTGGCGGAACGTGTTCATGAATAAAAGTTCGCACCAGCAAGGCGAAGGCCTGACGCAGTGATGAATGAGGCGGCGCTCATGACGAGGCAGCGAATCCAGGATATCACCCCGTATCCGCTGAGTCCCCTTCATGCGCATGTCGGCTAACCAAAACTCTTCGCCGCTCATTGCGGAAAGAACCGCGTGCATCTTGTCCTCCCCGTCGTAGGCGTCAATGATCCCTGGCTCGAACTCGGCTGCCAGGACACCCTTGCGGACAGAGGCGTCTAAGCTTGAGAAAAGCCGTAAATCCATGCCCTGGGAGTCTGTTTTAAACCAGTCGATACGGCGCAGCCCGCGCTCCTTTAGGACAGTGGTAAGCGAGATGGCGGGACGTTCGATGACATCGACCACTTCGAACTGTTCGGCGAAGGCCCAGTCTTCAAGCTGTGCCGCCCTCGGTTTGAGCAGGCTTGAGCAAAAGGGGTTTTTGGTGAGGTTGAACTGAGATTTCCCGTCACTTCCGGGCGTCGCGAGGGCTTTGTAGAGATACAACTTCTTGTACCTTCCCCCCTCCTCTTCGACGCAGGCGAGTTCCCGCTCGTCCGCGTCAAACGCGACACAGACCGAATGTTTCGCGATCGGCAACCACGCTTTGTTCAAGCCGCCGGACGAACCGATGTCAACAAGAACCGGCGGATCGTCTTTGAATTCATCCCGGGAGAGAATCTTTGTGAACAGCGGGTTCATGAGACGGGTCTCCTGCGCCAAATCATTCCCACATAACCTGCTCCACGGCGAGCGAGGGCTGGAAACTCCAAGCTGTCATGCCCGCAGACGAGCTCGAATTTCCCGCTCAACTCACTGACAAGGCGCGGCCTGGAGAGCACCCAGCAAGGATAGCTGGCCTTGTAGATGGCCGCGGGGACGTGTTGGACAAGAAGCGTGTCAGAGTCCACTTCCGCAAAAGGCGTTCTGTCGATGACGATGTAGTCCGGCATGGCGGCAAGCATCTGGGAAAGATCATCGTGCGGCTGTTGTAGATACTGGAGAACACCGGACAGGACAAGTATGTCCGGCTTCGCCACGAAAAGACTTTCCTTGATAGAAGCGAAGAACTTGAGCGTGTCATCCTCAAAATTTTCTCGTCCAATTTCAACCAGCCTGTCCTGCTCAACGATATGCCATCTCAGTTTGACGCCAGAGAGGAACTCCTTGTGCTGGAAGTAGAGGCTCCCCAGAGAACCTCCAAAGTCGAGGGTGGTCACTGCCCCTCCATGGTCGACCGCGGCGCGAAGGATTACGGAAAGCAGTGGAAAGACAAATTGTCGTTCATAAAATAGAACTGAGTCTCTTTCAAAAAAGGCCTTTCCCTCTTTGACGGCTCGCGTGGACGTGAGAACTTTATCCATAATATCAGAGTCGTCATATCCGGTAGAGTATTGAAGGGCCTTCTCCCAGGTGACATAAGGACCGGTGAAGCGGATCCCCGGGCGCATCACGCTTTTCGCCGCCTTCACGAGTGCGGGCGGCAGCATTGCTTCCGCTATTTGACGCAACTGCGACTTCCTCATATGCCCAGGAGCCGTTTTTTGACGGAGTTCAACATACGGCGGGAGTTTTCAATCATACCGGGTTGGATGGAGCGATAGAACTCGACATACGCATTGTAGGCGGACTGTTCTTCCTCGACGGCGATTCCCCCTATATGGATCGGCGTCGGAGATGGTTCGCTGTCGTATCGGGCGGTTTTCGAATAGTTCGTGCCGCTGGCGTCGTTCCCGATGTTCCTTATGAGCGTTCTTCCCGGATAGAGGGTCAACTTGTCATGCGCAAGCGCTGAGGCATACCACCTGACCGCCCATGAATCGACCTTGCCCGTGATTTGAGAGCGGAGCATGGTGGAGAAGGCGGCGGAACCCTCGAAGTCAAATCTTCGCAACAAGCCATTTGCGGTTAGTTTACCGAGAAGCGCATTTCCGTCTTGCTCAAAGAGTTGCCAGCCTCTCCGCCATGTCGCCCATCCCCAGCAATCAGTTCCCTTAAGGAAAAAGGTTTCTGGAAGCTCTCTCTTCACAGGAAACACATATCCATGAATGCTGATTACTTTCTCGTCATCCTTGTAGAACTCGAGTGCCTCGTTCATGAAACGAAGGAAATAGGTCGAGGTCACCATGTCGTCCTCAAGCACGATGACGCTTCCATGCTTTTCGACAGTCTCGGTAACACCGTCAATCACCGATTTGGCGAGTCCGAAATTCTCGTGCCTTTCGATTAATGAAACAGTGCGGAATCCCTTCACGCTCTTGCACAAATCCCGCACCACTGCAACTTTCACCCTATCGGCTTCGTTTCGCGGGCCATCGGAGTAGATCGTCAGATCACTTTCCTGAGCAAGTTCATTGCGCGCTAAGCTCTCTATCGTCTTCGCCAGATGAGTAGAACGGTTATAAGCGAAAACAATGACCGGGGTGTTACGAGAATAAGATCTTTTTGTCATTTCAACCGCAAACAGTATGCCTATTCTGTTGTCGAATAATTGTCTATACGTCTTTTGACTATAATCCATGCTGAGATCGGCCAGTGATACCATGGTACAAAGGACAAATTTTGAAGAAGCCTCTCACAATAATCGAGTAGTTTGCCTATATAGGCGACCACAGTGCAAAGTGCCCGCAAGAGCCGATTACATGGGATGGGTTGCCATTCGCGACTGAGTCGAGTGATATCTGCCATGCGGAGTGCTGACGCTACAGTCTCATCGCTACTTCTATAAAGAATGCCTGTTTTGTGCACGGCAACGAATAGCAAACTCCAATCCTGTCCATCGGAGTTCAGTTTAGCACGCACTTCATTCATCTGACACTGATCACACTGCGAAATAATGATCACCCCCGCACAGGAAATAAGTGGTGCAAGTTGTGTAATCGTCTCTACAGGATTTGATAGCACACTCGCATTGCACAATGCAAGGTCAAAGGATACTTCTCCCAGAAAATTGTGTGCCAACCGTGGCAAAGATGTATTCGGATCGCCTGCTATAAAGCGAACTTGTCCACGATGCTTGTGTCTCGCAAGGACTGTGGAGATGGTATCGAACATCATATTATGGGAATGCAGGTAGCCTGAAGAAAGACATAAGGAGAAATACATCTCCGCGCAGGAGTCAAAGTGATTAACTGCCAGCGACGAGCCCAGGCATTCTCCCCCAATGTCGAGGTATCTACGACAGTGGAAGTTTTTGACATACCAATATACGGGAAAGGTGTGAGATGGAATATGCCGTACCATGTGATCTACGATTACAAGCGCGACTTCCTGCCTGGTTACGCTGGATAAATGTTTTTTTTGCCGATGCGCACTTCCTTCATGCCATCACGTTGATAAGGTGGCCAGTCGCAAAGGAACTGCCGCCACAACTTTACGTTCCTGAAATACAGTTTCTGGCAAACCCCATTGCGGATTATTCGGAAGAAACTCAAAATGCGAGACGTCATTCGCTCTACTAAACTTCTCAACTAAAGTCCTAGCGGGAAGCTGAAAATCATACATTGTAATACCGTAAAATGAAAGGGATATCGTGGGGCAATCCACATTCGCCTTGATCCCAAAATCAACATCACTCCTGCCCCAACCTCCCAGCCTTTCGTTGAACCCATGAAACCTCCGCAACATATCCGAGTGGACAATAATTGCTCCAGAGCCACCGACTTCGCCAACGTGCTGCGGATCCAATGGCAAGTTCGAGTCGATAAGCAAGAGGTTCCTATCAAGATCACTCAATTTGTTGGTCGTCACATCGAACTCGCACGGGAGAAGTTTCCGGGGAACAAGCATGACGCTTCTTGGGACATCAAACGGCGGATCAAGCTTTCCATCAAGCAAATTCAACAACTGCGACAAAGCGAATTGCGGTATCAACACATCTCCTGGCATTACACAAACATATGATCCTTTGGAACGCCGTATTCCGACATTTAAAGACATGGTCGTGTGAAACGCGGTTCCTGGATGGTTGTGCGGCTTGGCAATCTCCGGTGGCACAATGATCACACGGGTTATTTCTGCCGCCACGGCCGATAACTGTAAAACATCGGACAAGGGAACATCGCTGTTCCAATCAGTTAATACGACTTCAATATCTTGAAGACGCTTTATTCGTTCAGCCTGCGCTGCAAGGTAATTGATGGACTGCTCAAGCCTTTGCTTGAATCGTCCGCCATAGTTGTCGTTACGACCATTCAGGCAGATGGAGAGCAGTATATCTTTTTTCTGGTCAGTCATTGAACCTCTCGTCACGGAAAAAGGAGGCGACGGCCGCATATGATTCTGGGGTGCCAATGTCAATGAAGCTGCCAGTGCACTTGAATCCCTGCATGGTTCCATTCATGAATTGAGGTAGCCATTCACGCTCCAGCGAGAATGCCCTTCCCTGCGGGATAGTAGTGAGCAAGTGTTTCTTGAAGAGGTACACCCCGGCGTTAATAAAGCCGGATCCCGCTTCACGGCACTTTTCCTCGAAGCTCATAATCCGTCCACAATCGTCAATCCCGACCCGTCCATACCGGTTGGTGTCAGATTGCCAAGAGAGTAACATCCCGATAAATGGCGAATGCGTGTCGTACCACTTTAGAAAAAAATGGAAATTCACGTCAATGAATGAATCCCCGTTCATTACTAAAACACATTCTGATTGTATCTTGTCTGACGCGAGACGCAGCGCGCCCGCAGTTCCCAAGGGTGCTGCTTCTTCGGAATAGGCTATATGAATTCCGCCGAACCGCTCCCCCATGGCATCCTGGACAAGTCCGCCAAGATGACCCACGCACATGACGGCGCGCGTGAAACCCGCTCGATCAAGATGCCTCAGAATGTACGCAAGAAAAGGTCGTCCGTTGACTGGCGCCAGCACCTTGGGTCGATCCGGGAGCGCACTTTTCAGCCTCGTCCCTAATCCTCCCGCAAGAATCACTACTGTAACGTCTGTCACTGCAAGCATACACACTCCTTCAACTGCGCAAAGCTTGTCTTCACAGTACTACGGAGAAGCAGCGGATGCGCCAAACTGGGTGAGTGTTGAGCGTCGATTGCATCAAGATGGTTTTTGTGCGTGTAGCGCTTGTTCAAGTTTTTTGAGATAATACGGGTATTTGCGTGGAGTCGCAATGGAACGGATGATCCTATGAAGACGAGGGAAATGGGCCTTCCAATAGTCCAATGACTGTTCCACCCAAAGCGGCGAGGTACCGCGCCATCTCCCTCTTGGCCCCTGGGAATATTCGAGGATAGTATGGTCTGTAAAGGGTTCAAACGGTTTTGCTCTCTTGTGTCGAACCTTCCCGTTGGCAACCCAAAGATCTTCCAGTAAAACTCGGTCGTGATGCCAATACTCAGTGCACAGAATGCTTCCCTCACTTTTGCATTTCAACTCATCGGCAAAGACGTCAGCCATGATCACGTCTCCCCCTAACGCATGAACCCGCATGGCAATATCCATATCCCATAAAACCGCAACAAAATTCTTATCAATACCGCCAACTTCGTCATATAACTCTCTCGACAAAAGTCCAGCTTGCGGCATTACGGGAGAATTAACATCGCCAACAAAAAACCGATGATCAGTAGTCGTCCTGTCATTCCCGTCAACCATCGTCTTACACGAGACTATCAATTTGCCCTTGTCATGCGACTTATACGTGTTATACAATATGTCGATTGGCGCTTTGGTTTTGAACTCGAAGTCATCTCCTATGTGCATTAAAAGCTCGCCGCACGTATGCCGACGAGCGATTTCAAAGCACTGGGATGGCTTTGTGTTTGACTTGATATATTTGAAATTACGGGGCAAAGTGAAACTTGGTTTGATTGGGCCTACAAAAACCAGTTCAAAATCGACACTGTTTTCTCCAATACTATTGTACAAATCCAGCCAATACTTGGTTCTATAGGCAGATGCGAAAAGCGAGATGCCTGGTTTACCCATGCGAACAGTGCCCCTTTAGTTAATATGTCATTCCATTTTCGCGCAGATAGTTTTGCACGGCGCAGATGTTATCAACGATCTGCTGCTTAGTGAAGGTCTTCCCCCATTTGTTCTGTTTCTCGTATTCGAAGGGTAATCCCACATCCTCCTTGTTGGAAAACCGGAAAAGAAGGTGGGCATGTTTCCCCCAATCAGAGTCGACGTATTTTATGCCATATTCTTTCATGTTGTTGTAAATCGGCGAACCAGGAAAGGGGTCGAAGCCTGAAACGCTGCCATAGTCGGGACGCATTTTCTCAATAAACTGTATTGTTTTAGATACGATGTTTCGCGGCTCGCCTGGTAAACCGAGAATAAGACACATTTTAATTTTTATGCCATATTGATGACAGGTGTCGATGAATGACTTTATTTGATTGTCTTTGATTCTCTTATTCACTATCTCGCGGACTAGTTCTGAAGAACTTTCAACACCAATGGCCAATTCCACACAGCCGGATTCGCCTGCAAGTTTGAGCTGCTCCTTCGTTGCGCCCCACACGGTCGTCTGACCTCGCCACATGACTTTGGCTCGCTTGATAGTCTCAAGAAATGGGATGCAAACTCTGCGAGACATAGGCAGAGCGATTTCATCCTTCAGGTTGATTGCTTGCACACGGTATTGTTTTTTCAGGTACTCAATTTCCTCAGCAATCATTGGCAAGGGTTTCATCTGGACTTTGCCGGGAACATTATACACACAGTAAGCACATTTGAAGTTACACCCGCGCGAGAACAAGACGCACGTGGCACGTATGTCCTTTCCGTATTTCCCGAACAGATCATAATTGATTATTGCGGTCGTCGGCAGGAAATGCCTCAGCATGAAAGGGTATTTTCCATAATGGATTCTGTTGAAGCTGTCCGCATACCTTTTTTTAAGGCGTCGCCGAAGCAGATCTTTAATGACTATAGGAAGCGTTTCCTCGCCTGGACCTGTCACAACAGCGTCAAACACCGCTGCGCACTCATCGGCGCACATGTCCACATGTGTGCCACCGGCGACGTGTTTCGCAGATGGATAATGCTTTCGCAACTCTTTGATCAAACCAGCTATTTCGGCATAATCGCCGCTTTTCATGATCCAATATATATACGCATCATGCTCTGCGACATGCCTCGCCTGCTGGTCAAGGGCAATTCCCCGCAAGTCGACTATAGTGACCCGAACCGTCTTTCCATGAAAATACGATTCGAGGATTGTCGCGTAATACATCTCGTATAACGGTTGCAAACGTGTTGGATCCAGCCAGTAATGCCAGCTTGGAACTACAAGAGCGATGGAAACCATTGCGTGCCCTCCTGTCAAAGGCGGTAGTGCTTCTTCAACCACTCCATTGTCTTCCTAATACCTATGGTCAACGACGTCTTAGCGGTGAAACAAAGCTCTGTCCTGGCTTTTGCGCAATCAACGGCGATCGACGGTGCCTTCACCGGCTTCGAGGCGTCGTATACAACCTCCACCAGCGGGAGGGCGTCAACTGCCAGAATATAATCAATCAACTCCTTGACGCTATAGGTCACCCCTGTGCCGATATTGAAGACCCCATATGCGTCCACTTTCTCAAGAGCAAGCAGGCAGGCGTCCACGACATCATCAACGTAAATGAAGTCACGGCGTGTCTCACCCGTTCCCCAGATTTCGAGTGGTGACTGACGTTCCGCAACTCTGCGAATAAGTGCGGAGAGCACGTGAGACGTGGCGAATTCGAAATCCCCCCACGGGCCGTATATGGTTGTAGGGCGCAGAACGACGATTGGCATGCGGCGCGGTAATCTCAACGCATAGGTCTCGCACAGTTTCTCGATGTAGCGGGTCGTCCACCCTAATGCAAAATAGGATTCGTGAGGGTTGCCTTCGAACAATTGCTCCTCCTTGAGTGGGGAGGTTGACACAGGATACGCTGTCGCGGAACTGAGCCAAAGAACCTTTTTCACGCCTGCCTGATATGATGCCTCAAGCATATGTGTGTTAATAAAAAGGGTTTGCAAAGCGGATTCTAAACCTGTGTTTCTGCGGTCGATCTTCGCCGCGAACATGAGGACATAATCAATGTCCTCGACCGCTCGGCGGCAATCAGCCGCTTGTGTCAAGTCAGCATCGACATAAGAGATATTTGGGGCGGATACACTAGGCTTTCTTGTGTGAACAACCGCTCTGATGAAAACGCCTTTCCGGTTCTGCAGCCGCGAAAGTGTGTGAACTCCAACCAGTCCGGTGGCCCCGGTGACAAGAACTCTCTTTCCTTCAAGTAAATCGCAAGGCATGGTTTCGTCATGCATGGCGGACTATCCTATATTTGAGCAAATCATTCTTCCGCATAGAATACGATATGCGACCCCAAGGTCTCAAACCTGAACGGAACAAAAAGCAGATTCTTGAGAGCTTCCTTGATTTTCCGATGTGTTTCCGGCAAAGCATACAGCAACATGAAGCCGCCACCTCCGGCTCCGCACAGTTTCCCACCCAACGCTCCGGCTCGAATGGCGGTGTCGTAGATCTGGTCGATTTCCGTCGTGGTGATTTTACTGCTCAGTCCACGCTTGACTTCCCAGGACTCACCCAATAGTCGGCCAAACTCATCAAGAGAACCTGAGTGACTGGAGAGTATCTCTCTGGCCTCGTCGACCATTTCGTGGATACGACGCAGTTCGACTTGGCGGGAGGACGTGTTCTTGACCTGCTCTCGAGCGATATCGGAGGAGTACCTCGAGAAACCTGTGAAACAGAGCATGAGACAGGACTGAATGTGTTGAAGTCGCTCTTCGCCAATCGTCACAGGTTGAACAAAAATGCCCTCGCTCCCCCCAAAGGTGACGATATTGAAACCGCCGAACGCCGCCGCAACCTGATCCTGAGACCCAACCGACTCTTGTATCATATCTTGTTCAATATGAATTGCGTCAAAGGCAAGTTTGCGCTTAGTGACCATTTTCCCTTGAAGGGCGTACAGCGTATGAAGTAAGCCAACAGTGAACGCGGAGCTTGACCCAATACCCGACATCGCCGGAATATCACTTGTGTGAACCACTTCCACCCCACGCTCCAGAGCCGTATACTTAAGGCATTCACGTACGGACGGATGCTGGATCTCGTCCACTGTTCGAACCTCCTCGCGTCTGGTGTAGCGGATCCGGTAGGCATGGTCGAAAAAGGGAGGTAGATAGCGGGTGGTCACGTAACAGAACTTGTTGATGGTGGTCCCGAGCACCATTCCGCCGTGTTCGTTATAATAAGCGGGATAATCAGTTCCACCGCCAAAAAATGAAATGCGAAAGGGGGTACGACTGATGATCATGCGAGTGTGCTCCTATACCAGGCGAGAGTTCGTCGGAACCCTTCCTCTATGGAGGTTTTCGCCTTGAACCCAAGCAGTGATTCAGCCTTCCCGGGATTAATCAAGCGTTTGGGGATCATGGTCGGTTTGCTGGGGTCGAAAATAATCCGCGCCTCCTTGAACCCATCAATGTCCAGCAACAAATCAAGCATTTCGCGCAGGCAATATTCATTACCGCTGGCGATGTTGATCTCTTCGTAACCGGTGATGCGATCCATGGCGAGCACGAGTCCTTCAACAAGATCGTCCACATAGATGAAGTCTTTGATATCCCGTCCATCACCCCAGATGTTCATGGGATTGTGCCGCTCGACGACCCTACGGATAAGTGCCGGAAGGACATGTGATGTTTCCCAGTCGAACTTGTCATATGGGCCATAGCAGTTCGCCGGGCGGGCGACAATCGTCGTCATCGGCTTCTTGATGCGCCGCGCATACATGTCGCACATGATCTCCGAAAACCGTTTCATCCAAGCTACGATATGGTATTTCTCGAAGAACTCATTCGTGCAGTCATTTTCGGCCATGGGCGCTTCGGAGACAGGATACACCGTGTTACTACTTACGAAGAGGAATTTCTCCACGCCCGCCGCATAGGCGGCCTCAAGCAGCCTGGCGTTCATGACCAGATTGGGCGTGAGGTGGCACAACGGCGTTTTCTCCATGACAGCCGCACCGGAGGTGACGGCAGAGCAGACAAAGACGTAATCCATTCCCGCACAAGCCACCCTGCAAGCCTCTTCGGTGGTTAGGTCGCCGCGGACATACTCGATGCGAGGATTATCGACAATTGCACCGCGCTTGTGAAGCGTGCCCCTTACGAATGCGTCCGTCCGTAGCAGACGGCTGATCAGGTTTACCCCAATAAAGCCAGCGGCGCCGGCGACAAGTATTTTTTTACCCACAAACATGATACTCACTCCAAAAAGTTAGAAATGTCCACGCTCGTCACGTTGAGATACGATCGGGGTTTTGCTTGGCCACCAGATGCCAAGCGACTCGTCGTTCCACCTATAGGTGAACTGTCCTTTGGGGTTGTAGTATGTCGTTTGCTTGTAATGGAAAATCGTTCGCTCACTGAGCACAAGATGCCCATTCCCGAATTTTGGGGGGATGAGAATTTGAATTCGATTGTGTTCCGATAACGTGAATGCTTGCCATTGCTTAAATTGCGGAGAGGTTTCATCGCAATTCACCACCACCAAGTAGAATTGTCCTTCGAGGCAGGAGATTAATTTCCATGTTTCAGCATCTCCATGAATTCCGCGCAGGACATTCCGTGCCGAAATGGAAATATCGTCTTGCACAAAGTGCATGTCGATTCCATTTTCACGGTACATGTCCTCATTATATGTCTCAATATACCATCCACGAAAATCCTCGTAGGGGGAAAGACGTACGAGGCGTACTCCGTCAAGTTTTGTTGCTTCAACCGCGATCACTGTTCCAAATCCCCCTCTCTGAAATAGTTCTTTTTTTGTTTGAACTCGTCTGCATTCGCCACATACCATTCCCATGTCTCTCGCAAACCTTGCTCCAAACTCGTGGATGGATTGTAATTGATAGTTTCTCGGGCGGCAGTAATTGACATGACGCGACGTGGGAAACCACTTGGTTTGGTTGTGTCAAAGAAGGCGTTGAATGGCACGATTCGCTGCAACGTTTCCACCAATTCACGGACGCTGTAACCAGAGCCGCTTGCCAAGTTCAGGAAAGGATATCCGCCTGTTTCGTGATACAGTGCCTGAATAACCCCTTCGGCCACATCACGGCTGAAGGCGAAATCGCGCACAGCCGAGCCGTCACCCCACACAGGAACAGGATCATCACCACGTCGTATGCGGGCCATGAGTGTGGGAATTACCATCGCATTTCCCGGGTCAAAATTATCGCCTGGACCGTAGACATTACACGGGCGAACGACTGAGAAGTTTTTCAACCCATACTGGATCCGGTAGGTTTCCACCTGTAATTCAGCCATGCGCTTCGCCCACCCCGGAAACATGTCCATCGGTGGTCCATCCATCCCCATTCCTTCCTCGAACACCTCCGCGGCTGGGTATGCTCCAATGGAACTTGTGTAAACAACCTTGCGCGCATTGTTGCGACGGGCTGCCTCCAGCATGTTTGTGTTCATCTGCAACAAGGGAACAAAGAAGCTGGCTGGTTTGGACTTGGTGACCTCGACAGATCCTTTGATGCCTGCGACATGAAACACATACTCAATGCTTTTCGTTAACTCCAGGCACATGCTCATGTCGGTCAAGTCCGCAATTACATGTTCCGCACGAGAATCAACGACGAGGCGGTCTAGCGAAGCCACTTTCACTTTTGCGCCTGCATCAAACAGCAATTTAACTATTTGCAGTCCAATCAATCCTGTGCCTCCCGTGACCAAGCAGCTGGATTTGGCAAAATCGGACAAAACTGAGTCAGGTAGCATGCGTCAACCTCCCAATCGTTGCCTACGTGCAGAGCTAAATGATGTGAACGTGCTCGCATCATTCAATTCCCCAATGAAACATTAACATGCCGCCACAGGGCATCCGCCACCTTGTCGCGCAACTATGGTTTCCGTGCGATCAGCCAGTTGTTTTTCCCGAGAAGATCGGCAATCACCACATTCGGGTAATTTTGGCGGGACTGGGGCAGAATGTCAGCATCAAGCGACATGATGTCCGGAGATGTCAGAGTCACAAAGTCAATGAGCTCCAATCCTGCGCTTTCGACATACTCCTTGACGTCTGCAACGGTCATTCGGTTTAAGGTGTCGAAAAAACGCCATTCCGCCACCTCGGCCTCATCGGTGCGGAATTGGCTGATATAGCGACGGAAATCTTCAGATGAAAGCCTCACGTGCCCCCAAGGGAAATCAAGCGTGTCGAAATGAGCGCCTGTTTCGCAAAAAAAAGATTGGTAGTTGTGCACGGTAACCCCCCCCGGCCGCAATGCGTCATATATCTTTCGTAAAGCCTTTCGGGGGTCGCTGATGTGCTCCATGGTCCCCCAGCTTATTATCAAGTCATATGCGTCATGATTTGTTAAGTCGACAACATCACAACTGCTGAATCGAACTTTCTCGCTTATATCCACTGCCGAATGCTGGAAAAACTCACCTGCCACAGCATGCCTGAGTTGGTCGAGGTAACAGAATTGCTCTCTCACAGCCTCATCTGTGGGATGTTTCACATGCGTGAAATGGGCGGCCACATCTATCCCGTCAACTTGCTTTGCCCCGGCCTCTACCAACGCATAACATGCCGATCCGCAAAAACATCCGATCTCCAATATCTTCTTCTGTGCAAGCTCAATCCCCCATAATTGTAGAAAACGGGCCAACTCTCGAACTTGGAGCCTTCCTTTTTCGGCAAAGCATAAATTGCGAACTGTCTCTCCGTTTGGTATTGCTCGGTCATCAAACAAGGCACTCCACGACAATGGCCAGGTGGCATGACGATATCCCTTGATAAGATCAAACCTTAAATTGTTGGAGTTCATGAAGGAGGCGAACGGGATTCGCTGGCAAGCAACAGGATTCCTTATCAGGTTAAAACCGTAATACATGAATAATTTTCTAACGATCGACTTGACTGCTTTATTCATTCTCATAAGTCGCCTAATAAACGTAATATAACTTCGAACTTGGGCATAATCGCCTGCAGATACCTCATCTTTGTCATGGAAGAATGAGAGCCGGAATAGGTCTCTCCCATCCAAATGCGATGACCCACCCCCAATATCTCACTCGCCCTTGAACGAGGTAGTATGCTGCTCCAGAGGGGTCATTTTCAGCAACAATGAGTTTCACTGGCATAAGGGCTTCGCCACCGTTACGGAAGTCCTCCGCTATCGCCAGAGGACTAGGGGAGAGGTTCGCCGGATTGGCTACGGCCTCTTCAAGCGTCGTATAAACAGATTGATCGCCGCCTGAAGCAATTCGTATGAGCGAAGGGGCAACCATTATACGTGTGGCAGAAAATCTTTCAGATATAGAGAACAGATCTTGGTTGCTTATCTCCAAATTCGCTGCGGCGGCATTTTGTTGAACGTGATCCATAGCAAAGGTCATCGGTATGGGGATGGCATTAGGGTAGCGCATGACCCATCGGATGGCAAGTTGCTGGATCGAACAGTCATATTTCCGGGCGATGCGTGTCAGAACGTCTTGACCATGTTGCGGCATTCGCAAGGGAGTGTAAGCCAAAAACATAAAATCATCGCTCTCCGCCAATGGCAGTATTTCATCCTCTGGCAGACGGCATGTCAAATTGTACTCAAGCTCAAGCCCCCAAAGCACATCCCCATGTTTTTCACGGAGTGGCTTAAAAGCCGCAAGCCCAAAATTACTCAACCCATAATGCCGGATCTTCCCTTGCTGACGCAATGCCATAAACGCTTCCACGGTCTCCTCAAGTGGTATTGTTGTGGAAGGCCAGTGGATAAAGTAACAGTCGACATGGTCAGTTCCCAGGCGGCGCAAGCTTTGCTCGCAAGCGTGAATCGTGCCACACTTGTCCGCATGTTCAGGACTAACTTTTGTGCACAAGAAAACTTGATCCCGCTTTCCGGAGATCGCCTTCCCCACCACTTTCTCAGCGAATCCATCGAGGTAGGCTTCGGCCGTGTCAATAAGCGTCATCCCCAAATCAATGCCACGTGTGAGCACAGAGATCCACTTATTCTCCTCTACAGGAATTTTACCCGCTGTACCCTGTCCTACACGACAATGCATGGTATCCACCTTTGCCACAGGTAGAGGCTTATTCTACAACGAAGTACGAGACTCGTGACGTGATGGGGAACCGTCGCAACCGGATGTTTGGCAACCCAATCACCTCCATAAGCGCCAAGGTCTCTCCAGGGGAGTCGGGATCATTCAATTCATCAAAACCCACAACACTGCCTTTGACAAGCCTGGGGCGGATGATCTCAAGACACTTTTTCGTCGGCTCGTAAATGTCGAAGTCAAAATACGCAAATGCAATAATTGTCTCGGGGTGACGCGCTATGTACTGCGGGCATTCTATTATGGCATTCCCTTTGACTATTTCGAATTTTTTTATATGGCTCAGCGGATTGCACAATTCGTGGCACTTGATGAGTGCTTCCAGATACTCATGATAACAAGCCGTTGTTGAAAGCATTCCAGCTTTCATCAACGCACTATTCCCATCTTTTGCGTCAACTTGTGGAAACCCCTCGAATGTGTCAAAGCCAACAAGTTTCCTGTGCCGATTGAAAGGTTCATAGAGGCCACGGAGAGCGGCAAGCATAGTCAGGTTCTGGCCCCAACGAGTACCAAATTCGCAGACCACCCCGGGGACTTCGATGATTTGTTGGTAAATATGGTTGAAAAAAAGAAGACGAGCAAGATTCTTAGAATTTATAAAAAGCCCAAGATTTTTCATGATCTCATCATCAGGTATGGGGCAATTCTTGTACAGTGCCTCCATTTGAAGCCGAACTTCTTGCTCAAGTGTGCTTTCGTATGAGACATCACCCAGTTTCGATGCGCCTGTCATAGAGTGTCCCCCTTAATCAAATGTAATGACTTTGTGAATTTCCAGAAAAATGCCGCCCCTTAAATCGCTGAAGCCCGCTTGATGTTGCCCACCTGATCTGCGGCGGAGCGAAACCACTCACTGAGTTTTAATGGGAGTGCTTTGATGTCCAAGCCAAGCAGACTACGCAGGAAGTCCCTGTTCCCATATTTGAAAGCCAGGGAGCTTTCAGCGCAGAGGGGGAGGTACGTGACGTTAACACCGGCCTCCAGTAGGGCGCAGGCAAGGTTAGCGGCCAAGCTACCGGCAAAGACGTGCTCCTCTACGACGGCAACCGCTTTCGACTTTCTGCAGAGTTCGACGAGTTGCGTCAATGGAAGAGGTTTAAGCTGCCAGACGTCCAGGAGGCTGGTGTCTATCCCCATACTCGCTAAATCGGCGCACACAGACTTCAATTCATGCGACAACGTGCCTGTGCCAATCAGAAGCAAGCCCTCGCCTTTTGCCAAGGTGCTGAAGCCAGTGGGCGAGATGGACTCGGGCGAGACGAGGGGAGGGAATGCTCCCTTGTCCAGACGAATATAGCAAGGGCCGCCACCCCAGTAGGCACTTCGGGCGACAGACTGGGCTGTGACTGGATCAGCAGGATTGAAGATCCGTAGACCGGGTAGAGCCATCAAACCGGCCAAATCGTCTAGCGCGTAATGCGTCGGCCCGTCCCCCGCATAGGCCACGCCCGCTCCTCCTCCAATAACAGTGACGGGAAGATTCATCAGGCATAAATCAATTTTGATATGTTCGAGACACCGCAAGGCGAGAAATGGGGCGATCGCATAGACGACCACCTTTTTCCCTGAGTGCGCAAGTCCGGCAGCCATGCCAATCATTGTCTGTTCGGCAATACCGACATTGAAAAATTGCCCAGGCAGCTCTTTTCTAAATTCCGAAAGACTCCACGCCCCCATGTCGGCCGTCAGGAACAGCAAATTGCAATCAGCCCGTGCGAGTTCATGAAACGTTTCGAACACTGCATCGCGGAGATCATATGCTTTCTGAGGAGTATCAGTGTCGCACATCATAATATTTTCGTTTGTTTGGTGAGTTCATCAAAAATGAATTTGCCCTCGCCCTGCGATGGCATGCCATGGTGCCACTTCAACGATCCTTCCATAAAACTGACACCCTTTCCCTTAATCGTTTTTGCAATGATCGCAATCGGCTTACCGGCATTGGCAGACTTCGCCGCCGCAAGGCTTTCCAGTAAAGCATTCATGTCATGCCCGTCAACCTGAATGACCTGCCACCCAAATGCGGAGAATTTTGCGTCTAATGGCTCCAACGCAAGACAGTCTTCGGTGTAGTCCAGGGTGATTTGTCCATTGCGGTCAACTATGGCGACGAGGTTGTCGAGTCGGTGGTGGGCAGCCACCATGGCGGCTTCCCACACACTACCTTCATGGCACTCCCCATCACCCATCAGCACAAAAGTACGGTAGGGGAGGCCGTCGAGTTTCGCAGCCTTGGCTATCCCTGCACCAATAGCCAAACCATGCCCCAATGAACCACTCGAAACCTCGACGCCAGGAATGAAGTGATCGGGATGCTCACCGAGCATTGATCCGCCTCGGCCCATGGAATCAATCTCCGAATCAGCGAAAAAACCATTCCGCGACAATACACAGTATAAGGCAACCCCCGCATGCCCCTTGCTCATTATAAAACGGTCTCGACAGGGATCCTTGAGTGTTTGAGGGGTGATGTTCATGATGCCTCCGTCATAGAGGGCAACCAGGATGTCGACACAGGATAATGCCCCACCGATATGGCCTTTGCCAGCGGCCATAATGGCCTGAAAGATCCTTAGCCTTGTTTCAGCCGCAAGTTGTTCAAACTGGTTGTGCATCAATGGTGCCCATAAATGAGTGAACTTCGAACGCGGAAATGGAACGATCCCTTCGGGGGATTACAGAGCCGTCACAATGTTGTCAATAGTTATTCCCGCATTTTTATAATGCATTTCACGGGGGCCTGGCTCAAAAATATATTTTCTTTCAAAACCGAATTTATGCAACGTGACACCCGTTCCGAAAAGTAGATTTTGGAGTTGGACGGCCAAAATGCCCTCCTCTCGGTATCCCTCATCAAGGGTAACAACACTTTTATATGTCTGAAGTGCGAGCAGCAACTTTTCTTTATTGAACTCAGTTGGAGCAAATAAATCGATCACCCCGACGTCAATTCCTTTTGACCGCATAAACGCTGTCACCTCCTCGGCAAGGGCAAGCATACCTCCAAGAGAAACTATGCACGACTTCGCACCGCCGCGTCTGACAACGAATCCGTCAGAGAAATCGAACTGATGACCATCTTGGTAGATGGACGGGACCTTTTTCCCGTCACAACACACATATCGCACACCTTTGCCTGAAATCCACTTGGCCATCGCGCCAGCCATGAGAGCGTCGGATGGCACATATAATTCAATACCAGGAAATGCGCTGAATGTTGGGAGGTCTTCCAGACAATGATGAGTGGGTCCGGCTGTCTCATAGCTTATCCCTCTGCCAGTCGCAAGAATAGTGACGCGAAGGGGAGTATGTTGATGAGTCAACAGCAATGAATTCCGGATTTGATCAACAGCCCGAAGAAAAAATGTGGCAATACCATAGACATAGACGTGAAAACCTTCAAGCGCAAGTCCCACCGCCACGTTAATAGTATTCTGCTCAGCTATTCCTGTGTTTATGAATCTTGACGGATATTGAGTTCGGATCTTGTCCAGTGCTGGGGCTCCCACATCGGCAGACAGCACAAACGTATCATTCCTGACGCCCATCTCTTGGAAGACGCAGTCCAAAAAACTGTCACGCATATATTTCATTGAGATACTCCCATCTTGGATATCGCATTATCTACCTCCGCCGCCGTCATCGACACAATATGACACAGCGGATTACCCTCAAGCGCAGGGATACCTTTCCCTTTTACCGTATTGGCGATCAGTACTTTAGGCTTTTCACGACGTGCTGGGATTAACTCCTTCAATTTCGTATAGAGGGCCTTTATATTATGACCGTCTATAGTTTGAGCATTCCACCCCAACGCGCGAAACTTCTTGTCCATCGGATTGAGCCCAAGTATCTCCTCCTGACGGCCAAGCATTGAAAGTTTGTTGTCATCGATGATAAGCACGATATTGTCTAAGCGATGGAATGCCGCAAAAATCATGGCTTCCCAAAAAGCTCCTTCGTTGCACTCTCCATCACCTTGAAACACGCACACGTTGTCAGGTCGCTCCTTGCGTTTCATCGCAAGAGCGATTCCGCAGGCCAGCCCCAAACCGTTGGCGAGAGCGCCTCCGTTGTTGATGATTCCTGGCACATTACAGTCAGGAATCGTTCCCAAAAGCGCCCCTTCCCGCCCGATGTTGACTAACTCATCCTTACTGAAAATCCCCATATCCGCAAGAATTGGATAGAGGGAAAAGCATCCATGCGCTTTACTTATTATGAATCTGTCTTTCTTGCTGGTGATGTCGAAGAACCCGCCATAGGCGAGAACGGTGAACACTTCGACCGTCGATAAGGCGGACGCAATACGGGTTGAGGGAGCCCTCTTGTGCAACAGCAGGGTCTCTCTAAATACATCTTTTGATTTTTTGGTCAATAATGTGATTGTGTCAGACATGGTTCCTCTTTTTTCTCAATTTGTACCCTTTTAGTTTTGCATTTTCCACCCTCTCAGAGGGGATGGAGCATTATCGCAGAAGAAAGTTTTTCCCTGACTGGATTCTGTTCCGCCAATAGTCAAGCAGGTCGCGCATCGTCGTCTCAAAGGGAATGTGCGGCTCCCATCCTGTGTGCTCTTTGAATTTGCGGAGGTCGGGGACCTGCAGATCGGCGTCGAGAGGACGAAGGCGCTCGGGATCCACCTCGACAGCGATGTCTTTCCGCATCGAGCAGGAAACTAGAAATTCCAGCATCTGCCTGACTGAGCACGTATGGCTGCCTCCAATATTGTAGACCTCGCCAGGCATAGGGTTGACCGTCAGGAGCATGTGGTATGCACGCACCGCGTCGCGGACATCCGCCCATGTCCGCAGGGACTCAAGGTTCCCCACCTTGACCACCGCAGGCAAAAGCCCCGCCTCAATCATCGCTATCTGCTTAGCAAACGTAGACTCTACGAACACGTCTCCGCGACGTGGTCCGGTATGAGTGAACATCCGTGTGATCATCACTTTCTGTCCATATGCTTCCGCATGAAAGCGTCCGATGAGATCTGTTCCGATCTTCGAGATCGAATAGGGGGATGCAGGATGAAAAGAACAGTCCTCATTTATCGGAAGCTTCTCACGGGGCACTCTGCCGAAAACTTCCGAGGATGAACACACATGTATCAGCGGATCGATGCCTTCGCAAAATCTTAACGCTTCCAGAAGTCGTTCTGTTCCAAGTATGTTCACATCATATGTCTGCAAAGGTGAAGTGAAGCTTGTTTTCGGATAGCTCTGTGCCGCCAGGTGGAACACATAATCAGGCCTCGTTTCCGCAACCACCCTCTGGAGGGAAAGGTAGTCACAAAGATCTCCATCCACGAAATGCAGCCTGTCTTTGCGGTTGGCCCTGTCAAGAAGGTGTTCAACATTGTCCAAGGGACTGCGCCACCGGCACATACCGAACACATTCCAATCGGTATTGGCAAGTAGAAAATCTGCAAGATGGCTGCCCACCATCCCAGTGACGCCAGTGATTAACGCATGTTTTCGCATGTTACGCCTCGCTACTCAAACTTTTGATTGCCCAATTGTGACGATGCTGTCGCAGTTCTGAACGGTACTCATTCGGTGCGCGACCATGAGAATAGTAAGCGTTCCTTTAAGAGTTTGTAGCGCATCGACAAAAGCCCTCTCTGTATCGTTGTCCAAAGCGGAAGTCGCCTCATCGAGGACAAGAATTTCGGGGTTGTGGTAGAGCGCTCTGGCGATGCCGACCCGTTGCCGCTGCCCTCCGGACAGCCGTATCCCGTTCTCACCAACCAGATTGTTTACACCCTTCGGTAACGTTTCAATGAAATCAAGTATCTGTGCCATCCGCAGACATTCCCGCACACGATCTTCGTCTATCTTGTCCGGCGGCAGCCCAAAAGCGACATTTGCCTTGACGGTGTCATCGAGCAGGAAGATGAATTGTGGAACGTACCCAATACGTTTCTGCCAGATTGGGAGATTTTCTTCAATGTTTACCCCATCACACCTGATGGCTCCTTCATTGGGCTTCAAGAGTCCGAGAACAATGTCAACCAACGTGGTTTTCCCACAACCAGTCGGCCCGATAAACGCTGTCGAACTGTTTCTGGGGATATTCAAACTGAAGTTTTTAAAGATATCAGGAGATTCTTCCCCATATTTGAAACTTACTGCGTCAATGCGTATTTCCTTGTTGTAGGGCAAATCACTTCTTTGGGCTTTCTTGTCCTCCCTGTCGAAAGAGAAAAGTGTGTCATACAGCGGTTGGAATGTGTTCTGATGATGTCGGATCGTCGTAAGGCTATACTGTATCCGACTCATAGACGGCATGATCCGTATTAACGAAACAGCGAACAATGACAGGATGAGGGTTATTGAGCCAAGCGTTTTTCCTGAAATGACGAGAATCGCCAATGCTCCAATACCGAGGGTGACGACAAGGGCCTCAATCAGGAATCGCGGCATATTGCCCATAAAAGTAATATTCGCCGAGGCTTCGTTGCGCCTTATCATATGCCTGGAATATTCCTCTGAGAAATAGTCCTCCACATTGCGCAACTTGCTTTCCTTTACAGCCTTCAGCCCCTGCAACTCAATTTTGTGGGACTCAAGGATTTCTTTGGTGTATTGTCCCCCAATCAATTTGTTCAACGAGCGGAACGGGAAATATACGAGAGCGGATATCGCAAGCACAACACAGGCCAGGCATAATGTCATCAAAGGGGCCAAGGTGAGCAGCATGGCGAGCACGCAAACAACGACAATCGCCTCCGTGAGAAGGATCATCAGAGGGATAAGAACACCGTGGCAGACGTTGTTCGCAAGCGATAATGTTCCCATGAGTTGTCCGGCGTTGTTCGTCAAATGAAACTTGTATGGTGCATGGAGGTAGTTGTCGAATAGTTGCGAAGCGATTCGGGCACCTTTCGCGTAAATGAAACGGGCTTGAACGTAGTTCTGGACAGTTAGGAATGCATTCTTCAAAATGAAAACCACGATCAGAACGAGGCATAAATTGAAAATGAAGCTTTCACTGGAGGATGGCCCGATGAACTCTTTTGTCAGCCGTAAATACTTATTCTGTTCGATAAGCTCAGGTTTGGAGAGCAAGGCGATGACAGGCATGACCATGCCGATGCCAACTATTTCCATTATTGCAGACGCAAGCATCATCGCAACCAGCCCGATACAAAAAAGCTTTTCCCTTCGTGTGAACAGAACGGATAATTGCCTGAAAGTGCGTATCATATTATCAAACCGTTATTGGCCACAAACATATTCACGCCCCCCACCGTCAGCATCCATTCCCAGGCGGGAAGATATTCCACATCCATTATACCGCTCATGTTCCTCTTTAAGGATGTCTTTGATCTTATCAACCGTCTTGTGGCCGATACCAGGGACGGCGAGCAGTTCATCCCTCTTTGCGGCGAAGACATCGGCCACGCCGCCGAATTTCTCGAGAAGGGCGACGGCGGTCTTCTCGCCGATGCCGGGAAGCGATTTCAGCACCGCCTTCTTCTGGTTGTCGAGACGCTTTGGCTTGTAACCTCGTTTCGCGCCTCTTCCGCTGCCGATACGGTCCCTTTGGAGAGACAGTTGATTGAAATGCCAGGCGGTATCCTCGTAATTCCGCGTCCTGAGCACAGGGACTCTGTAGGTCTGCGCAAGGGAGATCAAGGCGCCTTTCACGCTATGAATCGGGAGTCCGGCCTCGGCGAACGATTCCCCCTCTATGATGATAATCGAGTTTTCCGCAAGCTCGGTTAGTCTGTACGCCTGGTTGAAGAGGCGTCCGTCTATAATGGAGACGGCGAAGTCCTTGGTCGTCTTTCTTTCCACAAGCGTGTCCGGATGGATCAGATAATCACCAATTTTGAGCTGCTTGACGATAATATCGAACTCGTACCGCTCCGTGAGCACCGCCAGGAGGTCATCCGCATTCTCGCGGCAATCGACTTCGATAGTTTTTGTCATCGACCAAATTTCTCCAATTCTTCGACATCGGCGAGATCTTTCGCGCGCCCCGCCGCCCTCTTTGCGCGGAGGAGGTCATCCTTTGCCACAAATCCCACAGGGATGTCGTCAAGAACTCCGCAGACCTTGTTGTTGAAAAGACGTGGCGGATCATTCTTTGAAATAGAAGTCAGAATGTCTATTTGATTGGGTTGCGAGCCCAACGTGATGGCAACACCCTTCCGTAGGAGCATGACAATGTCAATCCCTGCTTCGCCGAACCCGAAATCTTTAAGAGCAGCCATGACCTTGACCGCATTCTGCCGTGTCGGTTTGACAAGAACATCCAAGTCCATTGTAAGCCTTGGGTACCCGTGGAAACCGACCGCATGCCCCCCGCACACAAGATATTCGACCTCATGCGAGTTCAAGAGATTCAAAAAATCCCGCATGTCCTTAGACAGCTTATTTGCTTGTTTGCGTCTTGCCATAAAGATATCTGACTGACACCACCCTTGTAAGCGGATACCGGTCTAATTGAAAAAATCTGCGCTGCAAATCAAAGACAATCATCACTCGTTCATTTGGCGTCATTTTACGGCAATCTTCGATCCTGAAGCGTTCGTGGTCCGCAACCGTGCCAATTCTGACCGTCTTTTTCATCGGAAGGTTCCAGGGGGAGTGTAGACGAATCTAACAGGGGCGGGAGTCCGCTCGGATAGACGCCGCTGCCGGAAGAAAGCCCGGTTGGGGATGCTGCGCTGCAGATTGAAATTGATGGCGTGGCGTTTGGTTGACAACATGACATTAAGTGAGGCGCAATGGAAGATAGCCTGCCCGAGGCGGGCGTCCTGTCCATCATCCCATATCTGTTCGGCAGTTTCGCTGTCAACAAAGACGACGTCAATGTCCAAGGCGTCCCCGTCCGGATGACGGAATTTCGCATATTGGATAGTTCTCAAGACTTGCTCATACCCGAGACTACTTTGGCAAAAACCGGCAATGCCTTTTCATCAAGAAGAAAGTCAAGATCAAACGTCATTCTTTCCACGCCGTAAATGGGCAAAGCACCGCCACCCATCAGAATTGCCTTAACGTGTTTTGCCCGCAATCCCTCAGCGATGTCTTGCAGGATTCGTTGGAAATGATTTTCTGTCATATTCCAAAATCAGACACTGGGTGTTTTTGTTCCGTACTGAGCGAGAATGCCCGCGAGGGCGTCAGCCATGCCTTTGAGGGCGGACTCATCAGGAAACGACACGGTAAGGTTGATGGTGCCGTTTTCCGCAGTGCTGGCGCAGGCCTTGAGGGCGTCGAAGAGCGGCGATGAGAGCGGTGCCGTTTGCGGTGTCGACGGTGCCAGTTTGCCGAGGAACTCGAAGGCGGCGGAGACGAGTTTCCCGCCGGCAGACGCAAGATCCTGTTTCTTGGCGACCTCCATTTGGACGTGGGCTTTGACGCTGGCGTCGACTGGGGCGGGCTCTGGTGTCCCAAGGAGCACTTCGAGCCGTCGTTTGAGCTCGTCCATGCCGCGGAGGGCAACTTTGTAGGTTTTGCCGGATTGGCGGTTGGTGACGACGTAGTCGGCTCATGGCGTGGCAGCATCGGACGAGGTCATCTCCATGCGTTCCGCAAAGGCTTTGTCTCTGCGTTCAGTGATTGCCCGCTCGACGAGTTCCTCATGTGAGAGGTGTTCGGCAGGTTTGACGTCCTCCGGTGGTGGTTCAGCCAGGCCCAAAGCTACTTTCTCCTCAAGGATGAGAGAGAGGACTGCGGCGACCTCGAGGCAGACGACTTTCCCCGCGCTCGAACTGATGGCGATGCCGCCGGGAGCCTGGTGGTCGAGGGCGATCTCGACCCACCCCCACCCTGGGCGCTCCACGATGAACTGCTTTGTGGTGATGGTGACATCTTGCTCGATGTCGAACTCGACGGTGCCGCCCTTGCGCAGCAACTTTTCGCCACTCTTGCCAAGAAGTTTGATCGCCTTTTGAAAGGTGAATCGGGACAGTTTGTCTTTGATGGTGCTCATGATTTTATTTCTTAAAAAGTTTTACGCCTTTATTGCGTTTCTTGCCGCAACGCCTCGATGTCAGCTTGGTCTTTCGCTCGTTGCGAGGGTTCCTTCATGGCGATCAGGCTTTCCCTGGTGGCCACGGGAACAAGAACACCGTCAATTTCAATTACGATTGGATTCTTGAGCGCTTTTCGCAGTATCTCATTCTCAGCGATCAGCAGATCCAAGACGATCACTTCGACCTCCTCACCGCGCGTTAGAATCAGACGCCAGATGGGACAAAACGAGAAATCCACAACTTTCTTGCTTTGGACAATGACGAACTTTCTTCTCAGCGCAGATTCGATTCCGTGCCGCTCGCTCCTGTCGATTGCCACCACCAGGTCAATGTCCTCAGTGGCTCGGGGAGTAGACAGCATGCCGACCGCAAGTCCTCCGGCCAGACAGTAGTTGAATCCCCCCTCATTGAAGACGGCGGCAATGTCCTTCAGGGATGCGAGGAGGAGATCCGCAAATTCCATTGTTTTTCCTTTCTTTCCATTACACCTTCGGCAAGCATTTTACGCAACATCGTCTCGTCGGCATTCGGGTGTCTCGTTCTCAGATATGCCTTCTTGAGCGCGAAGCAGGCCCGTATAAGTTGAAAGGATTTCACCAGGTTTCTTCGATACCGCTCAGCAGAGGCTTCCACGTTCCTCTCCTCACATGCTGTAAACGTTGTCGTCGTATGAAGGGGAACCGGAAGCTCCCCCAAGCCCCGCTTCGCCCATCTCAGCCTCGATTTCGCCGCCCAGATCCTGTTCGATTTTCTCGACGTCCTCGCCCGCCTCGAGACGACGGATGGCGGAGTCCATGCCGGGCGTAAGCTTCTCTCCCGTCACATCGGACATCCGTCGCAGGAGGGAGCCAAGCTGCCGCGGATTGTTCTCGTCGATGCCCTCGGCGCCTTCCATCAGTCGCATCATCTCCCGTTCGACTTTGGGATCGGACAACCTGTCGTCAGCTCCGGAGTCGCCGGTCCGGTCGCCCCCGGCGGATGGTTCTTTCACCTTCGAGCCAGACGACTTCCGCTCGGCGCCGGAGATGGCGAATTTAGAGAGGGCTTTCCGCATGGAGTTGCTCCCACATTTCGGGCATGCCGGGGTTTTATCTGTCGACACCGTTTGACTGAAGAAGGTGAAAACCTTGTTGCAGTCGGCGCAGAGAAACTCGTAGATTGGCATATTGCTCACCTCCTCCCTAAGATCACATCCGCCACAGCAGCGAGATTGTCGGCCACCGCGTCCGGAGCTACAGGCAGAGAAGACTCGAGGCTGGCGCCATATCCTGTCCGGACAAGAATGGCTTTCGCACCAGCGTTTTTCCCGAGTTCGACATCCACCGCCTTGTCGCCGACCACCCAGCAGCCTGATACGTCGAAGCCGAGCTCGGACGCCGCCTTTCGAATCATTCCAATCTGTGGCTTGCGGCAGGCGCACTTCTCGTCTGGAGCATGCGGGCACACATACACGCCGTCAAGACGGATTCCCTCGGTTTCAAGCAGCGACACAAGCCGTTCATTCACCGCTTCCACGGCCGACAACGGGAAGTAGCCTCGCCCGACACCCGACTGGTTGGTGATGACGACGAACCTATAGCCCGCCTCCGCAAGCCGGCGAAGTCCTTCGACGGCGCCGGGTAGTAGCTCGACGCCTTCTGGATCGCTGAGATAATTCTTTTCGACAATGAGCGTCCCGTCCCGGTCGAGAATGACATATTTCGCCGCGGTTCCGGAAGCCATCATAAGACGATGTCCTTATACGTAAGGCTCTTAGCAGCGAGCAATTCCCGCCATGTGTCGGAATCGGCACGGGAGGAATGACCCACGTACGGCATGGCACCTCCCTGTGCCTTCATCAGCGCCTCATCAGGGCTGACAACAATAAAGCCGTTGAAATCCTTGCCCCACAAGGCTTTATTGAAATCGGAGAGAATGACATCCTTCACACCTGCTGCGCGGAGGTGCTTCGCCCACAAGGAAGGGAATTTGCCGACCCCGCACAGAAGCATTGTATTGGGGAACCGCGCCGCGCGTTTCCCGCGCCCAAAAACGCTGTTCTCGAACGAACTGAGGAGGCTTGCCTTCTTGAAGGCAGACTCGCTCATCGTCTTCCTTTCCCCCATGACAAGCCGCTGTTGCCTGGCCTCGGCGTAGGCCTCAGGCACCCCCTCGTGGCGTGCGATGAGCTCATAGCGGCGGTTTGTGTCATAGAGCACGTCTTCGAGATATCTATCCGGCGTGAAAGCCTTCCATATGCAGTCGTTGTTCCGCACCAGGTGGAAAAGGATGCGTTTTTTCGATCTTCCGCTGGAGCTCATCCTATGGCACACGCGGAAGTCGTCAGTATAGCCGATGCTGAACCCCTTGGAGTGAAGCAGGAACGCCACCCAGTACTCCTCGGCGTAGAATCCGAACTCTTTGGGGTATGGAGTCCCGCAGACGGCAAGGGCGTCCTTCCGGAAGAGCGCGCCGCATCCATGAAAAACAGTAGGCAGCAGTGGCGGCCCCTCGCGCCCTCCGTCGAGCCTCTCGACGCGCGCGCCAAGCCCCACCACCTCGTCAGGCTGGTCCGTCAAAAACGCCACCGCCTTCTCAAGCGCTCCGGGAAGAGGATGCGAGTCGTCGTCAAGCATTAGCACGAACGTCCCTTGGGACTTTTCCACTCCGATATTTCTTGAGACTGTTCCGAGGTTCTCGCCAAGAAACTCGTATCTTTCGTTGTCGGCGAAATCTTTGCCGGAAGCGGTAGGGGTGGACGAGTTGTCAAGAATGACGACCTCGTACGGAATCGTCACGCTTTCCCTTAGGCGTCTGAGCGTTTCCGCCATGTCGGCGGGACGCTCGTATGTGGGAAAGACAACGGAAACAACCTGTGAAACCTTCACGCATAACCTTTCAGCTGCAAAATAACCAGCGCATCCGGGGTAACGGGGCAATGTTCTCAGGGAGAAACCCGCGGGCCATCGGGAATTTCGGATCATACATGCACACGACAAGAACGTCAGCGGTAGATGCAGGAAGACGCTCCATCGCGCCCACCGGATGACCAAGAAATGTCTTTTTCTGATCGTCGAACACGTCAACGAGCTCGAGGTTCCATTCTTTCACGCCAAGATACACTATTTCCGCCAAATCAGCGGCCCCGATAAACCCCACGGTTTTCTTCCCCGACTCCTTTATCTCGCGGCAGACTTGCGAGCTTTTCCTCCTTGCCTCGTGATAGAAGAAAAGCGAGAAGTCGAGGAATTCATAGGTGAGTTTCGCCTTTTCTGTGATTCCCGTGGGTGTGAGAAAGTAATCCCAGCGACGCGAATGCCGCTTTTTCACATGAAGAAAGCCCCTGTCCACCATTTTCTTGAGGAGACTGTGGGCGAGTTTGACGCTGCAGCCCAGTTTCGTGGCCAGCATTCTATTGTTCAGACGCGGGCTTTCCTCGACGTGCTTGAGGATCTCCAACTGGAACTGTTCGTTTTTGTCTAGTGTGGGCATTGCGTTTCACGTGACAACGGCAGGCGGAGTTGCTGGAAAGCTCCGCCGCGTCACTTGCGGGACCGCAAGTAACGTTACCAAAGGTAACCATAACCCCGTCACGCTTTTTTTGCAAGCAATATTCCTGCCTTGTAAATTCTCGGTCAACCGTGAATATATAAGATGGGAAGCTAATTTTCAGAAACAATCAAGGATGCTTTATGATTTTCGATACGATTGCGAACTGGAAAACATATGCTAAAACCGATCCTTGGCGTGTGGCGTTCGAGTTTCTCACGACCGCTGCTCCCGACATTGCCGATGGCGAGCGTCAGCTTCTTGGCGAGAAGGTGTTCGCCCGAATCATGACGTATGAGACAAAACCGCATGTGGCCGCAAACCCCGAATCACACCGCCGCTATATAGATATTCAGGTGCTGCTGAGCGGTGAGGAACTTGTTCTCTGGCATCCACTCGGAGAGCTTCCTGTGAGGGTCTCATACAATCCAGAAAAAGACGTCGAATTTCATTCTCCACTCACTGATTCCGAGGGCAGACAGACGGAATTGCTCCTGCGACCTGGGCTCTTCGCCGTGTTTTTCCCGCACGACATTCATGCGCCGCAGATCGCCGTCCGGACCACGGAGACGGTCAAAAAGGTCGTGATCAAGCTTGACGTCACCGCGACGTCTCTGTAGAGAAACCGCGCACGCTATAAGGGTAGAAAATGCCTTCAGAGGAACTCTACAAGACTATTTTCAATTGTGTGAATGACGGGATTTTCGTCGTCGACGCCAACGCCCGTATCCTGGACGCCAACAAATCCGCCTGCGACCGACTTGGCCGTTCCCGTTCAGAGCTTATTGGGTTAGATGCGCAGGAGCTCAACGCCCCCGAGTCAGTGCCGCTTGTTCATGAGCACGTGAGACGGGTCTTTGCGGACGGACGCTTTCGCTACGAGACCACACATCTGGCGGCTGATGGACGCAGAGTCCATGTGGAGGTGGACGCTCGGCGCATCGATTTCGACGGACGTCCCGCGGCGTTGGCGGTCGTCCGTGACATCACCGAGCGCAAGGCAATACTCAAGACCGCCGAGGAGAAGGCGAAAAAGTCGCAAAACGAGTGGAAGGCCATCTTTCAGGCCATAGGCCATCCGTCGGTCATCCTCGACCCTGACCACAAAGTCGTCGCCGCCAACAGCGCTATTCTCCTCCGCCTCGGCAAAACGGAGGATGAGTTGATTGGCAAATACTGCTACGAACTATTTCATGGGCCTGACTTGGCGGAAACCCCGGCCAGCAACTGCCCGATGCGTTCAATGATCTCCCAAGGCAACCTCACCACCGTCGAGATGGAGCTCGAAGCCCTCAACGGCAACTTCCTCGTCTCCTGCACCCCGGTTCTTGACGATCAAGGACGCCTTCAGCACGTCATCCACATCGCCACCGACATCACCGAGCGCAAGCGGATGGAGAACGATCTTCTCCGCACCAAGGAGGCCGCCGAGACCGCCAACCGCGCCAAAAGCGAGTTTCTCGCCAACATGAGCCACGAGCTGCGCACGCCGCTCAACGCGGTGATAGGCTTCGCCAGCCTTCTGCAGGAGTGCGATCTTGTCGACCCCCCGCGCAAATGGGTGGGCATCGTCAAGAACGAAGGGGAACATCTGCTTTCCATCATCAATGACATCCTCGACCTCGCCCGCATCGAGGCCGACCACCTTGAACTCTCCACCGAGGTGTTCAGCCTCAGGGACTGTATCAAAACACTGTTCGACTCGATCGCCAGTTCGGCGAGGGAGAAGCCACTGTCGCTCGAATGGGAAGTCCACGACGACGTGCCGGACGAACTTCTTGGCGATCCTCTCCGCCTGCGGCAAATTCTCGCCAACCTCCTTGGAAACGCCGTCAAGTTCACCGAGCGGGGGGTGATCCGACTCGTCGTCGACACGAATCCCTCAGATCCGGTGGCGCAGGGGGGACAGGAGCCAGTCGAGGAGAGTGGCCACACAAAACTTCTTCGGTTCGTCGTCAGCGACACGGGTGTCGGCATTCCAAAGCACCTGCAGGAAAAGGTCTTCAACCCGTTCATCCAAGCTGACGGCTCCTACACCCGGCGTTACGGCGGAACAGGCCTCGGACTTGCGATCTGCAGGCGGCTTGTGGAGAGGATGGGAGGAAGCATCGGCCTTTCGAGCGAGGAGGGCAAGGGGAGTGTGTTCACCTTCACCTCGTCGTTGCGCCTCCCTTCGAAAAACGGCGGCACCGCCGCGGGACAGTCAACCGCCGGTTACACGTCTGAAGAATCAACAAAAAAGCGGAAATACAATCTGCTTGTCGTCGAGGACAACGTGACGAACGCGTCGCTTCTCCAAGAGATCCTCTCACTTGAGGGGCATACATCCACCATCACCTGGACGGGAATGGAGGCTCTTGACGCCATGAAGTCTGACTGCTTCGACGCCGTCTTGCTGGATGTCCACATTCCGGACATCAACGGGTTTGAGCTTGTGGCGAAAATTCGGGAGAGAGAGCGGTCGAACAACCTCAAGGCGACGCCCTTCATCGCCGTCACGGCCCACGCTATGAAGGGGGATCGGGAGCGCTGCCTGAAGGCGGGGATGGACGCCTATGTTCCCAAACCCATTGACAGGGATCTCCTCGTCTCAACCATCAACACCCTTCTCGAACCGAAACGGTAAGTGATCTGAACCGCACGTTCCAGACCACTAAGGATCGGCAACGCCAATTTTATTTCTGCGCGGGCCCTGCGTTGATGATCCTCGAGGCGGCACATCCGGCACCGAATCCATTGTCGATGTTCATCACGACAACGCCGTTGGCGCAGCTATTCAGCATGGCGAAAAGGGCGACAAGACCGTTGAGCGAGCTGCCGTAGCCGACGCTGGTCGGCACCGCGATCACCGGACAGGGAACCAGGCCAGCGACAACACTCGGCAGCGCCCCTTCCATCCCCGCCACGGCGATGATGACATCGGCCGACCTGAGGCGTCCCTCCTCCGAGAGAAGTCGATGGATCCCGGCCACGCCGACGTCGAAGAGCGTCTCCACGCCGCACCCGCACAGTTCCGCCGTCCGCGCCGCCTCAAGGGCGACGGGAATGTCACTCGTGCCAGCGGTCACAACAAGCACTTTCCCCCTGGATTTCGGTTTCTTTCCGCTTTCGACTACAAGCGTCCGCGACTGCGCCTCATAGACGCCTCCGGCGACGCGCCGCCTCAGCTTCGTCCATTTCTCCGCGGAAAGCCGCGTGACTAATGCCGGTTGTCCGCTTTTCACGATCTCATCGACAATGCGCGCGAGCTGGTCGACAGTCTTGCCCTCCCCATAGACGAACTCAGGAAATCCGCAACGGGCGTTCCGCCCATGATCGATTCGGGCGAAACGCGCCCCGCCGACGCTCGGACATGCTACTTTTTTCCTCATGTGCCGCATCACTTTTTTTCGTTAAAAATAAGGCTAAGAGAAGGTTGCAAAAGACACTCATCTATTTTATACTATAACTTTCATTTCTTTCGAATGGCAATCCACCAACTGTTTTTCACGGGGTTAATATGTTCAACGCCTCAGATTTGAGGAAAGGGCTGAAAGTCGAGGTTGACAATCAGCCATGGGTGATCACCGAGTTCGAGTTCTGCAAGCCGGGCAAGGGCACCGCCCTTTACAAATGCAAGCTGAAAAACATCATCACCGGCTCGACGATGGATCGCACCTACCGTCCGACGGATCGCATCGACAAGCCCAATCTCGAGGAGAAGGAACTGCTCTTCTCGTACTCCGAGGGCGACATGCTTGTGTTCAGCGACAACGACACCTACGAGGAGATCCGCATCCACAAGGAGAAGCTGGGTAAAAACATTAATTTCCTTATCGAGAACGCCGAGTGCAAGGTTCTCTTCTACAACGGCCAGCCGATGGAAGTCACCCTGCCGATCTTCATAGAGAAGAAGATCGTTGAAACCGAGCCGGGCGCCCGCGGCGACACCGCCACCAACACCCTGAAGTCGGCGAAGATCGACAACGGATATGAAATTCAGGTTCCCCTCTTCGTGAACCAGGGCGACATCGTCAAGATCGACACACGGATCGGCCAGTATGTGGAGCGCGTCAGCAAAAAGAGCTGAGGACGCAGAACGGCTCGCGTGGCTCAGGCCCCATCTCGAGAAACGCGCAAGGTTGGCAACAGCCTTGCGCTCTTTTTTTTGCGCCAAGGGATTCCTGGAGATCGAGACTCCCACGCGCGTCAGGGCCCCGGCGCCCGAGGATCACATCAACGCCCCGCCGGCGGGCCGTCATTTTCTTCGCTCCTCTCCCGAACTGCATTTAAAGCGACTCGTCGCCGCCGGCTACGAGCGCGTCTTCCAGATCGGCCCCTGCTTCCGGGAAGGCGAGATCGGGCGCCTGCACAACGAAGAGTTCACGATGCTCGAATGGTACGAGACCGGTGCCACCTACGAACAACTCATGGAGTTCGTCAAAACCCTCCTCCCGTACGTGGCCACACAGGTGAACGGCGCGCCGCGCGCGGCATTCAACAACAACATCATGATAGACTTCGAGGCGGAATGGCTGGTGACGACGGTCGACAAGGCGTTTCGGCACTACGGAGGCGTCGGCGCGGCCGAAGCCGCCGCCCGTGACGAATTCGAGATCGTTCTTGTCGAAAAGGTCGAGCCGGCATTGCCGAAAGACCGCCCCGTGATCCTCAAAGACTATCCGGCGTCCATGGCGGCCCTCTCCCGGCTGAAGCCAGACAACCCCTGCGTGGCGGAACGCTGGGAATTGTACCTCGGCGGCGTCGAGATCGCCAACGCCTACTCCGAACTGACCGACCCCGTCGAGCAGCGGAGGCGCTTCGACGCGGTCTCCGCCAGACGGAAGGCGGCGGGCCTTCCCGCATATCCCGTCGACGAGGAATTCTTCGCCGCCCTTGCGCGGGGCTTGCCCGACTGCGCGGGCTGCGCGCTCGGCGTTGATCGTCTGGCAATGATCCTTTGCGGAGCGCATAGTATCGACGACGTCAGAAGTTTTCGTGAATAACAACAGGAGGCGTGTCGAATATGGATTCTGTACATCGTTTAACCGCGGGTTCGCGCCACATCATGAAACTAAAAATCCTCAGCTGCGAGATATTCTACCGGGAATTGTGTTTGCTCGCCGCCACATCCACGAACATCGTCGACCTTGAATTCCTGCCGAAAGGGCTGCACGACCTGGGAGCGGCGAAGATGCTTGACGCCGTGCAGGCCGCCGTCGACAGGATCTCGGCCGAGGGGAAATACGAGGCGATCCCTCTTGGCTACGGGCTCTGCAACAACGGTCTGACGGGGCTTGTGGCACGCTCGATCCCGCTGGTCGTGCCCAAGGCGCACGACTGCATCACGATGTTCCTTGGATCCCGTCACCGCTACACCGAGTTTTTCCATGCGAACCCCGGCACCTATTTCCTGACAAGCGGGTGGATCGAGCGCGGCGGCATCGACGGCGACCTCAAGCAGGCCACGGTGGCGCATTCGACCGGCATGGACCAGTCACTCGAGCAGCTCATCGAAAAATACGGCGAGGAGAATGCGAAATATATCTACGAAACCCTCTGCGACACGCTGCACAACTACACGAAATTCGCCTACATCGAGATGGGTATCGAGCCGGACGCCCGCTACGAGGAGCACGCCCGCAGGGAGGCGGCCAAACGCGGGTGGGAATTCTCCAAGACGCGCGGCGACATGGAAATGTTGAGGCGACTCGTCGAAGGGGACTGGAACTCCGGAGAGTTCCTCATCGTCCCCCCGGGCTCGAAGATCAAAGCGATCTACGACGGCGACATTCTCGAGATCGAACCGGCGTGACGTTGTTCTCCTGGTGACGCCGGCGTTCAGTGTTCGGCGTTCGGTAAAAGACACTTCCGCCACGGCCGCCCCACAGCGGCTCGCCTTCGGTCTTCGTCCTCCACCTTCCACTATCAACCGGCTTTTTACAATTGCCTCGTGGATGTCCTCTCGACAAAGGGGCAGGCGGCCTTCAAAGGCATGGCATCCAGCAATCCGCCACCCGCCACCGCGCTCAGGAACCACCCCACGGCCTGCTCCCCCAGCTCGCGGATGGGAAGCTTCACCGTCGAAAGCTCCGCCGACGCCGATCCCGGATAGTCGTCGAACCCGAGCACCGCCACGTCCCGCGGCACGTGGACACCGCGCCGCAGCAGAGCGTCCATCGCCCCAAGAGCGCGCAAATCGTTGGCGGCGAAAAGAAAGTCAAATGCTATCTTTCCCTCGCCAAGGAAGTCATCGACCGCCTTCGCTCCCGCCTCGCGGGTAATCTGGTCGCAGAGGATGACGGCCGACTCCTTTAGTCCCAGTTCGCCAAGTGCCGCAAGATAACCTTCCCGGCGGGGCGATTCGTGCTGCCCCGCATCCATACCGCCAATAAACGCCGGCCTGCGCCGCAGTGAGCCGTGGAGCGCGGTCATAACGCCTTCCCTCACCCCACCAAAATAATCGGCATAGGCATGCGGCAGCTCAAGGGTGTGGTCGTCCAGCCGGTCAGGCTGCACGATGGCGAAGGGAACCTTCCGTTTCGCGAGACGCATCGTCCATGCCGGCGGGGCGCGCATCGCGAAAAGAACCCCAACGTCGGCGGGAATGGCGTCAAGCGCCTTCCGCCAATTATCGCCAACGGCGTCAAGAAAGAGCAGTTGGTTGGGGATCTCATGGGCCAGGCACCCTGCATTGATGCCAGCCAGAAGACGCTGAAACACCCAACTCGTATGGGGATTTTCGGATTCCGAAAGGACCGACGGGCTTGGCCAGATCACGCTGAGAGCCGAAAGGGACGACGCCCCCCCGCGCACAAACGTGCCGCGCCCGGGAAGCGTCACCACCAGTCCCATCTCCCGGAGCGTCTTGCACGCCCGTATGGCGGTGCCATAGGCGATATGGTAGGATTCCGTCAAGGCATGAACCCCTGGCAGTGAATCACCGGGCGCCAACTCGCCCGAGCGTATCTTTCGCTCCATGTCCTCAACCAACCGCATCACCTCGGGGGAACGGTGGCGGCCGGGCAGCTCGGATGTGGTTCGTTTCATGGGCACTCCGTATTCTTGGATAACCTACTCGCACCTTGCTCGTGGGACAAAACATGCGGCGCGATCTTGACAAATCGTCCGCCTTGCTATATAATACATGTACAATATAACACTGTCAACCTTTCACCCATTATAGGAGAATTCGATATGAGCGCCACAGTCAAGTCGGTCCACGTCAAGAAGCCCTTTGTGATCGAGATCCGGGATGTCACGCTTCCGGAGGTGAAGCCCAGCGAAGTCATGATCGACGTCCTCGCCTGCGGAATCTGCGGTTTCGACGTTGAGAATGCCAGGTCTTTGGCGACTGATTTCAAGGGGATCGGCCATGAAGTGTGCGGAAAAGTCACCCAGGTCGGCGCAAGCGTCACACACGTCAAAGTCGGCGATCAGGTCGCCCTTGAGTCATCCTCATTCTGCGGCGATTGTCCGACCTGCCGCAATGGGCGGGTCGATCTGTGCAACAAGGCCCCGAATTTCTGGGGTGGACCGGCTCTCGGATTTTCCGATGCGATGATCACCCCGGGGCGCGCGGTGGTGCCCGCTCCGGACATCGACCCGTTGACGGCGGCCTTGGCGGAGCCGTGTGGCGTCGCTTTGGACCTGTGTAAGACCGCCGAGATACGACTCACTGACCGGGTGCTGGTCGTGGGGACGGGAGCCATCGGGCTTATGGCATTGGCGATCGCACGCAAAATGACCGTCGGCCCGCTCGTGGCGGCCAACCCGTCCGAGGGAAAACTCGCCACCGCGAAAAAGCTCGGGGCCGACCATGTCGTGTGTCTCAAAAAGGAGTCGCTCGCCACCTGCGGGGAGAAGTTCGGCGGCTTCGACAAGGTGCTGATCACCGCGCCGCCGCAGGTGATTCCCGACTGCCTGAAGAACACGGCTTACGGGGCGTACATCGTCTTCATTGGCAGCGACTTCGAAGGTGGTGGCGCGATCCAACTCGACACCCACGCCCTGCACTTCGGCAAGAAGCAGCTCCGCTCCTCCTTCGCCTCCCCTGCGATCTATTTTCCCGAGGCCCTGCAGCTTCTCCGTCAAGGAGTCGTGCCAGCGTCGGAGATCATCTCCCACCGCTTCCCCCTGAGCCGGATCACGGAGGCGTTCGACCTGATCCGCAACGACCATGGCAAGGTCCGCAAGATAATGGTGATGCCGGACGCGCGTTTCAAGGGGTGATTCCTTGGATGAGCACCCAGGGTTTCAGGGTTCAGGTAACGCATAATTCAAGATGGTTGACGAATATAATAAAAAGGAGATCGGCGATATGCTTAAAGTCGGATTGATCGGATGTGGGTACATTTCCAAGTTCCACTGCTCGGGCTACGAGAAGGCTGCCGCGAAAATCACGCGCGTCTGCGATGTCAGGATGGAGGCGGCGAAGACGGTCGCAGACAAATACGGGGCGAAGGCATCCACCGACTACAAGGAACTTATCGCCGATCCCGAAATCGACGTGATTGACATCATGACCAACACCCAGTCGCACAAGGAGATATGCCTCGCCGCCATCGCCGCCGGAAAGAAAGTGGTCTGCGAGAAGACGCTCGCGTCCACCGCGGCCGACGCCTTCGAGATCGTCAAGGCCGCCGAGGCGAAGAAGTCGCTCTTCTACACCTCCTACATGAAGCGGTTCATTCCGGCGGCCGCGAAAGCCAAGGAACTCATGCCATCGCTCGGGCGGATCGTCTCCACCCACATCCGCGCCTACCAGTGCTGGGGCGACCTCTGGACGAAAATGCCCGACGAAGGCATGGCCCACACGCCGAAAAACGGCATGTCGGCACTGCGCAAGAATCTCGGCGGCGGCATTCTATATGCAGGAGGCAGCCACATCCTCGACCTCGTCCTTTTCTTCCTCGGAAGACCACACCGCCTGTACGGTTCGGTGTACACCCCCGAAGGACGCGATTACGATCTGCAGGCGGCAGCACTGCTTGAGACGAGCAACGGGATCGTCCACTACGAGGCACTCATCCACAACCTCAAAAAGATCGGCTTCCTCCGCGACAGTTGGGACGAACGCGTTGAGATTAACGGCCTTGAGGGACGGCTTGAGATCTACAGCTCACAGTGGGACAACCCCTACAACAAGGCGTCGCTGCTCGTCCATTACGACAATCACACCGGCCACGCCACGGAATATCGCTTCGACGCCATCTCCCCCTTCGACGAGGCGATCGGCTTCTTCTGCCGCAACTTCGAAACAGGCGAACAGGGAACGCAATCGAGATTCACCGGCTACGAGGTCGATGAATTGATCGAGCACATCATGACCAGCGCCACGGAGCACCGCGCGCTGGAAGTGGCCTGGCGATCGTGAGATGAGCGGCCTGTCAGAGTTGGAGTTCCCGCTATAGTGTGCTCAAGAGCGCGCGCACACGCTGAAGCGTGAACTCCAACGTCGCATCATGCCACCGAGCGTGAACACCTCCGTCAGAAACTGAGCGGCTACGACTGACGCCTCAAAGAAGCGTTGAATTGGCGTTGATAAACCCGCAATGCCGTCTATTGTAACGGGCATTGTCATAGTTCGTTACGTCAAAAATTATAGGCTGTCACCCATAATTTTCATAGATTACCGACCTTAAAACTGCAACAAATAGCGAACTGAGGAGGGAGACATGACCACCGCCATAGTGCTCGTCAACATCGACCGCACGAAGATCAAATCAGCCGTCAAGGAAATCATGGCCGTTCAAGGAGTTACCGAGGTCTACACCGTCGCGGGGGAATACGACCTTGTGGTGATGCTACGCGTCAAAGACAACGGCCGACTCTCTGAGATCGTCGCCCATGACATGCCGCATATGACCGGGATCAACCACACCAAGACACTGATCGCATTGGAGTCAGAGTCGAAGGTCGATCTGGCAAGCATCTACAAAATCGCCTAAGCGAGCTTCAGCGTTTCCGGCAGGCCTCGCCATACATACGCCGCCTCACTTCCCAAGGATCTCGGAGAAGAGATCGCCCGGAGAGGTGGCGGAGGCGAGTTGCACTGGGGCGGCCGGACGCGCGGTCAAAGCCAACTCCGCCGAACGAACCGCAAGCGCGAACGCCTCCCCCATCGCCGCAGGATCGCCCGCCGCGGCCACCGCGGTGTTCACCAGCACGGCGTCAGCCCCCATCTCGATCGCCGCCGCGGCGTGCGAGGGCAGCCCCAGCCCGGCATCAACCACCACGGGGACCCTCGCCTGCTCGATGATGATCCGCAGCATGTACTCCGTCTTAAGCCCCAGATTGGTGCCGATCGGCGAGCCCAGTGGCATCACCGCATGGACGCCGACGTCCTCCAGGCGTTTTGCCAGGACGGGGTCGGCATTAATGTAGGGAAGCACCACGAACCCGCGCTTCACCAGTTCCTCAGCCGCCTTGAGCGTCTCTATGGGATCCGGCAGGAGATAGTTCGGGTCGGGATGTATCTCCAGTTTGATCCACGAATAGCCGGCCGCACGGCCGAACTCGGCGATGCGGATCGCCTCCGACGCCTCGCGGGCTCCGCTCGTGTTGAGCAACGGCGTGATTCTGCTCATATCGATCGCCGAAAGAATGTTGTCGTCGTCGGATTTGTTCAACTCGACCCGTCGCAGAGAGAAGGTCACAATCTCGGTCCCCGACGCGGCGATCGCCGATCTCAATGCCTCCTTCGACGCGAACTTCCCCGTCCCAAGAAAAAGGCGGCTGGCGAATTGTTTACCGGCTATTGTCAATGGTCTCATTATGCCATTTCCTTTGCGTATTCAAGGCCCAAAGCGTTTGAAAAAAATAATTGCCGCAAGTGCTACGACTACTAAATAACACTTCGGGTGAATTGCCAGTGGAAAGAGAATACCAGGAACTCGGGGGGAGGCATAAAAACAAAAAAAAATCAAATTAATGCCGAATTCTCTGCCGAATTCGCGCCGCCGCCCCGTATTAGCCGGTAAGACTTCATGCGAGTAAGAGCCGATAGCCTTCCAAAAAGGAGAAGGGTTATCGGATTTTTTGCATTGACGTCGCATGCGAAAACATGGGGAGGGTGCTGGGGAGTACTTATCATGTTAAGACTAAGACTGACTAGAAAATCGGGATTGACGGCGATTGTGCCTGTTTCCTCCATAGAGGACGTGATGCTGTTGCTTACCTCTCGGGAATCCTGTGACATGAATGCGGCGGAACTGTTTGAAATTGATGCGAAATCCACCCGCCTGATAAAAACCTTCCAGAGATCGGATCACGGATGGCGGGGACGCAACGTCACCACCGAGGAATTGTCACAAACATGAGGGCATGGTGAGTTTCCTCTTGACCACCCCTGCTAACCCTTTTGCTAATCGCGCCCAGTCTGTGCTATATTGACAAGACAGATACTGCATGTTCCTTGCAAGGCACTCCATCATGGCGGATTTTCTTCAACTGACGGGAAAACGGATTCTGATTTTCGGGCTGGCGAACCGGAAAAGCGTCGCCTATCATGTCGCCAAGACGCTTGAGGAGGCGGGGGCCTTTCTCATCTTCTCCGCCCAAGGCGAGGAGCAGCGGCGGAACGCACTGAAGTTGTTCCCCGCCTGCCGCTGCCACCTCTGCGATGTCTCCGGCGACGCGGCGGTCGCGACGCTCGCCGACGCTGTGGGAGCGGCAGATGGAATGGTATATGGCATTGTCCACTCGATCGCCTTCGCAAACTACTCCGACGGGATCAAGCCGTTCCATCAGACGAGGAGCGACGACTTCCTCAAGGCCTTCGACGTCTCCTGTTTCTCACTTATCCGCATCGTCAACGCCTTCAAAGGACTAATGGACCCTGACGGAGCGGTGGCGGCGATGTCGATCTCGACCACGCGGATGGCGGCGGAGAGCTACGGCTACATGGCGCCGATCAAGGCGGCCCTGGACTCGAGCGTCTGCTTCTTGGCGAAGTCGCTGAGCCTCGACACGCGGATACGGGTAAACGCCGTCGGGGCGGGACTTCTGAAAACGTCAGCCTCCGCTGGCATCCCCGGCTACATCGACCCCTACCTTTTCGCCGAGAAGGCGACACTGCGCAAGCAGGCCCTAAGGACCGAGGAGGCGGCGGACGTGGTGGCGTTTCTGCTGAGCCCGCGCGCCAGCGGCATCAACGCCCAGACGATCGTGGTCGACGCCGGCATGTCGGTGAACTACTTCGACAAGGAGATCGTCGCCAAAGCGGCGAGGTGAATGTCGCAACGGTCATTGGACATCGGTCATTGGAAAGGCTCGATCCGCCAATGACTATTGACAAATGCCCAATGACTTATCCTATCTTTGCCCTCACTTCTTTTCTTCATCCTTGCCGGTCAACAAATTCGAGACGGGTATCGCCGCATAGTTGAGGAGGAGACCGTATACCATCGACAGACCACCCTTCAGCGGATCGACGCTGAGTTCGCCCACGGCCATGAGGAACGGCATTTCTCCGGTGCGTAAGCGGACCTTGAGCAGACACGGCGCGCCGATCCCGCACACGACGAGTATGTAGATGACAACAAGAATATGGAAGAACGAGACTGGTTCGCCGGAGGGGAGGTTCCATGACAACGGATGCGCGGAAAGCACGTCCATCAAGTAGCCGCCGAGCAGCGGACCGAGAGCGGCGAGCAACCCCAGGATCGAGTAGTGGACGGCGATGCACATCGCCTTGTCCCTGCCCTCGCACAGGGAACTGAGCAGTTGGATCTGGCAGAGGCCGATTCCAGCCGCCATGGCTCCCGCCACAAGATTGGCGACCAGCAGAATCACCACCGGCTGCGAGATCTGCCGCTCCCCGAGCAGCGGCACGGTAATGGTGAAAACCTCGTTTGAGACGAAGAACCAAACAAGGGAGAGCAGCGGCACGGCGAACAGGATGATCGCCCCGAAACTGCGGGCCCCGATGCGGTCGATGAGCCTCCCGAGGAAGAAGCTGGCGAGGATCGGGCCGAGCGTCCCGGTGAAGGTGAGCAGCGACAGTTCGGTGTAGGAGACGTGGAAGGCGCGCTTGAGATAGACGACGGAGAAGGAGCCGACGAGGGCGATCCCGAAAAACCATGCGCCGATGGCAAGGGTCATCCAACGAAAATCCGCACTCCTCAAGGGCGAGAGGATCAGCGGCAGAAGCTTGGGCTGGACCTCAGGGACATGCCGGCGCGGCTCGGGAACCCACAGATGCACGACAATGTCGCTCATGCCGAGGATCGCCGCGACGGCAAAGACGATCGTGAAGCCGAGGTAGGTGCCACCCGGTTGGCGTGGGTCGACAAAGGCGTCGAGCACAAGCCCCGCCCCAATCGTGGCGGCGAGAAACGGAATCGTCGAGATGCTCTGCCTGACCCCCCAGAAACGCCCGCTGGCGGACTTGGGGACAAGGTCGGTGACCCAGCTGAGCCAGGACGGGAAGCCCGCCTGTCCGAGAATGGCGCTGAGTGCGATGGCGGCGACGACCACAATGGCGGCGGCGTCATGGGCGCGGCCGGGAGCGGGTGAGACAAGGAGCGGAACCAACGCCGGGATGAACCACATCAGCCGGTGGATGATGATAAGGGTCGCCCACACCTTCTTCCGCTCGTGGAGCCGCTCCATCAGCACGGCGCCGGGAAACTGGGCGAGCAGGGCGAGTTGTCCCGCGGTGGCGAGGAGCCCGATCAGGATGCCGCTGCCCGTCATGCACTCGATCAACATCGTGGTCGGCGGACCGTTGATGGCTCCGAACCACATCATGCCAAGGCAGCAGGCGACGATGTTGACTCGCAGCCCCCGCGCAACCTCCCTGTCCGTCATCGGGGTTCCGTCAAGATGGACAGGGCCGCTTGTTCCTCCGTTGCTCAATGTGTCCAGCTGGCCAAGCCAGCGGTTGGATTGTTCGGTGTTCAGTGTCCTATCGAAGAGACGTTTCGCTGCGGCGCGTTCAAACTCGAACGAAACAAGGTGTCAGGTTTCAGGTGTCAGGAAGAATCTCCTTCTGAAACCAGACACCCGAAACCTGAAACCAGTTATATGAGAGTGTTCAGGAGATCTTGAGGATACGTTCGTAAAACTCACGGAGGCGGGCAAGTTCCCGATCCCAGTTGAATTCCTCCTCTATGGCCCGCCGCCCATTCGCGCCAGCCTGTCGCGCCTCCTCGGGGTGCTCGATGTAATGTAGTATCCCCTTGGCTATTTCCAACACGGAATCGGAGTCCACCAGAAGCCCCGCGCCCCACCCGCCGACGATCGCACGCAGCACCGGGGTGTCGGTGGCGATCACGGGAAGCCCCCGCGACCAGTACTCGAACAGGCGGTTCGGCAATGCGACGAGGTTGTTTTTGGTTCTCGCATAGAACACGATGCCGAGATTGGCCGACGGGACCTCCACCCCAAGGAGGTCGTCCCAGGATACGAGCGGAGCCACCGAGACCTTGTCGACAACGCCAAGCCGTTCGATGTTGGCCATGATGTCCTGCCGCGCCTCCTCGGAATCGAAATGGGTGAGCAGACGCAGGCGGACCTTCGGCACGGTTTTAGCGACTGTGGCGAACGCCTCGACGAGCCGCGAGATCCGTCGGCTCTCGTTGGTGGTGCCGCTGGCGAGAATCGTGTAGCGGTCCGGCGCAGGGGCGGCCCTCACAGCCGTCATGCGTGACAGGTCGATCACGTTCCGTATCGTGATGGTGGGTGGGCCGTCCTTGTCATACCTGCTTCGAATCGGATCAGTGACGGCGACGACGCCGGCGAACGGTTTGACCCATTCGCGCTCGAAGAAGTTGAACAGCCCCGCCACGACCCATGCGACTGGGGGAAAAAGACGGAAGTTGAACTCGCTGATGGCGTCAGGATACAACTCGTGGGCGTCCCAGACCACCTTGGCCCCATGGCGGCTGGCCATGATCGACATCCACGGAATTAGTTCCGGATCATGGAAGTGATAGAGATCAGCCTTGAGCGTGAGCGCCTGCGACGCGGCGCGGCGCGGGAGAATGAACTTGCGCCCCAGACGCCCGACACGCGGCAACGGCAGAATGCGGACACCGTCCACCTCCTCCTCACGCGGCGTCGTGGCGAGCAGGGTCACCTTGTAGCCGCTGGCCGCAAGCCCCCGGCATTGCCGCTGGAAGATCCGCGAGTCCTTCGGGAGATGCGATGTGGTGATATGGCAGATGTGGGGCATTCGAGTCCTGACACTCATGGTTTTACAAGAACCACCTTAATATCACCCACTCGGCGGAGAACTTTGTCATTCGTGTAGAAAATACCGCATCCCGCAGTGGCCGCCACCGCCAACTGTAGCGAGTCCAAAGCCCTGATCCCATGCGTCGACCGATATGTGGCGGCCAAGCAGGCGGCCTGTTCATCAATGCCCAGATAAGGAGCGGATAGAATGCCCCGCAGCAGGCTTCGGTACCTGTTTTCCAGATGAGAGTCAGCGGAACGTTTTGGATGGACAAGCAGCTCCATGAGCGACACCACACTGGTCACGATATGGGCGTCATCCTCAATCCACGCTTTGATCTGTCGGTTCACCTCATTTCTCAGAGCCGGAACCCCTTCCAGCAAATAGATGAGTGGCGCAGTGTCGACAAACACTGATATCATGAACGTCCCCTCGCATCCTCGCGTTCGGCGCGCAGCCATGCGTCAAGATCTTTGGCGCGGGGCGACGCGGATCCCACACCAGTAATCTGGTCAAGCATTTTGAGCTTATGCCGTTTATCGATGTCGGTTGACCCCTTCAGAAGCGAGCATGGCCCCAACACGGCCATTGGTTTCCCCGCCCGCTCAAGCACCACGATCTCCGCCCTCAGCCGCACCTCGTCAAGCAGACTGCCGAGATGCTTCCTCACCTCCATCGCCGAAACAGTGCGCATCGGGGAACTCCTCTATCAATTATCATAACCAGCCATTCGATTATAATAATAACATCACTTCCTCCGCCTCACAAGCCCACGTGCGACTCAGAGACGAAAAACAAACCGCCGTTTTCCGAGGGGGAAACGGCGGCGGCGAGAAAAACGCAGAAGCGTTTGTTTATTTGCCGTGATGCTTGGCGAGATATTTCGCCACGCCGTCGGCGCTGGGTTTCATGCCTTCCGAGCCGGGATGCCAGTTGGCGGGACAGACTTCGCCGTTCTTCTCGAAGTACTGCAGGGCGTCAACCATCCTGAGGGTCTCGTCGACGCTGCGTCCGAGCGGGAGGTCGTTGACCACGCTGTGGCGGACAATGCCGTCCTTGTCGATGAGGAAGAGTCCGCGCAGGGCGATGGCGTCGTCGATGAGCACGCCGTAGTCGCGGGCGATGGATTTTTTAAGGTCGGCGACCAGCGGATAGCCGATCTTGCCGATGCCGCCCTTTTTGACTTCCGTCTCGCGCCACGCCCAGTGGGAGAACTTCGAGTCGACGGAAACGCCGATGAGCTCGCAGTCGCGCTTCTTGAACTCGGCGACCTTGGCGTCAAATGCGAGGATTTCCGTGGGACAGACGAAGGTGAAGTCCAACGGATAGAAAAACAGCACCACGTACTTCCCGCGGTAGGACGAAAGCTTCAGCGTCGAGAAGCTGCCGTCGGGCATGACGGCCTCAGCCGAGAAGTCGGGAGCGGAACTCGTGACGAGCGAACTTGATTCTCCAAGGCACATAAGACAACTCCTTTGCTTTTGATTTTATCCCCTACAACTAATACATTAGCATGGTGTTGGGGAATTATCAATAATCATTATCAAAAAGGCGCCAAACTTATGGATCTCTATATCGTCAGACACGGCATCGCGGTCAACCTCGGCGAAGCGGGTGTCACGAACGACGACGACCGCTTCCTTACCCAGGAGGGGCGCGAGAAGGTCGCCAGAATCGCCTCCGGCCTGCGACAGGTCGACGTCAAGCCGGACGTCGTGGTGTCAAGCCCCCTGTGCCGCGCCGTGGAGACCGCCGAGCTTCTCATGGCCGGGCTCAGCGTGCGCAAGGCGGTCGAGACCTGCGACATCCTAAGCTGCGGCGCGCGGACATCCGACCTGCTCACCTGGCTACGCACCAGGACGGAATCGTCGATCATGATTGTGGGGCACATGCCGGACGTGGCCCAGTTTTGCGCCGACCTTTTGACTCCACACAGCGACCTTGGAATGGTCTTCAAGAAAGGGGCCGTCTGCCACATCTCCTTCTCGGGCAAGCCCGACATGGGCAAGGGTATGCTCGAACTATTGCTCCAGCCGCACCAGGCCCTCAGGATTTCCAACTCGTAAGCCTTCCACTCGTCCTAACGAAGTGAGGACGGTCTTGCAACTCGCTCCCGAAACCCGACAGCGGACTTGCGTCCCATGCCGACGGGACGCAACGTCAACGAAGGGATTTTTGGGGTGGTTCATCCATAATAGCCCTCAACAGTTCCCAGAAAAGCCTCAATGTTGTCCATGGAGGCGTCAGGCGACAAATCGCACCCTGTCGAAAGTATCCAATTCCCCAGGGACGAATACTTTTCCAACAACACCCTCGTCGTCGTTTGTATTTCCGCCGGCTTTCCTGAGATGAACAAACGGGGATCTATATTTCCCATGACGAGCTTACCGCTTCCAATACATCCGGCAGCTTTTCCCAGATCGACATCGGAACCAAAATGGAAGGCGTCAACATCAAGCTTCGCTATTGTTTCCAGATGCCCGTTCACCGAACGGCAGTTATGGTAGATAATTGAAAATGTCTCGTCCTGAAGACGCTGAACGATCTTCTGAACGTATCGACTGGAAAACTCCTCCATCATATCCGGCGACACCATGGCGGTCGATGGTTCCGCCAACAGTATGGCGGAAACACCTGCCGCCTTGTAGGCCGCAATGTAGTCAATAAGGAATGCGGTGACTTTCTCTAAATACGCATGGACGATCTCCGGTTCTGTCATACAATTGATCATGAAATTCTCGGAGCCGTTCACCACCGAGCCCAAGGTGTAAGGCCCCGTAGCTCCCACAATCAATGGTTTGTCCATATGGGGAACCGCTTGACTCGCCGCGTCAATTAATGGGCTGGTGATCTGATTCCTCGCTTGGGGAAACGAGGCGTTTTCCAGTTCATGGACATCCATATAGAGCGGGTCGCCTAACTGCGGGAACGTGTTATCGGCTATGTGGCATGTCATGCCGCACGCGGCCGCCTCACACCACAACTCAGTCATGCGCACCACCGCGCCGACAGCATATGATTCGGCAATCGTAAGCAGCAACTGCCCCTGCTTTTCAGCGTCAGCTAAAACATCCGACATGGAAAGTTGTTCTTTTTTCGCGATCGGGTAGAACAAGCACGGAACCGCTCTGTTCCCGAGCTTCAATTTCTCAAGCTTCGTTTTCATATCAGCCCTCCCCGCAACCGCAGTTGCCCCAGAATCATTTTTTATACGTTCCAAGTTCGAGGCCGCGCTCTATAAAGTACTTGTAGCTTTCGTAGGTGACAGTCTCGGGAATCGAATGGTCGCTGTGGAGCACGTAGCCGGAGCCTTCCATCATCGCCGGCACGCGGTCGAGCAGTTCCTGTTCGATGATCTTCTTGTCGTTTGAGTACAGCTTGCGCACGTCTATGCCACCGATGAAGGAGATCTTGTCGCCGTACATTTTCTTGAGACGGCGGCAGTCCATGCCGGCTTTCACCTCCATGACCTGCAGGCAATCCATGCCGGCCTCGATCAGCCCGGGGAGCAACGGCTCCACGAACCCGCAGGAATGGATGACCACCGGCAGCTTCCGGGCGTGGGCGAAGTCGAACGTCCGCTTGTGCGCCGGCTTGATGATCTCGTTGTACATGTCGGGCGACATAAACGGGCGGTCCTTGAAGCCCATGTCCTCGTAGAACCAGACGCCGTCCGGCTCCCCCTCCTCGGAGAAGAGCGTCTCCATCATCTCAAGCGTCAGACGGCTGTAGGTGTCGACCATCTCCTTGACCCACTCCGGCTCCAAGGCCATGCCCATAAGCATGTACTCGTGCCCGCAGACGGGGTGCATCAGCTCGAAGACGTTCACTCCTTTCCAGAAGAAGAAGCGGTTCTTTTCGGCCGCCTCTTTCCTGCCATGGCGATACGCCTCGAAGTTGATGCGCCGGCGATCGTATTTCAGGAACGGCTTGATCAGCTCGTTCCAGCCGGCGTAATCCTTCACAGAGAAGTCGACGTGTTCGGGCGTGGTGTCGTGGAGCTTGTGCCGACGAAGGATGGCGCCGTTGCCGTCCTTCACCAACTTGGTCTCGGCATCCTCCTCAAGCGTCACCGGCTCGATGTCGAGATTGGCGACCAGGTTGAACGGCCAGCTCCCGGCGATGTCGAAGTTGAAGTGATCGGCGAGGTTTTCGTTCTCCTTCACCCAGCCTCTCGCCGCCCATTTCTTCTGCGTGTCCCCCCAGAAGTGCTCGTAGAGGCCGATGCGATCCACCGGCTGCCGTTTGAGTATCCGACCGATCCGTTCTTTGCCTGTCATCTCGCTCATGGTTGTGCCTTCCTTAATTGTGACTGTTTGGGAATGTATGGGAGAAATGGGAAACATGAGAGATATGGGAGCCAGCATTCGTCCCATTTCTTCACCATCCCATTATTCGTATGATCCTACTTTTTTAACGAGCGCCACGATCTCCTTGAAGTCCTGGAGGCTGACGTCGGATGGTATGGAATGGTCCGTCGCGAAAATATAGCCGCCGTTCTTCTTCATCTCCGGCACAACGCGCTCGATGTCGCCGCGGATCCGCTCCCGTTCGCCCATGTGGAGGGCGTTGATGCCGCCGTGCAGAACAAGCTTATCGCCATAGTGCCGTTTAATCCCCACGGGATCCATGCCGGCCTTTACCTCCAGCGGGTTGAGCGAGTCGACGCCGATCTCGATAAGCTCTGGAATGAGCGGGTTGACGTCGCCGCAGGAGTGCAGGCAGGCCTTGATCCCCTTGGCGTGGGCCCAGTCGACCGCGCGTTTGTGGACGGGCTTGAGCAGTTCGCGGTACATGCCGAGGGAGAAGAACTGCTTGTGCTTATACCCCATGTCGTCAGGCCAGTTGACGGCGTCGAAGCGGTAGCCCTCGTCCCAGATCATCTGCGCCAGCGTCAGGCTGTTGTCGAGGTAGGTGTTGAAGATATCCACGCACAGCTCGGGCTCAAGAACCATCCACTCGAGGAAGCGCTCGGTCCCGACCATCCAGGAGTGGGCGACGTCGAAACCGAACCACAGCCCGGCACTCACCCAGTAGCCTTTTTCCCGCCACGTCTTGTAGTTCTTCCGCAAATTCTCCCAATCGACCCTGTCGCGGGTGGGGGTCATGCGGCTTTTCGCCTCGCGCCATTTCTCTGGGGTGGTGACGGTGAAGTCAAGGAACTCGGGAACCGTCGCCGAGTGTTTGAAGTCCTTCATCGTGGCACCCCATTTCGTCGTGAAGATGCGGTGTTCCTCGGTCTCCTCGATGGTCTTCTCCTCGTAGCGCGGGCTGGTGTCACCGCCTACCCCCGCCGTGATGTCGACGCCGAAAAACTCCCGCCAGTCCATCCCTTTCGGCATCCCCTCCCTTTCCCATCGTTCGACGGTGGCTCGCCAGGGGCTGTCCATGATCGGCACACGGTCGGGATCTTGGTGCGCGTACACCCGGTTCATCCTCTCAAAGGTCGTGAGCCTGTCTGGACACTGGTTCGCCATAGTATGCGTCCTCTCTTTCGGATTGCCGTGGATAGTTGCGTGGCGTATATTCTTAATTATATCCATAGATACCATTATTGCAGGGGCATCGGCATGTCCACAATCACCAAAAACATATCCAGAACAAACACCAGGAGCGGTCAACGGGTGCTGTTCGGGGATGTCGTCTACGAACCGGGCGGTTTGTGCGGCCCCTATGTGCAGCCGGGCATCCAGTTCGTGATCATCCACTCGGGCGAGGCGGACTTAACCGTGGACGGGCACCGTCACTATCTGCCGCCCGGTCGGATTGCGCTCCTGAGGATCGGAGGAACACATTTGTTCGAGTTCTCCAAACGTCAGTCGACGCGGCACTTCTGGTGCTCGTTCGGCCGGGATGTCCTTCCGTCTGCGCTGGTCGAGAGGCTCAAAACCGCTCCGCTCACGACACCGCTTTCCCCGCGGATACTGTCCATTTTCGAGATGGCGCTTTCCGCGCCGCATGAGGGAGGAGAGGACGTCGAGGGGGTACTGGAGTCGTTGGCCTCGACGCTGTCGCATGAATATCTCCTGCTGGCGCGGATGAGTTCCACCGACGGAACGGTCCATCCCGAGCCGCTCGCCAAGGCCCTCGCCTGCGTGGAACGGCGCTTCGCCGAGCCGTGGACCGTCGCCTCGCTCGCCCGGGAAGCGAACGTCAGCCCTAACCATTTGATCAGGCTCTTCCGCACGCATCTGGACGAGACGCCCGCCGCCCGCCTATGGCGCGCCCGCGTCAGGCATGGCGTCGAACTCCTGCGGGACACGGGGCTTGGCGTCAAGGAGATCGCCCACCGCTGCGGATTTAAAACACCCTTCCACTTCTCGCGTCTGGTCACCAAGTTCCACGGCTCGTCGCCACGGGAGCTGCGCCGCAGCGCCTGGAGCGGTGGGTGTCGCACCCCACTTTGCCCGTCATGAATGGGCTTCCCGATTTCGCCCCTGCATGCCGAATAGAATTTGAGGTAAAAGCGTGAGGATCCCCTTGTCCACCTCTTGACTGCATACGTGTGCAGTGATATAATAACACCGTCTGCATACGTGTGCAGCACCGGAATAAAGGTTCAAGAACTGAGCTAAGAGGGAAATGAATAACAAAGAGAAAAGGGAGATGACATCATGAAGGGTATTCTGAGCGCTCTCGTCGCATCGCTTTTCCTCACTGGCGCCATCGCCGCGTCAGGGGATAATCTGCTCACGGACACCAGCCTTTCGGTGAATAGCGGCTGGAGCTTCTATCTACATAAACCCGCGCTGCAGAACACGGACTCCTCGGGCTCGTTTCAAGAGGGCAAGGCGCTGGCGAAGTCCGCCGCCATCGAAAACCCAAGCGGCACCTACATCCAGCTTATCAAGCCGATTGACGTCGACGTCGATAAAAGCTACAAATTCACGTTCAAGGCCAAGGCGGATAAGGCTGGAAAAATCCAAGTGGTGTACTGTCTGAGCAAGGCACCCTACACCCACTATGCAATCGCCGACGTCGACCTTACCCCCGGAGAAAACGGCTACGAGTGCGTGCTTGCGGTAAAGAAAGGCAAGGACGGAAGCTACGACTCTCCTCGCTCTCTGCGCCTGTTCCTTGGCGGTTTGAAGGATGTGACTGTCGCGGTTTCCGCCGTGTCCTTGGAAGAGACGAAAAACTCGGCCCAACCAGCGGCCCAACCAGCGGCCAGAGCGGCGGCACCGGTGGCAGTGGCGGACGGGCATGTTCTCATCCCCGCCGCCGACCAACGCCTCTCCTACTCCGACTACGCGAGAATCTCGTTCGTCGACTCCCCCCTCGGTGGAAACGCAAAGATCGCACGGTTCGATCGTATCTTCGAAACGCCGCAGGGATATCAATGGGATAATCCCGGAGTCCGCCTGAAGTTCCGCACCGACGCCAAGGAAGTGATCGTCCATCTTTATTACAACGAGAAACACCTCTCCACCACCGCGCGGAACCCCATCGGCGCCTATGCCATCGACGGGAAAAGGGATGAGTCCTGGACGTTCAAGACCGCGACTGCCGCCGTGCAGCGGAAAGCCGAACGCGTGAATGTCACCTTGAAGAGCCCAGCTCCTGGGGCGCACGACTACGAGATCATCCTTCCCTACGGGGATTCGGTCGACGTGGTGGGGGTTTCCGCCGACAAGTCGGCCACCTTCGAGGCACCAAGCCCGCGTCCCAAAGCACGCTGCGTCATCTATGGCGACTCGATAACCCATGGGTTCACGGCGGGGAAGGTCACCAACTGCTATGCGTTCCTTGTCGCGGAAAAAAAGGGGTGGCAGTTGGTTGACATGGGAATAGGCGGGCGGGCCTCCTCGCCCAAGGACGGGGAGGTTGTCGCCGCGCTGGGGGGCGACGTGATCATCACCCTGATGGGGGCGAACGACTGGCAGGGGGGAGTCCCTGTGGAAAAATACAAAAGCAACATGGCGCAGTTCATTAAAAACATCAGGGGCAAGCAACCGTCCGTCCCTCTCTATTTCATCACGTCCCTCTGGGTGCACGACTCGTGGAAGCCCGCGGGAGCCAAGCAGGATCTTGAAAGCTACCGGCAGGCTCTCCGCGAGGTTGTCGCTGAAACTGGCGACGCGCACATCAAGATCGTAGAAGGACCCGCCCTCATCGACCATGAGCAAAAACTCTTTCAGCCCGGAGTCGCGGTGCATCCAAACGATGCGGGATTTGCGATGATGGCAGAACGTCTGGCCAAGGAGATTCAATAACGCCCACGACCGCGCGAGGCCGCTACCCAAAGACCCCGAGACGATAATGACGAAGGAGGTCAAGGATGAATTCCCGGAAGTTTACGTTGATCGAACTTCTCGTGGTGATCGCGATCATCGCCATCCTGGCCTCATTGCTCCTGCCCGCGCTGAACAGGGCGCGTTCTCTCGGGAAAGCGGCCTCCTGCGCCAACAATCTCAAGCAGATCGGCACCGCCTCCAACTTCTACTGTTCAGACTTCAACGATCACATTGTGCCGGTGTTTGCGGTCAACCCGACGTCCAACCTGCCGGCGGACACTCTTTGCACCACTATGCGGTATATCCCCTGGGAGACGTTCTTCTGCCCCGAACAGGACCAGAGCGGCTACGTCCTTAACAACGCATGGTACGTCGACTACGCCATCAATCAACTCATTAACAAGAATTCCGCAGATCCGACGGGGACGTATAGCTCCAATAAGATTTCCCTACAAAAAAACCCCTCGAATAAAATCTTTTTCCTGGACTCCTGGTACAACAATCAAACACCGAAGGATGGAGGCCCTGACAAAACCAGGGGCGCCGCCCGCGTCTTCAACGACCTGGCCGCTTTCCCGACATCATTGACGTCAACCTCTTTTGGCCATCCGGCGGGCCGCCACAGCAAGGTGTGCGTCATCCTCTGGCTCGACGGCCATTGCTCCTCCACCGTCATCAACAACCAGGTCAACCCCTTCACCGAACCACCCTTCGACGTAAGCGGCGGCTGCATGGATTGGACGAAATAACGCCGCTTTCCGGCATTACAACTGAGGAAGGTCTCACAATGAAGTTACCCGTTTGTGTGGCGCTATTCGGAATTTCTCTTGGGATCCTGGCTGAGCCCGCCCCGGTGCTAGTTTTCGACGAATCATTCAGAACTGGGGAAATGGTCGACGGCGTGAAATCCGAGACTCTTCCGGCCGGATGGCAGTTCCACCACTGGAGCAGTCCCGATAAAGCGGAACCAGGCGGTCTTTCCAAAGAGAAGTTCTCCGATCCGCCCTCGTCATTGATGATTCCGGCCGTCGGCAAAGGGATGGCAGGATGGTATTCCCATGCGCAAATCCTCGCCAAGCCATTCCGCCCCCTGACGGTCAAAGGGAAGTTCCTCGCCAGCGACGACTATGCCGGCAACAACCCCGTCTGCTTTATCGGCTGGAGTGGCCACGACAAGAAATTCATCAAACCGCTTTTCCTCGCCATGCCGATAAATGGAGAAAAAGGCAAATGGCAGGAGTTCGCGGTCGAGATAAAAGTGGACGAGATCCCCTCCGACGCGGAATCCTTCACGGTGAATGTGGCCACCCAGGAAAAGCCAGGCGACGCCTCTCCCGCGGGAACACTCTACTTCGACAGCATCCGCATCACCATCCCGCCACAACTGGCCTCCTCCCTTAAACTACGCGGCGATCAACTGGCCAACTGGTGGACGATGGGCCAGCCGGTGGTTTTCCGCGCCGAAGGTCAGTTACCGGACGCGGTGACCGCGATCCGCGGCACCGTGTTCGACAGCTCCGGGAGGGAGGTCGCTGGTGCTACCGTCTCTTCAGACAAGTTTAAATCCTCCGGCTGGAACTGGCAGCCCACCGAGCCGGGCTTTTATCAGATCGAATTCGCCGCTCTGTCCGCGAACGTAGCCGAACCGCTGGTGGAAGAGTTCATCGAACGCGCCTGGAACACCAACCAGATAGGGTTGTTCTCCTTGCCACGCGTCTGCGTCGGAATCCTGCCATCCTTCGATCCCGCCCGTAAAACCGCCGATATCTTCGGCTTCCATGTCATCTGCGCTCCCGGCACGATGAAATGGCTCAAGGACACCGAGATCCGTTTGGCCAAAATGGTCGGCTCCAGCTTTATCCGCTTCCATATCCAGTGGTCCGAGCTTGAAACGGAAAAAGGAAAGTTCGACTGGGAATATTTCGACTACTTCGTCGATACATGCACCCAAGCCGGACTTCAGCCGGTCATCTGTTTTTTCAGCACTCCACGCTGGGCCTCCCGTCGTCCCGACGACGCCCGATTCATCATCTGCGTCAACGCCTTCAACGGCTACGCTCCCAAAAACCCCGCCGATTGGGAGGATTTCCTGACCGCAATGGTCAACCGCTACAAGAACCGGGTCCACACTTGGGAAGTATGGAACGAGCCCCATCTGCCAGGCTTCAGCTGCTACTGGGTGGACACGCCAGAGCAGTTCGTCGAACTGCAGACGTCGGCGTATCGCATCATCAAGAAACTCCAGCCAGATTCCACGATATGGCTCGGCGGCATCGGCATGCGGTATCTACCCTTCTACGACGCTATCACCAAGCAGGGGGTCGGGAAGAACTTTGACGTCCTGGCCCTGCATGGACATGGCGTGAATCCACATCCTTTCTACGCCATAGACAAGGAATATCAGTCACCTGTCCATCCATGGGTCGACTCCGAATGGCACGCCTCGCTGCTGCGTTTCAACGAGCCATCCTACAAGCATAGCGAACGGGAAAGGTCGTTGCGGATGGTGCTGGACTGGCTCCGGCAGGTGAAACTCGGGGCGAAACAGATCTGTTTTTTTGAATTGATGAACCTTTGCGAGAAGGAATCCCTGTCGTTTTACACGGCAGAGGGGATGCCCATGAACCACGCCTCCGGGCTTTTCCGCCGCAAACCATACATCCAACCGCTCTTCAGTGGCATTGTCATGAGCAATCTCACCCGCCAGTTCCAAGGCGAAGTCAAACTGGAGAAGGAATACCGGTTCGGCAACCAGAAGGCGGTTCTGCTATCAAGCCAAGCCGGGCCGTTGCTGCTTTTCTGGCAGGAGACCGACGCCAAGGAAACGGTGGATCCCAATCTGTTGGCCGCCATCGACAAGGATTCGTCCGTGATCACCTGGGAAGGCAAGCCGACGAACGTCAAAGCAGGATTCGAACTGGAGTCCCAGACCATCTATTTATGCCGCACACCCCACATCCCTCCCAGTTGGACAGCCGCCACCGATGTTCTGGCCATGACCCGGAAAAAACTGGAAATCAAAGGCCCAGCGGGAACGTACGCCACCCAGCCCTTGATCAACGCCTCCGGTGAATTCCTCGCCGACAACGCCGTCTGGAACGACACTGGCTGGCAGAAAAAGTTCAAGGAACAGCCCTCCGGCGACAACTCCGCCCGCTTCGCACTTTCATTAAGCGGGGAAGATATCAATCTGGCCGTCGAAACCGTCGATCCCATCCACAACCAGCCCAGTTCCGGAGCGAATATGTGGCAGGGAGACGGCATTGAATTCGCCTTCGACTGCGTGAGCGAAGGGTATCCCGAGGATCGGGCCGAGTTTCAAGCCGCCCTGACGGCCACGGGCCCCCAGCTCTTCAAATCCAAAGCGGCAAGCCTCGTTGGCGACATCCCAACCGCATGGAGCCCGGAAGGGACAGTGGTGAAACATGGCACCGCGGCCATTACCCGGATACGTGGTGATCGCACCCTCTATCTGGTCAGATTGAAGAGAACGGAACTCTACCCGATGGTTGTCAAGAACGGCGATCCTATCCGCTTCTCGCTGCTGGTCAACGACAATAACGGGAAAACGCGGGCAGGCTGGCTCAATTGGGGCAGCGGCATCGTCGAATCGAAAGATCCGGCAATTTACGGCACCTTGCGCATGACGACAAAGCAGGACAAAACAAAGTAGTCGATTTCATGTCGTGCATACGGTGAACAGAATCAAAACAAAATCCGCACACGCACACAGCCAAGGAGGTCCGTCAGTGGAAGGCGTCTGCACGATAAAGGAAATCGCACGGGAGCTGGGAGTCGCTCACAGCACGGTGTCACGGGTGCTCAGCAACGCGCCCTCCGCCAAAGTCGTTTCGGCGTCCATGCGCCAGAAAATCATGGAAACCGTCGCGCGGCGGGGTTACGTCCCGAATGTGAACGCACGGCGCCTGGTCAATGCCAAAAGCAACCTTGTCGCCATCGTTCTGCCGGCAAACGATATGGCAGTTCCCTCGAGGCCAGTCATCTCGGACCGTTCCCTTGCGGAAGCGATGGGCGGCATGGCGGACGTCTTCAAGCAACACGATTACAGAATGCTCCTGATCTTCAATGACGAACGCTTTGTCTCAAAGCGTGAATACATCACACTCTTCAAAGAAAAATCGATAGACGGCATGATCGTCTGGGGGGCCAGAAACAACGAACGCTACTGGGACGAAGCGGCCTCCTTCAACATCGTCATGATAAACTCCTTGAACGGCAAGGACAGCCCCATACGCTACATCGGCAGCGACAACTACCATGCCGCCTATGAATGCTGCCGCCTCCTGATCTCAAAAGGCCGCCGCCGCATCGCCTACCTCGACAGCTATGAAGGCGTTTCCATTTCCGACGAACGCTTCGCTGGCTATCGCAAGGCTCTTGAAGACGCCGGCATCCCCTTCCGCAAAAAGCTCTGCTTCAAAGGCAACAACGTGGAGGAATGCGTTGGTCAGATTCTGGATTTCCATTCCGGCAACGCTGACGGTTTCGACGCAGTCCAGTGCATAAATGACAAGGTCGCCGCCATCTGCGGAGCCGAACTGATGAAACGGGGGTGCCGCATCCCGGAGGACATATCCCTGGCGGGAGGCGACAGGATCGACGATCCATACGCGCTGCCGCTGACATGGCACGTTCCAATGATCAGTTTCCGTCTCCCCTGCCTCAAAATGGGAGAGCTGGCGGCACAGTGGGTTCTGGAGGGTGCGGCAGGTGGGAAAACCGGGCGGCGAAACCTCCTCCTCCCTGTCGAGATGCAGGAAATGGATGTCCTCATGCCGGAGGCTCTGCGCGGACGGCTTCAGTTTGGCTCCGCGGAGCATTGACGGTATCCTGGGGCAACGTCCTTCGTGTTTGGCGCAAAAAAAAGAGGGCGGAGGCCGACCGACCCATTTTACCCGCAAGAAATCCTTGCCTGCCTGCCTGTCCCACATTTTGCCCTTGCAAGCTGTGCGTCTCTGGGCGCATGCGTATTATTTTGTATCTTCTCATAAAGCCTACATTGACAACTGTATCATTTCGTATTATCATTAAGGAAATGAACGCATGGGGGACGGTCCATGACACTCACGACGGAACACACCAAGTCGAAGCTGATCGTCGACTCGATCGAGAGCGGCATCCTCTCCGGCGCGTTGAAGCCGGGGGACAGGCTCCAAAGCGTGCGTTCGATCGCCGCCTCCTTCTCCTCCAGCATCTCCGTCGTCCAAAACGCTCTGCGCTCCCTTGAACGCAAGAACCTCGTCGAGTCCAAGCCGGGAAGCGGCGTATTTGTGAGAACCCAGAGTCACGCTCTTGGTTCAGCCACACACATCATCCTATGCGCCCCAGAGGGGCACGTCTACTCCGAGCTCAACTCGTCAATTAGGCAACTACTTTTCCGAAAAGGAAGCGTTCCCGTCACGGTCGACTACTCTCAGATGATCGCCTTGAAGCCCGACCCCGCCTTCCGCAAGCAGGTCAACGACATCCTCGCTTCCGGCGCGGAGGCGGTGATCCTGCACGGCGACAGCTATTGGCGGCATCAGTTCCTCGACGACTTCCCCACCCTGCGCGCCGTATTCTTGTCCATCGTCGACTATCCCGGCCCTATGCCTGAGCGGGCGGTTCTTCTGGACTACGAGACAAGCTTCCACCTTGCGACATCCCATCTGTTGCGGCTTGGAAGGAAGCGGGTCGCCCTCTGCGCGTTCAAGCCCGATCCCCGTTCGCTCTCGCCCGAGACCTTCAGCCGGCACCACTCGTCACAGATGGTGAACGGCTACGAGCAGGCTCTGCGGGAATGCGGCGGCGTCAGCTACGTCAACCACATCCCCAGAACCGAACTGGAGATCAATGAACAGTTCCTCAAGCGGCTGATGGCGTCGAAGGAACGCCCTGACGCGATCGTCTGCGACCTCGACCACACTGTTCTCCAGCTGACTATGGCAGCGATGCGACTCGGGGTGAAAATTCCCGATGATGTGGCGCTGACCGGCTTCTTCGACACGCCGTGGTGCGAACAGGCTCCCGTGAAAATCACCTCGATCACCTTTGAATGGCAAAAGCTCGCCGAACACGCGGTCAAGCTTGCACTGGAGGATAAGCCTTCTCAGAAACTCATCTATATGAAACCGAAACTCGTCATACGGGAAACGTGCGGAGGTGAGAAATGATCAAACAAAACACTCCGAAAACACTCCGAGAGAGGCGTTGATGTGGAGCGGCGTGACTGCCAGAGATGACCGATCATGTTGACAAGCGCATCGGACGGATTGTTTTATAGTTGTGGATGATAGTTCAAAACCATTTAAAATCTGGGAAGGTGGTGTTGCTCGCATGACAGGCATTCTCCCAACCGACTCCAATCCGAATCGCATGCGGCGTCAGTTTTTTACCCTGATAGAATTATTAGTCGTCATCGCCATCATCGCCATCTTGGCCGCCCTGCTGCTTCCGGCCCTCTCCAGTGCCAAGAAAAGCTCGCGCGGCATCCTCTGCGCGTCGAACCTGCGCCAATTGGGCACCCATATTTTCTCCTATACAAACGATTACGACTCGTGGCTCGTCAAGGATTGGGATGGAAGTAGAGAATGGTATCGGCAGCTATGCGACGGCTCCTACCTGAACGGCACGTACCAGCAGGTCCGGGGACAGCCCGCGTCCGGGGGCACCAGCATGATGCAGAAGTTCATCACCTTCTGCCCAGAGGACAAGCGTGATCCCACCATGGTCGGCACCGCCCCACAGGGTATCAGCTATGCCATCAACTCGCACATAACCTACGGTCTCGACACCTCCGTCTTTTGGTATCGCAAGTATAAGAAGATCTCCCGGATGACCTCGCCCTCGCAGACGCTCCTGCTGGTCGACGCATGGAAAAACAATTATCTCAGCGGCGATCCCTACCAGACCGACGCCTACGCCGCCGCGCCAGGGCAGTATTGTCCGATCGATTTCAGGCATGCGGCCTTGGGATGTAATCAACTTTTCGCCGACGGCCACACCATCTCCAGTCGATTGGGCGATATCCCCTTCGGCGACGGTTCGGTGATGTACTGGCTCGGCGAGCCATATCCATAAAAAAGCTTCAAATCACAAGATCCAAGATTCAAGCAATTTCAAAATTAGAAATCCACAAGTGTAAAGCCGAAAAAGGTTTTGAAGTTTCCTCGGTTGACCTTTGGCATTGTTTGGATCTTGGAATTTTGATCTTGGAGCTTTGTGTAACCCAAAGGAGGTTGTTCCATGTTAGCTCGTTTCGTCGCATTGGTTTTCGCAGCGTGTTCCATGATGCAGTTGTCCGCCGCCCCCTCCGGCACGGAAACGCCGGTACGGGCAGGCATCGCGCGCACCGACGGCGAGAAGTACGACGCCGAATTCTCCCGCTACGGCAAGGAGGCGGCGTTCTACAAGGAGCAGGGAATCGACGCGGCGCTGTTCGATTACAACGATTTCTGCCACACTGACATAGCCCCCGCCGACCTTTACACCAAGCTGAAGAGGTTCCAGGTCATCGTGCTGCCAACCCACGAGGAGAGCGTCTACAAGCTCACAGACCAGTTCCGGCAGCGTGCGGAGAACGTGGCAAAGGGATTGGAGAAATACGTGAGCGAAGGCGGCGGCCTCGTCATCCAGCCGCGGTCCGTGCGCTACGCCAACGACGAGGACGAAAAATACTGGAATCTCGTGTTCGGGCGTTTCGGCTTGAAAATCCTGCACGAGGGCGTCTTCGACACTACCAACCAAGCCGAGGTCGAGATCAAGCCAGGGCTGAAGCAGAAGTTCTTCCACACCGGCAACATCCAGGACAATCCCGCCACCAGCGGCGTGAAAAGCCTCTGGCTCCCGCTGAACAGCTACTATCCCAACGCGGGGACGCCGGCGATGGAGTACAGCCCCGACTGGACGGTGCTCGCGAAAGGGGAAAAGTCAGCGAAAAGCTACAAGAGCCATGAACAGCAGAACATCGTCGATCTCGCCAAAGAGGGGACCTATGCGTCGGAGCCGCCCATCGTCGCAATCAGGAGTCTCGGCAAGGGACGGATCGTGTGCGTCCCGGTCGATCCCATCCACACCGGGATCAACCTCGGCAACCCGAGCTGGTCGCATATCGTCGAGAACAAAGGCGACGCGAAAAGCGGCTCGGCAAGCGACATGATGACGCTGATGGCCAACGTCATCCGCTGGGCGGCGGAACCCGCCCTCGGCAACCCCGAGCTGGGGAAATCCGTACGCCAACCGTACGCGCCGATCACCTTCCCCGAATCCTGCGCCTGGAACCCGTTCCGCAACGCCGAGAAGGGTGTCATCGGCGCACACAGTTCATATTCCGATGGCGAAGGCACGGTTGCCAAGTTCGTGGAGGCCGCGAAGGCCGCGGACCTCTCCTTCGTCGTCTTCACCGATCCGCTCGAATTGTTGACTCCCGAAAAACTCAAAAGCCTCATGGCGGACTGCGCGAAAGCCTCCAACGGCTCCTTCTACGCCTGCCCCGGAATTGAGTTCACAGACGGTAGCGGCGTCCGCTGGATCTTCTTCGGCGAGAAGGTGAAGTGGCCCGAGGAAAGCTTCAAAGGCCATTACGGAGGCGGGGACTTCGCCTATCCGCAATGGGACGGCAAGGTGGTCAGACATTTCGGGAAGTACATCGAACAATGCAACTACTGCCCCAGCGCCGTCGTCAGCTACAAACTGCTGCGCGAATGCGGCGCGGTCCCCGAGAACATGTGGTGGTTCTACAACGTCATCCCGTACGCCTACGACGGCGGTGAACTCATCGCCGACAATTTCCAGGAATGGCTGTTCGCCCTGCGCGATCTGCGGCTTGTGTCACCTGTCTCCTTCACCCGCGTGAAGTCGCCGACGCGACTCGCCGACGCCGCGCGACTCGGTAGCACCGCCATGAAAAACCTCCCCTCGGTCCGCAAGGCGCTCAACACCCGCTGCACACCCTACTGGGCCGCCAAGGACGCCACGCAGTTCACCAGTTTCGGCGGTGGCGTGGAAGTCCTCGAATGGGAGGCCATCAACGACCAGATGGAGGAGAACTGGCAGCGCACCAGAGGCGCCCAGCGAACCAAGCTGAAGTTCACCGTGCGGAGCCCGAACGGCATCAAGGACGTCGTCGTCCACGATGCTAACTACGGCGTGATCCGCCGCTTCGCATCTACGAAGGGCGAGGAGTTCTTCTCACGCGAGTTCGAGCTGACACAGGACAAGCAGCATTATCTGACGCTCGTCGCCACCGACCTCAAAGGCGGGAAAGCGGTCTCCTCCTTCATCTTCGTCTACTGCTACAAGCAAGGGCTCTACCGCTGCGGCGACAACCTTAACATCCTCGGCCCGCTCGGCATGTACTGGCACCCCGACAGGAACCAGGACTTCCACCTGTTCAAGGACTTCAGGAACGCTGAACTGATGAGCGTGCAGGGCTGGGACCGCGGCGGCCCCGACTGCCCCGTGCCGTCCGGCCTCCTCTGCGACTGGGTGAACATCAAGGGCGTCGGTGAATTCCCCGCCCCCTCGGCGCGCGACCGGATGCTCGGCAAGCGCATGGACGTGCGGCTTGGCAGCCACAATCTGCAGATCGCCGGCATGCGCATGGACAGCCTCGTCGAACGGTTCGACAACGAAAACCGCCCCGGCCCCTCGTTCGCCTCGATCGCCCGCAAACTCGACGACAACGAGTATTTCACCCGGACCACCCGCATGGTCGCGCCGATGGACCGCATGGACCACTTCGTCGCCTGGAACTTCCGGAGATACCGCGAAGGCATCAAGGACTACCAAGGCTCCTACCTCTGGCACGAGGGGGAGATCACGTTCAAGAAGGATGTCACCCTGCAGGGACGGGTGCCGATCCCGCTCGCCTGGACCTCCGAACCGTTCGACCTCGCAAGGAGTTATGGCACTCGGCTGGTGGTCGCGGACGCCGATAAGGGGCCGTCCACATTCGATGCCACGGAGCCCGGCAAGCCCCTCAACGCCTCAGGACGGATCACCCCCGCCGGATATGCGGCGGTGATGAACTGTCCGGTCGGCTACCTCGGCATCCTTCCGGGGAAGGACATGGACTTCGCCTACATGGCGTCGGTCCCGGGAAGGCTCTATGTCGGCCTCGGCCGCGACGGACAGGAGATCAAGGCGGGCACTGTGCTGAAATACTCCTTCCTCGCCGGCGATTTCATCGACCAGGTGAACAACGGCGACCGGATGGCGTACGTCTCCAAGGCGTTCAACCTCGGCGGCGGCACGGACGGCTATCCCATCGAAATGAAAGTCGGCGCATGCCTTGACGCCACGTTCTTCTTCACCGCCACGGCTGAAAAGGGCGAGGCGCAGTTCGCGCTTGGACCGAAAAAGGAGATCGGCATCGACCTGCCGATCAAAGTGAACGGCCTTGATGACAATGGCTGCGCGGCTATCTACAGCACTGTCCGAAAGTGGTTCCGCTTCGTTCCGGTTGTCGACGGAGCCGCATATCTGCAAGAACCTATCGACGACAAAAACGATATCTGGATCGGCAACGTCTTCCTCTGCGACAACAAAGAGATCAAGCTGACGCTCGTGGTCGACGGCCAAGGGGCGGGAAAACCGCCGTTCCTCGAGGTCCACAACCCGACCGACAAACCCGTCAAAGCCACCATCTCCTCACCGACCCACGCACCTGTTTTCGGTGCTAAGAAATTTGAGATCGAAGTTCCCGCCGGCAGCAGTTTGGTGAAGGAGTTGGAATAATCGCGGCTCGGACAAGCCTCGCCCTCCAAGACACGCGTGATGACCAAGGAGAGAGCTGGAGGGCGAACCCTGTGTGAGCCGCATGAGTTGATGCCTGACAACAAACCAACAACGGAGTTTTGCATGAAGAGCGAGAAAGTCTTTCTGATCACCCACCGACATTCCGATCTTGTCTGGAGACGGACGAAGAGCGGCTACGACGCGGTGCGGGAGCGGCAGATCCTGCAGCAGCTCGATCTGGCGAAGAAGCATCCCTCGTTCACATTCTGCTACGCCCAGACGGAGATCCTCCGGGCGTTCATCGAAGCCCATCCCGAGCGCGAGGCCGAACTTAAAAAACTGGTGCGCGAAGGCCGGGTGGAACTCGCCGGCGGACTCGTCAGCATCCCGGACACCAACATGGTCACCGGCGAATCGCTGCTACGCAATTTCCTCGCCGGCCGCCGCTACTGTCAGAAGGAGTTTGGCGTAACGCCCGACATCGGCTGGCTGATGGATTGCTTCGGCATGTGCGCGCAGCTTCCGCAGATCCTCACAAAGCTCGGGTACAAATATCTCTACCCCGGGAGGATGCCCGGTTTTCCGGACAAGGAACGCAAGAAATTCGAGAAGGGGTTCAAATGGGAAGGGCTGGACGGTTCCGCCATCCCTGTCGCGTTCGAGACGGCCTCGGTCGACTCAGAGTGCCATCTGTTCAATCTGCCGGTCGCCTACACAAAAGAGGAGCGGATCCAGCACTTCTGCGAACTCACCCAGGAGCAACCGGGAAACGTCCTCGCCTTCTGCTGCAGCGAGGAAGGGCTGGTCGATCTGCCGTTGTTCGACATCCTCAAGAAGTTCAATGCGAAGGCGAAGAGGAAAATCGTCTTCGCCCAGCCATCGGATTACTTTAAGACTCTTGACGTCGACGCATTACCATCGCTGAAAGGCGAATTCAATCCGACCTTCACCGGCTGCTACACGACCATCATCAGCGTGAAGCAACTGTGCCGCGCGGCGGAGTCGCTGGTGAACTCGGCGGAGCGGCTCGCCGCAGTGTGCGCCATGTCGGAGGGAACGGCGTATCCTCGGGATCTTCTCGACTCCCTGTGGAACAAGCTGTTCCTCGCTCAGTTCCACGACTCTATCTGCGGCTGTCACGTGGACTCCGTCTACTATGAACTGGTGGGCGAGATGCAAAGCGTCACGCGCGCCGTGGCGGTGATGGCGGCGGATTTGTTGGGGAACGTGCCCGACACCCCACTGCTGCTCTTCAACCCCGTTGGTTCCGCGGCGAAAAGGCTGATCGCCGCCGATCTTCCTGCGGGAACCGCACCCCTCGACGCGACAGGCAAGACGATTCCCGTTCAAATGGACAACGGCAAAACATGCTTCGCCGCCGAATTGCCATCGCTGGGCTTCGCCGCCCTCCGGACCACCGCCGAGTCGGCAACTGTTCCGAAAACGATCAACGATCCGAGGAAGCTAGCACGGCATTCCATCAAAACCGACGCATTCGATGTCGAGATAACCAAGGACAACGTCGCAGTCACGTCAAAGAAGACGAAACGGAACGTCTTCGCCGGAAAAGGGTTCGGCGAGATTCTGTATCGATGCGATGAAGGCACGCTGTGGATCGAACGCCTCGAAAGTCCCTACCGCGGACTCGAATCCTCGAGGGAAAGGGTGACGAGCGTGATCGAGGGTGACGTCTTCTCCAAGGTGACGCTCGAAGGCGAGGCGTCGCAAGGCGGACCGAGTTTCGGCCACAATGGCCACTGGCACGGCTTCGTCAAGCTGGCGTGGAAGAAGGAGTTTATCTTCCCGAAATCGCTGCCATACTTCAAATTACGGCTGACGCTCGACTTCAAAGGGGAGAACACGAAGGTGAGCGTGGCGTTCCCGCTCAATCTCGATCCCTCAACGGCGGACGCCATCTACGAAACGCCGTTCGGCTGCGAAAACCGGAAGCCCTATTTCGAAGTGCCGAGCAAACTGCGCACAACCATGCGGGAACTCGCACCCTCCGTGCTCGCCTCGTCGAGAGGCGACTGGCCGGCGCTGAACTGGGTCGACTATTCGGACGACAAGGCCGCGCTCGCCATCGCCAACAATGGCACGCCTGGGCACCAGCTGGTCGGCGGCCGCGTGCTGGTCAGCCTCCTCAGAAGCCCCACCGAAAAGGCGAGTGCCTTTTTCCCAGGACCGGCCGCGCACGAAAACCGGACCAACGTCTACGAGTTCGAGTTCCTGCCGCACGAACCGGGAAAACTCGCAAACGCCGTCGCCCTCGGCCAGTTCATGAACAATCCGCCGTTCATCCACCTGAATGCGGTGGCGGCGAAAAGATCCCAGCCGTCAGCAAAGTCATTCGTCGCCGTCGACGCCTCGAACGTCGTCGTCTCGGCATTCAAAAAAGCCGAGGACGGCTCCGGCTGGATCGTCCGCCTCTACGAGGCCGTCGGGCAGAAGTGCAGGGCAAAGCTCGAGGTGAAGCTGAAAAGCGTAAAGGTGTACGAGACGGACATGGCGGAAAAGATCATCTCACCCGCCAAACTGGACGCACTCACCTTCATACCGTTCGAGGTGAAAACGTTTCTTGTTAAGATAGTCGCACCAGCGACTATCCTTTGAGCTTCTGGCGGAAGGCCGAGGGGCCGATCCCCATGCGCTTCTTGAAAAGCCGCGAGAAGTAGAAGATGTCCTCGTAGCCGATCTGCGACGCCACCTCGCCGACACTCAAGTTCATGTCGCCGAGCAGATAGATGGCCTGCCGCATCCGCTGGGCGATGAGGTGCTCGACCGGCGGCGCTCCGAAATGCTTTTTAAACTCCGCGCAGAAGTGCGGCACGGAAAGCGACGCCTCGCGCGCCAAGGCCATCAGCGTGAGCCGTTTGTCGAATTCCGTCTCGATGCGCCATTTCGCCTTGAGCAGGCCTTCCGGGACCGCCCGTTTCCGCCGCCCATGCGTCACCACGCGGCGGACCTCGCGGAGAAATGTGTGCAGCGTGTTAATGACGATCACCTCGTCGGGCGCATCGTTCCGCAGTTCGTTGTGCAGATCCAGAAGGCATTTCTCGACGATCAGCGGATTGACTTCCTCGATCGGGGATCCGACAGGGAGCCGCTCCTCCACGAGCATACGCCCGACCGCCGCGCCGTCGCAATGAACCCATGAATGATTCCAGCGGCGTTCCTTGCAGCCATAGTAGTGCCCGGCAGCCCGCGGCCACAACATCAGCGTGTTCTGCGGACGCACCTTCTCCTCGCCGCTCGACGAGCGTATCACGACGGGTTCGTGGAAGAACATGAACAGGTAGTCGCCTGTCCCCGCCGAACGGTCGACGATACAGGGACGCATCCACTCCTGGATACCGATGCCACGCACCTTGATCTCGGGCGTGTCAACTGGCGGAGTCGTGAAAAAATATTTAATTCCTTGAGCCATGAATCATAATATAATGCATACATACCATTAGCAAGTCCATGTACACAGATGGACAATAAGCTAAAATAACACAAAACAATGCGGAGCAATTACGAAGAGAGAGGTTGAGCGGAAACCAGGTGAACCACTTCTTCCGCAAGACCAGGCGATCGGACCGCCTTGTATCTGAAGAATCAAACGAAGAAATATCGAAAGAGGAGGTCATGTATGGGATTCAACGGTCTGGGAATGTCGCTGGGAAATCTGTCACGGGTGTCGAAGGCGCAGACGCGGTCGATCAGCCCGGAGAACTTCACGGGGGAGAAGGGCAAAGCCGCCATGGCCACCGAGGGCACCGGCAAGAACTGCGGACGCGAGCTCGGCGTCGGCTGGAAGATCAGCCCCTCGGTGCGCATCAAGGCGGGCGAGACCTTCACCGTCGCCGACATCAAGGGCCCCGGCGCCATCCAGCAGATCTGGATGACCCCTACCGGCAACTGGCGCTACACCATCCTGCGCATCTACTGGGATGGACAGAAACAGCCGTCCGTCGAAGTCCCGCTCGGTGACTTCTTCTGCTGCGGCTGGGGCACCGACGACGGCCGCAACCACAAGGGATCCAACTTCCGTCAACTCTCCTCGCTGCCCATCTGCGTCAACCCCGGCAGCGCCTTCAACAGCTACTGG
>CAYTFM010000001.1:83558-108097 GCA_964436735.1 uncultured Victivallales bacterium | reverse complement strand
CTCCAGATTGTCAAGTTTCTCGAGGGCGTCCACCACGTTGCCGTGCCAGAGCTTCAATTTGGCGCCCTTGATCAAATCGAGAGCCTCGTCGCCGATCTCCCGCCGCCTTTCCCGGATGCCGGTGGCGCAGTTGGTCAGCACCGTGAAGCGCATGCTGATGTGGAACCAGTCGAGGATGTGCTCCGAATGGGGGTTGAGGTAATCCTGCAGGTCTTGGAGCGTCTCGGATCCGTCCGACAGAAAGACGACCTGCTGGTTGAGCTGCATGCCTTGCTATTTCAGATACTCGAACAGCCTACGTTTTGGTTTTGTGTCGTGCGCCTGGACGAATCCAAAGCATTTCGGCTGCCGGTCGGTGGGGACCGACTTGCCGACGATCACCTCGAAGTTCGTCTTCCTCTCGTTCCAGCTGCGTACATACGCCCCGTCAAAACCAACGAATATCGGTCCTTCCGGATGAGGCTGCTCGGCCCACTGGCTTGGGGAGCTGTCGATGAACATGACCCGTTCCTTCCCGAGCGCCGACTCGAAGCGTTCCCCCACCTGAGAGACGTGGTTGCGAACCGTGGAGGGGTTCAGTCGGGCGTCAATCGGGAGGACATCCCGCAGAAGCTTCGTCGTCAGGCCATACGACATCAACGACGCCCATTTGCACTCCATGAAGAGGAGCTCCGGCGACACCTGATTCGGGAACAGCTCTGACAGGGGGCTGAACGTCTTCGCCTCATGGGGACGGCATGCGCAGTGGAACCACCGGGGGCTCGACAGCGGCACATTGCCGAACAAGGTGCGGAAGACGACGCTCCGGTTGTCCTTGTGCCGCCTGGGAGCGCCACAATCGGGACAGCGCGCCTGTCCACGCAGATACTCCGCGGCCTGCGCCTCCACGATGATCTTCTGGGCGTTCCTTAACGGTTCCTTCCCCTCCGCCAGGGACAATCCCATCTGATTAAACTGGACTCGCTCCCGCTCGATTGAGGCGATGTCCGCCACGACCTCTCCCTCCTCTGAATCGACCGCCATGCGGATCGTGATCCTCATCGCCTCTCCTGTATTTGAGTTCAGCCCGTCGCCCGCGCGGTCAGCAGGGCAAGTTCCTCTCCCTGCGACGCAGAAGGGAGCGATGGATTGGGGACGGACGGGGACGAGTTTCTCAAGGCGAATCTCGTGCAGCCATCGGTCAGTGAAGTCGTACTCGTATTGGAACCGCTCTCTCGCACGCAAATGGAATGAACTGAGCGGCCTGCGCTCGTCCCCGTATGACGCGGGGCCATCGCCGAACCACGTCCCATGCAGCAGGAATTGGTGGAGGTGATATCCCTCCCAGCCGAAGACTGTTTGGATCACACTGTGCAAGTCGCGCAGGTTGTTGTCGGGATGGACCAACACACGCCTCCACACTTGGGGGCTGATAGCGAGGAGGTAAATCTTGAACTGATAGAGGTGATGCTTCGGCTCCGCGGTCGGCTTGGGATGTCCGGGATCTTGAAGTATGCTTTTCATCTCACCAGGAATATCCCACAGGGCTGCTATAAAACAAGGGGAATGCCCGCCTTACTTCAACGGTGCCTCCCCACGTTTTTAATGATCTATATGTATCGATAAGAAATAAAAAAATACAACTATATTCATATATTGGAAATGTTGACAACAGCAGCAGCATAGTGTAGTATTATTGAATCGAAACAAATGGAGAGCGTCTATGAAGTCTATCGACCCGAAATACCGTCAAGTCGAACGGCAACTGAAGGAAGATATCCTCAGCCTCCAGCCGGGAGGCAAAATGGCCACCGTCCGCGAGCTGAAAAAAAAATTCGGCGTCAGTCAAAGTACCCTCGACCATGCCCTCCAGAAGCTCGAGTCGAAGAAACTCATCGTCAGGAGAAAAAGCAGCGGGATCTACGTCGATGGGGGAAGCCGTCAAAAACGGCATTCCATTGGCGTGATACTCCAGAACGTCAGCGACCGCTACTATGCCCACCTCTTGCAAGGGATGGAAAAGGAATTGTCTGAGCGCAACTACAAGATCATCCTCGCCAATACCCCGAAGGAGCTTGAGAAGGAGATTGAGTTCATCGACTCCCTGACGGACAGCGTTGACGGCATGATCATCACTCCTCGGACTGGCAACAGCATCGATCAGGATTATGTGCGGTTTCTGGTTGAATTGAAGGAACGGCGGAAAATCCCCTGCGTCTTCATCGAGATCCCCGTGCCGTGCGTGGATTCCCGCTTCGTCAGTTTCAATCAACGGAAGGCTTTCTACGATGTCACCTACCAAATCGTCACAAATGGCGAGACGGGGGATTTGGTGTTCGTGGGGTTGCAGGAGAGTGTCGTCAGCGTGGAGCGGTTTGCTGGTTTCAAGGCGGCGCTTCTCGCGGTGGGCGCAGGCGGGAGGAAGGTGAACATCGTTACGGCGGACATCGGCTTGGATGTGCTCGATTTTTCCTTCGTTGAGAGGGAGGTGGGGAAGCCGCCTGTGGTTTTCGTGGCGAGTCCAATTCTACTGCCCAAAGTCCTTGGCCATCTACAGTCGAAAGGATGTCGGCTTCCTCAGGACGCCATTGTCGTGAGCGTCGTCGAGGAGGATTACCAAGACTACATCTCCCAACCGATCATCGCCATTGTCAAACCGGCCGTGTCACTTGGCTCGCTGGCTGCCAGGTCGATGCTCGATGCCATCGCGGGGAAAGAGGATATGTTCTCCGGACGGGTGGACTTGCTGGTGGAGATGGCCGAGTCGGTGAGGGAAATGCTTAAATTGTAGCTCGGAAATAGGCGTGAATGATGATACCCAAAGGAGTGGACATGGAAGACGACAACAGCAAGCTGTCCAAGAAGGTCGCCATCTTGCGACAGGGGTTTCTCCCGATCATGGTGCGCGACAATTACGACACCAAAATGCTCGTCGAGAGCATGGTCAAAGCGGGGTGCACGGTTGTCGACTACACATGCAGACGGAATGACGACAGAGCCATCATCCCGTGGATAAAGAAAGAGTTCCCCGAGATGACCGTTCTGCTTGGAAGCCTGGTGGACGGACGGCGCGCCTCCGCTTTCCTGTCGAAGACGGCGCCGAACTTCGTCACGGTCGAGGAGGCGGTCGATCTCGGCGTGGACGGCTTGGTCTCGATGCTTCGGTTCACCCCTGAGACGTACGACAAATACAAAGACGACTTCATCATGATCCCCTGCGTCGAAACCAGCAATGAGGCCCTCGAACAGACCGAGCTGGGCGCCGACTTCATCAAGATCAACGGCAACAACCCTCTGGGGCCGAATTTCATCACATACGGCAAGGGGCCCACGCACGGTTTCATCCCGTTCCTCGTGACCGGCGGGCTGACCGATGACAGGACAATTCCGTATCTCAAGGCGGGGGCCGCCGTAGTCGCCAGCGGCTTCGACCTCGTCATTCCAGAAAAGCTCCGGAAGGACGAGGCCGTCTCTGTCGATTCGGTCGTCCGGGCGTTGAAAAGCAAGCTCAAAACCGTCGAGGAGGCCCGCGCCATCTACCAGCCCGACCTGCTCAAAGCCTTGGAGAAAAACGGGGTTGACGCCTTCGGAGTCGCTGGATGGATCCACTAAAATCAAAGCCACAGATTGTGCGGACAGCGATTTGCAGCATCCTGAACATGGCCGACATCGCTGTGGCGCCGGAGGCGTTCGCCATGTTGGGCGTAACCGTCGAAGTCGAGACGCTGCCGCCAGAGCGTGAGGTTCTCCTCGAGAACATCCACAAGTACGACGCCTACTTCGCCACGCTTAAGGTTCGGTTCGACAAAGAAGTGATTGACAAGGCGGTGAGACTGAAAGTCATTGCGACGCCTTCCACCGGCTTGGACCACATCGATCTCGCCTATGCTGCCGAGAAGGGAATCAAGGTGCTGTCGCTCAAGGATGACACTGCGTTCCTCGACTCGATTACGGCCACCGCCGAGTTGAGTTGGGCTCTGCTTCTCGCCGTCGTCCGCCGGATCCCGTGGGCGTTCGAGTCGGCGAAAAAAGGGGCGTGGGCCCGCGACGAGTTCCGTGGTCACCAACTTTCAGGAAAGACACTTGGCATTCTTGGCTACGGTCGGCTCGGACGGATTGTCGCCGAGTATGGACGCGCCTTCAGAATGCGCATCCTCGCCTGCGATGTCCGGGAGGTCGAGGCGGCACCGTATGTCGAGATGGTCGATTTCGACTCCCTGCTCGCCAAGTCGGATATCATCTCCATTCACATTCACCTCACCAAAGAGAACACACACCTGATCAACAAGTCCGTCTTCGACAAGATGAAGCCTGGTGCCGTGCTTATCAACACCAGTCGGGGTGCCATCATCGACGAGGCCGCCCTTGTCGAAGCCCTCGAAAGCGGCAGACTACTTGGCGCAGGGCTTGACGTGATTGACGGCGAGTGGAACGAAAACCTCTCGTCACACCTCTTGATCCAATACGCCAACAGCCATGGCAATCTGGTCATAACGCCCCATATCGGCGGTGTCACTGACGAGTCCCAGTCCATGACAATCAGGCATATGGTCGGGAAACTCAAATCACATCTTGTAACGGCTGAGGGTGCTGCCCTCGAGCTTCCCCAAAAGGGACGTGTTCCTCTGGCGGGGGGCGGGGCAAAGCTCCGAGAGATAGTTGAATGAGGACATGTCATGACGAACCGTGAGAAAATTTTGAATGTGCTGGAGAGGAAGGACTCGAGCTTCCCGCCTGTTGCGATGCGTCTCGACCTGTGGTTCAACCATGCGAAGGCGACAAGAGCTCTCCCCTCCGAGGTGGCAGGGATGAGCTGTGCGGAAATCGAGGATCACCTCGGATTTTGCCGCTCGGCGCGGTTCAGGAACTACATCGCCATCAACTCCCAGACTTATCCCAAATCAGTGTCGACGTCTGGCGGCGATGCGACGACCACATTCACGTTCGGCGGCAAAACGCTTGCCTCCTTGACCCGGCTAACGCTCGACATGAAGCAGACCGGGATGCGGCCGTTGCATGTGACGTATCCCGTCGAGGTGGAGCGGGATTACCATCTCATGGCCGATTTCTACGCATCCGCCGAGGCTCGTTTCGACGAGGAGGGATTCGTCGCGTTTGACAAGGAGACGGGTGGCAAAGGATTGCCGATGCTGATTCTTGGCTCCTGCCCGTTCCACGAACTGATGCTCAACCTCGTCGGCTACGAGAAGTTCTACTTTGACTACTTTGACAATCCAGAGGCGGTCGACATTCTTTTCCAATCGATGAACACCTTCTACAGGAAAACAATCTGGCCCGTCGTGGCGTCGTCGAAGGCCACGCTCGTGCTCCATGGGAATCACTTCAGCCACGACATGACGCCCCTGCCTTTGTTCCGGAAATATTTCGTCCCGTACTACACGGATTTCTGCAGGTTGATGCATGCGCATGGGAAGTATGTGGCGTTCCACTGCGACGATAGCCTGGGGGAGCTCGCGCCCCTGATTCCCGAGATTGGCTTTGACGTGGCGGACTGCCTCGCGACCGCCCCGCTGGTGGACGAGACGCTCGACGACTATTTCGAATTGTGGAAAGGCAGGGTCGTGTGCTGGGGAGGTCTGCCCAGCACGGTTTTTTCCCCAGAGTGTCCGATGGACGACTACAAGCGATATGTGGACGAGGTCATCTGCGCGGCCAGGAACCGCAACGACTTCATTGTCGGCGCCAGCGACAACGTCATGCCCGGTTCCCAATGGGAGAAGCTGGAGTGTCTTGCTGAACACGTTGTACTCAAATAGTGTGAAATTGAGTATAAAGGTGAGGTATTGTTCACCAGCTACCATTCATCACCAGCCACCACTCATAAGAGACGCGTCTCTCTAATAGCATAATATCTCCGAAATATCGCCGACCCCCCTTGACAAGCCAAAATAGTTTCGATACAATTACGCTATTGCAACTGCCTGTGGGCGTATAGTGTGTATAGGATGTTTATTGGTCGAGAATGGTGTTTGGTTGTTAATGGTTAATTGCGATGGCCGTAGAACAGTGCGCTGATTTTCGCTCCCGATTTTTTGCGCTGGAGTTTCCAGGTTAAAACAGTATCGAAACAAAATGACGATTCGCAGGGCATCCTGTGGTGATGGAAGCACAATAATTAGCAGAGGTAAGGACATGTCAATGGTTCCTGAACGCTGGCAGTGGTTTCCCGAGGCGCGCTTCGGCCTCTTCCTCCATTGGGGCCCGTATGCGGTCATTGGCCGCGGGGAGCAGGCACTGTGCCGCGAGCGCATGGATCAGAACGAATACGCCCGGATCGCATGCGGGTGGAACCCGAGGAAGTTCGATGCCCGGCGATGGGCTGAAATCGCCCGCAAGGGCGGCTTCCGCTATGCGGTTCTGACGGCGCGGCACCATGACGGCTTCTGCATGTGGGACAGCGCGCACACCGACTACTCGTCGGCGAAACAGGCGGCGGGACGCGATTTCGTCAGGGATTTTGTCGAAGCGTTCCGTGCCGCCGGGTTGCGCGTCGGCCTTTATTACTCCTGGATTGACTGGCGCATTCCCGCTCATTACGAAGGGCCCGAGCACGATCCGAAGGGCTGGGAGGAGTTCCGTTCCTACTGCCACAACCAGGTGTGCGAGCTCTTGACGAACTACGGCAAGATCGACGTGTTGTGGTTCGACGGCGCATGGCCGCACTCGGCCAAGGTGTGGAAAAGCCGGGAACTCCTGGCGACAATCCGTTCCCTCCAGCCAGACATCCTCGTCAACAACCGGCTTGGGAAGGTCGAGGAGGCGGATGCCGACGGTCCGGCGGTGGATGGCGGCGCCGGGGCGGGGGGCGTCAAGGACTTGGGGGACTTCGGTACACCCGAACACAGGATAGCGGCTGAACCCGGGCGTCTCTGGGAGTCCTGTCAGGTGTCCACCTGGCGCTTGTGGGGGTATGCCTGCGGCGAGCGCTGGCGCCCCGCCGATCTTTTGCTGGACATGCTGGTGACCTGCGCCAACCAAGGTGGAAACCTCCTCATGAACGTCGGTCCCACGGACGATGGTGAGATCCCGCCGGAGTTCGTCGAGCGCTCGGCGGTCATCGGCCACTGGCTGGAGTGCCACGGCGAGGCGGTGTATGGAACGGATAGCATGGGCTCCATCTGCGAGTTCATCACCCATGGCTGGCAGACGACCAAAGGTAACAACCTCTATCTGATCATACGCTTCTGGGACGGACGGCCGACGTTGACGATGCGCGGCCTCGAAACCTGCGTCCGCCGCGCGACGCTTCTCACGACCGGCGCGGCTCTCCCCTTTTCGCAGACCGGGGACGTCCTTGAAATCAGCGGTTTGCCCGTCATCCCGCCGACCGACTTGTTCCCGGTCATCCGCCTGGAGTGCGAGGGGACGCCCCGTCCGAGTCAGTGGGCCATGGAGGGGCAGTGGTCGGGAGACCCGCGGCGGTACGCGGCATGGGCCCGGAGCCGGGGAACGTCCGTCTTCGCCGATGGCCAGCCGCGCAATGGCCGCATCGCCGGATGATGCTGAAGGCAAACCGTATGACGTAAATTACACTGCTCAGGTATTCTATAGATGGAGGAGGGACTATGGCACAGCGCGTTATGAGTAAAGCGGGCGGCCGCTTCTTCGATTCGAATCATGCGTTTATGCTTTCCGTGTGGTGCTTTTTCTCGTTCCTCGTCGGCGCCGCCGTGGCTGGGGAGGCAATCGCCGCCTCGTCGACTGCCCCCAAGGACGCAACAGGGGCGACCGACCTGAAAGTTCTCCAGGAACGGCTTGGCCATCCCCAGCCCATCACGTGGGTGTTCACAGGTGACAGCATCACGCACGGCGCTTTCCACACACAAGCAGGGTTTCGGAGCTATCCGGAGCTTTTCGCTGAGAGGGTGAGGTGGGAGATGCGACGTTTCCGGGATGTGGTGATCAATACCGGAATAAGTGGACACACCACGGAGCACTTGTCGGCCGATTGGGAGTGGCGCGTCGAGCGGTTCAAGCCGGACGTGGTGTCGATCATGATGGGAATGAACGATGCCACCGGCGGATCGGCAGGACGTGAGAAGTTCCGGGGCAATCTCCGGGACATGGTGAAGAAAGCTCGGACGGCACATGCCATCCCCATCCTCAACACGCCCAATCCAATAAGCTTGACGAGCCCAGATCCCAGGCGGACAGACTTGCCGGCCTATGCACACATAATCCTGGAGGTGGCGAAGGAGCTGGACTGCGTCTGCGTGGATCATTACAACCATTGGTTGAAAACCAGGCCCCAGGCCAGCGAACTGGCCAAGTGGCTCAATGATCCAATCCACCCAGGAGTGACTGGACATCGGGAGATGGTCAGGGAGATCTTCCGCTCGCTGGGCATCTTTGACGAGAAAAGTCTCACGTGCCAACTGGAGTGATTTCATGTTTGAATTCGCTTTTATAGAGAGTCTCCGATACCCCGATATCGAAAGCCTTTTCGAATGCAAACCAATCCTAAAACCTACGCAACCATTATAAACGAAAGTGTCAAATGCGAATCATGACTTGACACGGGAAGGCATCCTATGAGATCGTTTCGAATCACCGACGTGGTCATGTTGAGCTGCCTGCTGCCAACCCTCTTGTGTTGCGCCGTTCACTCGATGCTTGGGCAGGACGCACCGCTTGTGCTTGTCGACAATGGCGTCGCCAAGGCGCGGATCGTCGTTGGCGCGGATGTGCCGCCCGCGGCCAAGTTCGCCGCCAAGGAGCTGCAAACATACATCAAGAAGTCGACCGGGGCGGAGTTGCCCATCGAAGCCGCGCTTGGCGATGGGAAGGATGTGGACATCGTCATTGGCGACGGGAAGCTGTCGCAAGAACTCGGGGTGAACTCCAAGGAGCTTTCCCGCGACGCCTCCATCATCAAAACCGTCGGACGGCGACTCGTGATCCTGGGGAAAGACGACCCGACGACCACCATCGAGCGGATGATTGTCATTCCATCATCCAACATGAACCATTTCGAGCACGTCACACTGTTCGGCGTCTATGAGTTTCTTGAGCGCTTTGTGGGGGTGCGTTGGTATCTGCCCGGCGATGTCGGCGAGGTGGTCCCAAAGCGCGGAACGCTTGCCGTTCCCGCCGTCTCACTGATAGACGCCCCGCGGAAACTTGGCCGCTACACCCAATACCTCAACGGCGCGGACGACTGTGACGACCCTTTGCCGAAAACGAAGACGGGCGGGTACACGCCCGGGTTCGATAAGGACAAGGCGAAGGAGTTCACCATGCGGCGCAACCTGTGGGGGCTGCGCCTGCGCCACCAGACCACCATGGTCACGGGCAACCACACCATGCATGCCATCGTCAGCATGAAGAAGTTCGCCAAGGAGCGGCCTGACTTTTTCGCTTTATATGAAGACGGCAAACGTTCCTGCGATGAGAACGACGAATTGCACACCCATGTGTGCTTCACGAATGACGACATGATCCAGCACGTGATCAACGCCGCCAAAGCGGCGTTCCGCGGGGAGACCTCGGAGATCATCGGCCAGCGGGCCTGGGGCGGCGTGGTGCGCGATTCCAAATGGGGGAAGGCCTTTCATATTGGCCAGTGTGACGCCTACCAGGCCTGTGTCTGCAAACGCTGCGAGGATTTCCGAGCTGCCACGGGGCTTCCGGCCGCGGCGGCGGAGAGCGAGTTGGTGTGGAGCGCCATCATCAAGGTGGCCGAGGCGGTCAAGAACGAATTCCCGAACTGCGTGATCTCGACGTGGACCTATGGGCCGCTGGGCATCCCACCCCAAAAGAAGATTCCTGAGAACGTGATCATCGGCGGGTTGAAGGCGAAGGGGCCATATGGCGAGTTTGTCAATGGACTGGAAAGCGAGGCGAAGGAAAACATCGCCAAGTGGAGCAAGGCGGTCGGGGAGGAGCGCTTGGGCGGTTTCCTGGATTATGCGATGAGCGACGGCTGGGAGAACGGCGTTTACGCTTCCAGCCCGGGAATTTGCGGGAGCATCCCCCGCGCCTATGCGGCGGCCTACAAGAAGCTGGCGAATGTCGGCCAAGGCACGTATCTGTACATGCTGCCGCATCGGATTGCGTTCGCGCACCTGAACCTATACACTTTTTACAAATACCACTGGTCCCCAGAGCGGAACGTCGACGATTTCCTCAAGGAATACTACACGTTGTTCTACGGCCCGGCGGCGGAGCCGATGGGCACGTTCTGGGATGAGGTGGAGACGCAATTCCGCAAGGTGATGAGCAAGGTGGTGGAGACACCCGTGGGACCGCAGGGCGTGATGGTGGACGAGCTTCAGTTGTGGGGTGAAATTTACGGGTCAAAGACTATCGACCGCTGGAAAGGATATTTCGATCAGGCCGGGAAACTGGCGCAAGCCGCCAAAGACCCGATCTACGCGCAACGGATTGATTACATGAGACGCAACGTGCTGGAGGCGGTCATCGACGATTGCGGGCAACACGACTACATCGCCGCCGCCGCTCAAGGCGTCAAGAACAATCCACATCCATTGCCGAAGACAATCAAAAATCCCTCGTTCGAGGAGCCGATCAGCGAGAACCACGACAACACCGGCAACTGGGACGTCTATTACAACCGCAATGTCAACGGGGTGACCGAGCGTGATGCCAGCGAGCACGCCGACGGCTCATGGTCGATTGTCGTCAAAGGGAGCGGCGGCATGGTCGGAGCCCTGCAGTATCTGAAGCTGGTAGCCGGTGGATGGTATCGTCTCAGTTTTCAATACAAGACCACGCCGACCGCAGGTGCTAGCTGGCAGTTCTACGGGCATTTCATCAATAAAAAAAATGAAAAGGCCCCTTGGCAAAAACGGGAACCCCTGCCGCCGGCGCCGGATTGGAGAAAGGCTGAGATCGAGTTTTGCGCGCCGCCGTCGGTCGCCGGTAAAACGGGGAACTTTCAGCAGCTGTCGATCACATTGTTGGGCCGCAACAAGGTGGACACGGACCGCGTCTGGTTCGACGATGTGAAGTTGGAAGCCCTCTACGAGCCACCCAAGGAGTGAGGATATGGAACACTCGTCCGTCCAGGAACCGCTGTATGTGAGTCTTTCACATAGAATCGAGGAGGAGGTCGCTTCTAACGTCTTCAAGCCTGGCGATAAAATGTATGCGATTGGGGAGTTGTGCGGGAGATACCAGGTGAGCACGACGACCGCCGTCCGCTGCGTGAACCTTCTGAAAGAGAAGGGCGTGTTGAAGTCCATTCCGCGCAAGGGGACTTTCGTGAGCGGAATCTCGAAGATGGATCTCCCGGCCAATTCGATCGACGTGGAACTCACGAGGATTGTGGTGTTCAAGCAGAAGCCTTTAAGCGGGCAATTGTCATTTCCCGAGAGGATATGCCGGGGCATCATGGAGGACGCCCATCTGAACGGTCTGTCCTTGAGTTTCAGGGATTTCGCGAAATCCAGCCTGACGGGCATCGACAGGGTGCCCTTGACTCCCGCTGGCGACGAGGGGATAATCGTGATCTCGGCAAAGCCCCTTCAAGCGCTGCTGCCCCTGCTGTCGGCCTCTGGCGTGCGGAGGGTTGTCGTCGACGCGCTGCTGCCATACGCCCCCTGCGTTGTCACGGACAACAGGGATGGCGTGTTTCAGATGGTGGGTTATTTGAGGACGCTCGGCCATCGGCATATCGGCTTCGCCCAGAAGGTGGTGTCGTCGCCAAATCCAACTAACGAGAATGAGCGGCGAGAGGCTTTCATCCACCTCGCCGACGGCATAGGGTTGAAATACACGCTGTTCGGGGATATTTCCATGGAGGAGCTGGTCGGCTCTTTTCTCAGCAGCGGCGACAGGCCCACCGCCATGGTCTTCACGCGGGACGACCCGGCGGTGGCGTTCATGAAAGCCATGGAGGCGGTCGGCGTGAAAGTCCCCGAGGACGTAAGTGTCACAGGATTTGACGATTTCTCTCTTTTAAATGCCGATCTGAGCGGGCTGACCACGATCAGGGTGGACTGCGAGGAGATGGGGAGGTGGGCGTCGAAATGCCTGAGGGAATTCACGAAGGACACGGAGGCGTCCGCCCCATGGATACGCGTCAAGGGCAGTCTGATCATAAGGCGAAGCACCGCCGCGCCAGCGAAATGAAAAAGGGCGTATGATGCAACGTGCACGTTTTGAGAGCCGCAAACTCAAAATCCGACAACCACTTAGCCATTAACCGTGCCGAAAAAGGAAATCAAGATGCGCAAGACTACCCATTTCACACTCATTGAGCTGCTCGTCGTAATCGGCATCATCGCCATTCTGGCAAGCCTGCTGCTGCCGGTGCTGAAGCAAACCAGAGAGGCGGTCAACAGCGTCGCATGCACCAACAATTTGAAGCAAATAGGAGTGGCGTTACAAGGCTATGCGGTTGACTATAACGACCACATCGCCCCTCTGCGAAATGGAGCCACATATTATCCAGAGATATTGAGGCCTTATCTCAGCATTCCCACCGTCTACAACAACACGGCCACATACTTCAACACACCCAACCCGTGGATATGCCCCTCATACAAAAGGCACCAACCCGCCACGCCATATGCGTCATATGGGACATGGACGACCTACGCCAACAACCGCTTTATGGTGGGGGATGGGAGTGCCACATGTCCGATGGGACGTTTAACCAAGATGACAACACCTTCCAGATGCGCATTGTACGGGGAAACCGATGGCGTGCTGTCCGGCGGCAATTATGTCCAGCAATCCCTCATATGGGCGGCGGAACGGGCCTATCGGCACAACAGCCAGATGAATATCTTGTACGCCGACGGGCATGTCGACAAGATTCAATTTGACTATATCGGCCGGCTGACGACGCCGGGTGTCGAGCTAAACAACTTCTACTATGGAAAAGATTAATCAAACAGTTTTGGGGGAGGGCAGGCACATGGGAAATGGTATTGGGTCGGGAAGCGGCTTTCTTCATGCCGCGAGGACGCTGGGAATCCTTGGAATGTTCGGCGTGACGGCGTCGGTCTCCGCTTTGGAGATTTCCGACAGCTCCCCCATTGTCATCGTCAAAGGTTCGAAGAATCGGGAATGCGTCATGGCCGAAGTCTATCTGAAAAAGCATCTCTCCCGCCTGAGCGCCCGGGAGCTGGTGATGACAGACAAGGAGACGGCCGTCGACGGGAAGCTGGTGATCGAGTTGGGGCGCACTCCTCAAGCGCAGTCCAAATATGGCGAGCGGTTGGACAAGCTGCCGCGCGGTGAATCCTTCATCATCGAGAGCGAAGGGAATCATCTCTTCCTGGCGGGTAAAACCGACGCTGGCACTCTGAACGCCGCCATCGAGTTTCTGCGGATGCAGTGCGGGGTTGAGGAATACCTGCCGGGCGAGGTCGGCACGGTGTACCGGAAAAAAACGCCCATCAAACTTGCCGACATCCATTACGAATTCACGCCGCCGTATGTCCACCGTCTGATCTACGCGGCTGTCCGCGACAAGCGCGAAGCCGCCGGCGTGTCCGAGTGGGTGGATTTCCACCATCGCGCGAAGACACTCGACTTCAGCCACAACCTCTGGAAGCTCCTCCCCCAGACCAAGTACGGCAAATCCAATCCGGAGTTCTTCTCGTTGGTGGATGGGCGGCGCTGTGTGTTCACCGAGGACACCGGCAGCGGTTGGCAGCCGTGCATGACCAATCCCGAGGGGATCAAGGCGGTGGCGCAGGAGATTATCGACCAGTTCGATAAGGAGCCGGAAGGGTTGTCAGTCTCCATCGGGGTGAACGATGGAGGATGTTACTGCCGCTGCCTCACCTGCCTGCCCCTCTGGGACGAGAAAGGCGCGAAGTTCGGCCAGTGCGGACGGCTCTACTACACCTATGCGAACAAAATCGCGGAGATCGTCGCCCAGAAATATCCCAACCGCATTCTGGGCTGCCTGGGATACTCCTCGGCAGGCATACCGCCCGAGGACCTCAAAGCCCATAAGATGGTCATGCCCTTCGTCACGTTGGCGTCGGAGGGTCAAGTGACCGACGAGCTTTGGCAAAAGAACATTAAAGAGACCATCGACCGCCTCTCGCTCCACGTCACACAGTTCGGCGTCTATGAATACATCCACGGCGCTGGAATGTATGTGCCCAACATCTTCAACGACGTGCTGGCGCGGACGATCCAGTACGCCTACGGGAAAGGCTGCCGGGCGGTGTATTTTGAGTCCGGACCGGCGTGGTGGACGGATGTCCACAAGTACGCTCTGGCGATGCGCCTGATCTGGGATCCCGACTTGGATGTGAAGGCGTACGAGGACCAGTTCATCGCCGATTTCTACGGCCCGGCCGCCGAGCCGATGCGCCGCTACTTCTCCATCTGCCGCGAGGCCTGGGGGCGCGAGGCGCACACCACGGGCATCGCCCACAAGGTGGAAAGCCAGATGGCGTGGTTCACGGAGAAGATGGTGGACGACTGCCTGCAGGCATTGAAGGAGGCGTTCGCACTGGCTCCGGACGACATGGTGGCGCAGCGGATCCTCATGACCCAGCGGGCGTTTTCCGCCAGCGCGGTTCTTGTACAGCGCTACTGGGCCGGACGCAAAGCCATGGAATTGCTGCAGGGGAAAGGGCAGCCTGTTGCGGCGGTCATCGAAATGCTAGCGGCAGTCTCGGACGCCGGACATGACTACGACCTTGTGTACCGCAACGGTGCCGGCCTCGACTTGTGTCTGACCATAGATCCGCCAGGCGATGGCAGCATGCGGATGAGCGCCACCTTCTCGCGGGCGAAGGCCCTCCTGGCGTCCCGGATCCTCGACGAAGTGGCGGCGGAAGCCAGGCGGCGCCCTGACACGGATGTCACCTCACTGGCATTGCTGAAGGTGCTCGACATGTTCTCTGCTGTGAAAGATACCGAAGGGAGAAATCTGCTGATGCTCGACGCCTTGAAAACAGCAGGCCGTGTGGGCAGGGTCCCGGACACCACCACGCCGCCGACCCTTGATGGCCGGCTGGATGACCCCGCATGGGCTCAGGCCGCCATCCTCAAGGATTTCATCGCCTACGGCAAAGGCGGCAGCTCGGCTTTCCCAACGGCCGTACGGATGCTCCGTGACAAGCAAAACCTCTACATCGGGATCGAGTGCCAGCAGCCCATGGACAAGCTGTACGCCGCCACCACCACCCGTGACGGGCCGGTCTGGCTGGACGACTCCGTGGAGTTGTTCTTCAGTAAGCCGGGGGAAACCAACGCTGAGCGGTACCTGCAAATCGTCGCCAATCCCGTCGGCGGCATTTTCGATATGAAGGACAAAGACAAGAACTGGAATGGCGAGTTCGAGGTCAAGACGACTCAGCAAGAGAATGGCTGGCTCTTGGAGATGCGCCTCCCCCTCTCGCTGCTTGCGGACTGCAGCGATGACGGGGCGTGCCGCTTCAACATCGCCCGCAACAAGCAGAAGATCCGCCTGGACAAAACCGGTAAAAAGTTCCGTGACGACTACGAGGAGATCTCCAGTTGGTTCCCGTCCTTCGAGGCCCACGCCAGCCTCCTCTCCCGCGGCTGGATTTTATTGAAGTGATGGCGAGACCGTCCAGGAAATCCAATGTGGGAGGCCATCTCCGATGGGCGAACCGGTCTGCGCACATAGCAAGCCAATGTCCGCAGCCCTCCATGAGCAATCGCCGGTCAGAGACCGCCTCCCACATTTTATAGCAGCCGCAATCCCGGCACAACCGGTTAAGCCAGTATCGACATTTTCAGGGATGTTTGAATATGAAGCAGGAGCCGAACATGTATGAAACCGTATTGCGTGTCGTCGTCTCCTGTATCTTTATGGCTGGAAGCATTTTTGCCGTCCCATCAACCAATGGATCTGAAATCACCCAAAATCCAGATCGTGAGACGTCGAAAGGATCTCCCTACTCAGCGGTTTTTACGCCACGAGTCATCCTGCCTCCGGAAATTACCGCCGTTGTGGGGGATAATCTTCAGGTGTTCACGCGCGGTGCTGTAGAGGCGCAAAATCCATATTATCTTCCCTACAACATCATTTCGAACGCATGCGCCGGTTCTGCTTCTTTTCCTAGATTCTTCGACTATACCCCACCGATTGGCAGTGCGGGGACCAAGACACTGACGTTTTCTGTCTTTGATTTGCAGAGAAACCAGATCGCCACAGATACCGCCAACCTGATTATCGTACAAGCGACCGGTCAGCCGTCGTCCAACAAGAACGTGCTGTGTATTGGCGACTCACTTACCGCCGGTGGCATTTGGCCTCTGGAAATGTACCGCAGGTTGACTCAGTCTGGAGGTTCTCCCGTTGGCAAGGGCTACGGCAATATCACCTTTCTGGGCGATGTGCCTATGCCCAACCACCCCACCCAAGGTTTTGTCGCCTGGGGTGGTTGGACAACTAACCGTCATATGGGCACTTCTGGAACAACGGGTGGTTACATCTTAGGAGGCACATTCGACAAAGACAGATCGGACATGAATTCAATTTATGCCTGTGGTGCGTCGACGTACAGGATCATGGAAACTATGGGCCGTTTGAAGATCTCCATATTTTCAGGATCCGATGTTCCCCCTGTTGCTGGTGGCACTTTCGCCTGGGTGTCAGGGGGCTCTCACCATTCTGACATAGTGTACGCATCTTATGCCGAAGAACCATCCGGCTCGGTCTTCTGGGAGGCCAGCAAGGGCAGAGCAAGTTTTACTGATTGGTTCGCTCGTGTCGGCGGAGTTGGCGATCTTGATGTCGTGTACATACTATTGGGTTGGAACGAACTGGGTACCGGCCCATTCGCTGCTGACCATGCTGCGGCAATAGCCAGTTCCAAGGAACTGATTGAGAGAATACACGCTGATTTCCCCAAATGCCTGATCCGGATAACAGGTGTTCAAATCCCGTCCTATAACGGTGGTCTTGGCACGAACTATGGTTCAGGCCCGTCGGCAGATTATTATAATTTGGTTAGGAACGCAAATGGGTACAATTTGGCAATGGAGAGTATTGCTGCCGACCCAACGTACGCGACGTTCGTCAGGTATCTGGGGATAGCCTCACAGTTTGATGGAGAATGGAACAATATCCACTCGAGCTTCCCTGTCAACAATCGCAATCCGCTAACCGAAGATCGTCACACAAACGGTGTGCATCCTGACATCCCGGGGTATTATCAGATCGCAGACGTCGCATACCGAGATTTCATTCGGACGTTCTGTGCGCAATAATTCTCGGGAATTGCGGCTATGCCGTTTACGCAGGATGCTTGTCGATAGGTGCGCCTAGGTTGCCATGGCTCCTGCCTGAGTTCTGCCAAAATTCCCGGAATAGCGCGGAGTGCTATTGACAGACGCAATATGTTTCGATACAATACAAACATGTTGACGTCTTGTTGGCGTGCAGAACGCGCAGGGGCTTGCGCAGCGGGGATCTTACGGAGAGATATCGTAAATAGGGTGCGCCAAACTCTTCCGTGACACAGGCGCTATCCTCGCAATAAAAGATTATATTGTATCGATACTTTAGTTTGACTTGAAATAAGAATGTGAGGGTATGGGAAATCGTTCATCCTGTTGGTCCGTTGCAGTTTCCGCCATGGCGTTTCTGGCTGTTGCCGTCGGGGCGCATGGGGTGTGGCGATTTCCAGGCGGTGGTTGATTTCCTGCGCCAAGAGAGGGGTAGCGTTAGAGAACGAGCAGCAAAGTGCCACAAGAGCATGACGCCTATTTAGCAATGAATAACGTGAGTCATCACGTTCAACCTCGGCTTGACCCAATCAGGCTGTTTGTTGCATCTCTGGTTGATTTTATGAAAGGGGATGAATATGGGCTTTAATGGATTAGGGATGTCGCTGGGAAATCTGTCAAGGATGTCGAAGGCCAAGACGCGGTCGATCTGCGCGGAGAACTTCACGGGGGAGAAGGGCAAGGCCGCCATGGCGTCAGAGGGAACGGGCAAGAGCTGCGCCAGAGACCTTGGCGCCGGCTGGAAAATCTCGCCCAGCGTGGTAATCAAGGCCGGCGAGACGTTCGCATTGGCCGACATCAAGGGCATGGGCGCCATTCAGAGCATCTGGCTCAGCGGCAGCGTCAGTAGAAATCCCCTCGCCCGTTTCTACATCCTGCGCTTTTATTGGGAGGATCAGGAGCAGCCGGCCGTGGAGTGCCCCGCCCCCGACTTCTTCGCCGCCGGATGGGGTTCGTATGCGCAGGTCAGCTCACTGCCTGTGATGGTCGGGCCGAACCGCTCGTTGAACTGCTTCTGGGAGATGCCGTTCCGGAAACACTGCCGGATCACGTTGGAGAACATGAGCGACGAGGAGGCCTGCATATACTACCAGATCAACTACACCCTGACCGAAGTCCCGGAGGACTGCGCCTATTTCCACGCCCAGTTCCGCAGGGTCAACCCCCTGCCATACAAGGAGGTGTTCACGATTGTCGACGGCATAAAGGGATGCGGCCAGTACGTCGGCACCTACCTGGCGTGGGGCGTCAACAACAATGGTTGGTGGGGAGAGGGCGAGGTCAAGTTCTATATGGATGGCGACAAGGAGTTCCCGACGATCTGCGGCACAGGTCTGGAGGATTATTTCCTGGGATGCTACGACTGGGACGTCAACGGCCAGTACGTGACCTACACCACCCCGTTCGCCGGGATGTTCCAGGTGCTCAAGTCCGACGGGCTGTACAAGTGCCAACAGCGTTTCGCCATGTACCGCTGGCACATCATGGATCCAGTGCGCTTCGAGGAGGACCTCAAGGTGACCGTCCAGGCGCTGGGCTGGCGCAGTGGCCACCGCTACCTGGCTCTGCAGGACGACATCGCCTCGGTGGCCTACTGGTACCAGACGCTGCCCACGGCGCCGTTCCCGCCGTTGCCGGACCGGGACGGCTTGGAGATCATCTAAGTTGCGGGCATCGTAATATTTCCGGAATATCGGCAAATACCCTTGACAAACCAAATCTGCGAGGGCTGAAAAACGAAACGAGGCGCTTGATGAGGAGAACCAGATTTACCTTGATAGAGTTGCTCGTGGTCGTGGCGATCATCGGCATCCTCGCATCTCTGCTGTTCCCGGCGTTGAAGATGGCGATGGAGAAGGCGAAAAGCATATCCTGCGCCAACAATCTCAAGCAGATCGGCGTCGCCACGTCGAATTATTACAACGTCTACAACGACTTCATCCCGTGCGCCTATTTGAATGGCGGCTATTGTGCGGACGGCGGCGCATTATGTCCACCTCGCCCCCTACTTCAATCTACCGGTGCGGACTGTCGACCAGCTCGGGGACAGCGCTCAAGGCATAGGACCGTGCGTGTTCACGTGCGGCAAGGACACTCATCTGACGTTCCCTACTGTCCAGCCGATATCGTTATCACACAATGGCGCAGGCTCCAGCTCTGGATTCAAATCCACTCGGACGGAGACGAGGCAAAATCATGCAGGTGCTGAAGCCAACAACGCAAGTATGGCTCATCGACAATCAAGATTCGGTGACCGGTTTCAACAGCAATATATCGATCCCCCCGTATCCCGAGGGGTTCATGCGCCATAATAAGGGCCCGAATATGATCATGTTCGACAATCATGTGGAGTGGGATAGTTACAACACGTTGCTCACATGGGGAGATAATGACCGATGGAACGCCTATCACCAGTAGTATGCAGGCAGTTTACTTCGCGTGACATGAAGGAAGGTCGCAGTATTTTTCGTGCTCGTACTCGGTTGGGTTCGATTACGAGGGCGATAGACTTTTCAAATCACGGCGCTGCCGATTGAGTTGTTGCAAGAGATATCGATCACGACACCAGAACAAAACGGGAAAGGAGCCCTATGAAATCGGATAGAATCATCCGGATGGTCGTTTTGATCTTTTTGCTGACGGCCATCGGCGTGGTTTTGTCCGCGGACGATTCCCCCCTCTCCCTCAAGCAAACCAGCTTGGAAATCGTGGAGCCAGCGGAACGAGCCCAGCCGATCCGGGATTTTCCCGTGGCGGTGGGACTGGTCTTTACGGAGAACAGTCTGCAAGGATTGCCCGGCGGCCGTCTGGTGGACGATAAAGGACAGACAGTCCCCTTCGAGGCGGAAGCCACCGGATGGTGGAACCCCGAAAAAACGGACATCAAATGGCTCCTGCTCAAGTTCAACGCCTCAACCGACCGCCGCTACACCTTCGAAATCGGTAAAAAGGCCCCGTCTATCGAGGGCAATCCTTTGGCGGCAGAGAAAGATGAGATGATCGAGGTGAATACCGGGCCGCTGATGGCGCGGATTTCGACCAATATTCCCAGCTTGTTCAGCAGTGTCACCCTGAATGCCCAACCTATTGCGGCGACCCTGGAACCCGCCCATGTCTTGACTCTTGACCAGGATGAAAACCGCATCGAGACCAAGGTTTCCGCATGGAAAGTGGAGATCGAGGAAAACTCGCCAGCCCGCGCGACCCTGCGGGCGGAGGGATTCTTTTGCGATTCCGCCGGCGAAAAGGTGGCGGCGTTGGAGTTGCGCTATCAATTTTTCAAGGGGGAGAGTTTTGTCCGGGTGTATCATACCTTGACGTGGATGGTGAAGGATCCGGCCATCGGCGCACGGGAGATTTCCCTGTCGTTAAAACCGTCCCTGGGCGCGGGCGGGCGGGTGAAAGTCGGCTTGTCGGATTATACGACCGAGGCGTTTGAAACGAAGCGGCAGGAAAATTTGTCATTGTACGCTCACCAAATCGGACCGGACGGGAAGGAGCTCAAGGACATGCAGTTTGCCCTCTTGGTGAATGGCCAGAAAAAACATGCGGGTAAACAATTGGGCGGCTGGATCGCCATCGAGGATGAAGAAGGACGGGGCGTGGGCGTGGTTTTACGCGAGATGTGGCAGATGTTTCCGGCGGCTTTTTCCGTGAAGGGGGATGCGCTGGCCGTGGAGTTTTGGCCGTCCCAGGGACCGCGGATGGGTTTTGAGCCGGAAGATCTCATGCCGCCGGATTTCTACTACGACACGCAATGGAACAAGCATCCCTGGACTCAAAACAAGGGGCATTTCGTCCATGAACGAGTTGCTAATCCGGAGTTTTTGCATACTGCTGAAGGCGTTGCGCGGACCCGCGAGCTGACTATCTTTTTCTATGATCGTACGGCCAAACGAACCACGCCCGAGCTGAACTCGGTGACCCAGCACCCGATCGCCCTGCGGCAAGACCCAAAAGCGGCCATGCGGGTGCCGTTCTTGGGATTCAACCTGGAGCCGGTTCGGACGGATTATCCCGATATGGAACGCGCGGTTGAACAAATCGGCCGACTGGCGCTCGCCCGCTGGCCCGCCACCCACGATTATGGCCTGTGGTGCTACGGCATGACCCGTTGGGGCGGAACCGGTGTCTGTTACCGTTGGATTGACGGTCATAAATATGACCTGCAGATCATTCCGTGGCTGTTGTTCATGCGCGGCGGCGGTCGTCATTGGTTCGAGGAAGGGGAGGCCACCGCCCGTTTTTCCATGGATGTGGGCACCAACCATTACAACACGCGTGGTTATCCTCCGGGTGCCCAGTCGGGTGCCGCCGGCATGCCTTTCCCCTGGCATGACGGCTTTTGCAGCAAGAAACCCAAAGTCCACTTTTTACCTCTCTATCATCATCTGACCGGCTACCGTCGCGCCCGTGAAGTGATGCAGGTGGTCATCGCGGGCAATCAGCAGGCTGCCGACAAAGATGCGCAGTCCAACAACCTGCGTCGAGGCTGGCTTGGCCGCGAACTCTACAACATGCTCACCTTCTGGGCGCTCGCCTACGAGGAAACTGGCAGTCCTGAATTCAAAGCGCTGTCCCGCGAGTGCCTGGATCTGACCATGAAGCGTGAATACAATCCGCAACGGAACACCTTCCGTTCACCAGTCGCCTATCTTTACCCCGGACTCGTCATCCAGCATCGGTTGTGGAATGACCAGGATTTGCAGACGCTCATGCTGAAACATCTGGCTGACAACGGGTACCCCGATTTCCCCGATGGCGGCCCTTATTCCACGACAGCCGCTTCGTGGTGTAACTGGGCGTTTCGCCTGACGGGGGATCGCCGCTATGCCAGGGCAGGGTGGGACGTGGCCCGGTCGCTGGCGGATGTCATACCGGATCATGAGTGGTCCTCCCGGGTGACCCCCTCCTACTATCCGTTCACGGGAAGCGCGTTTTTTCAGCAGTATTTGTTGCCGCTTCTCACCGGCTATGCTGACGCGGCGCGGCTGGGACTGAAAACAACGGATCCTTTTGAGTTGCACAACACCTTCATCAGCCTGCCTCTCGCTGGCAAAGGCTGTGTCAAAGGCGAGGTGTACCTGCGGCCGCGCCAAGACGGCGATCTCCGGATCCGCTTCATCTTCATCGGCGTCAAGGAAAAAGCCATCGACGCCATTGACGCGACCGTCTTTGATCCGGACGGCAGACAGGTCGCCCAGGCAGTTTTCCCACCAACATCTCGTGTGGAAGTAAACGGCGACTCCGATCGCTTTTACCCCATCGACTGGTTTACCCCGCACCGGGGCGAACTGACTCTTCCGGCCGCTCGGCGGGGCGCCACCTACCGGATCACGTTGGCAGGCGCGGACACAAACACCCCCCTCGCTTTGGTGCTTGCTCCCGCAGATATGGTGCAACGCGTCAGCTTGGACCGCCACGTTTATTTCTACGATCTGGCCGGTCAGTATTATACGGGAACCCGCATTTTCACCCGGACCACGGCGGAAGAGATCACCGTGGAAAATCTCTTTCACCGGCCGTTCACGATTCGGGACGCCGCCACGGGTGAGGTGTTGCAGCGGTTCAACCTGGCCAACCCCACCCAGGCAACCTTCCACGTGGGCAAGGACCAGCTGATCCAGGTGACGGTGACGGGGTACATGGACGCGCGAAAGTTTCGCGGGGTTTCACCGTTTTTTGCGCAAACCCGCGACGAATGGTTTGAACCTCCGGTAACAGGCAATTAACCCGGATATTTTATAAAACCATGGTGGAACATCAGAACAATGAAGAGTGATATGATGATAAGATATTGCAAAATGCTTGCTATGGGGGGCTGGCTCTTTTTGGCAAACCGTCCAACGTTGATAGTGGTTGAATAATAAGGAGAAAGTCATCATGCCGCTGAGAGGAGTCAATCTGGTGCCGCCGCATTTCACGCTTGACGAGGACGTCATCCCGGAGACGTCCACCAACCGCATCCAGTACGGCAACCACGGCAAGGCGGTCGCCAGAAACTCACGAGGCATCTGGTTCTGTGTCTTCACGTTCGACCGGTGTTATTCAGACCGCACGTGGCTGGCCTTGGCGATCTCTCCCACACCGGACGCCGATGGGGAGCAATTCCATCCTCCGGTCAGGTTGGTCGGGCGTCCCGACGCGCCGTGGCACTTTCCCGTTCACGAGTGCCCGCCCGGCTTGATCGGAGATTCCTGCGCCATGATCGACGAGAAGGACACGATGCGCATCCTGTACGATCATCCTGACGGGGTTTACCTGCTCACGGCGGATGTCGCCGGTGACGATCCCCGTCAGCGGCTGACGTCCGCGGCGGCGTGGTCCAGCCCGGAGAAGATCGCCGGGGCCGGAAGTCAACTATGCGACATGGCGTTGCTTCCCACAGGCGAGACTGCCGCCTATCTAACCAGCGGCGGCAAACTCATCGAGAAGATCATCGGCGGCGGAGAGAATGTCATTGCGGAGAACGCCGGTCGGGCGAACGTGTTCATGGAGGCGTCCGGCGTTCGGCACGTGGTTTTCGAGCGAGGACGGCGCATCTTCTACACCCGCTCCGCGGACGGCCATTCGTGGCGCGACAGCCGCGGCGGCGAAGGCGTGGAGATGGTCGCCCACTTCTGCAGTTCGCATCCGTCGGTCGCCGTGGACGGGAACGGGAGGTTGGTCATCGCCTATCAAGGCGAGGGGAAGATCGACCTGAAGCGCGATCCGGCCCTCTATGCGAAAAACCGCCCCTCTGGCGGCACCACGGTCTCATACGCGGTTCTTGGCGAGGACGGATGGCGGATTCATGACTTCCGCCGCTCGCGGGAGATCCTGTTGAAACGAAGGCTGGGAGCGCGTGGAAACGCTGACCGTGACGACGAATTCGTTCCCTTCATGGAGGAGTTCTGGCGTCCGACATTGAGCCGTGACCGGCACGGGGTGCTTTGGATGTTTTACGTCAACAGCACACGCCGGCATATCTTCTTCACCCGCTTCCAAGGCGAGTTGTTTGGCGACGCGATGGAGGCGCGGGGGCCGTATGATTGCCTGTCGAGGATCCTTTTCGTCCAGAAGGACGCGTCGCGGTCGTCCGCCATCGGGACGCTTACGCTGGCGGCGAAGCAGCTGTATTTCGACGCCCTTCCTGTGCCGGCATACCACTCCGGCGAGAGGCGCCGCATCGTGTTCCTGGACAACCTCGAGATTGACGAGCTTGTCGGCGTGGAGCACAAGATTGGCGAGATACGGAAGCTGCCGCATACAGTCTTCGGGGCGGAAGTGTGCGTGGATCGCGAGGGGGGCCATATCAGGGGGAGCGATGTCCAGGCGGTGGACGGCGGCTTCGAGATGCGCTATGG
>CAYTFM010000001.1:22590-83548 GCA_964436735.1 uncultured Victivallales bacterium | reverse complement strand
GACGAGCGCCGCGGCGCGGGTCTCGAGCTCGTCCATGATCCGGTTCGCGTCCACGTCGTCGGCCGGCGCGAGCCACGCGGGCAAGGGGGCGGGCCGCCCGTCGTCCACCGGGAGGGCGAGGACGGGGGCGGGGAGCGCGAGGGTGTTCATATCTGGGGGTGCGATGTCCAGGCGGTGGACGGCGGCTTCGAGATGCGCTATGGCGGCTTTGGCAGCCTTTACCGCACATCCTTGCCCGGCAGGGCGTTCAGCAAGGATGGCATACGCTGGGAGAAACGGGAGCCCGTCGACGAGTCGGGCATGACACTGGAGGGAAAGCCCTTCGGGAAGTTCTGGCGTCCCTTGTTTTTGGAGGATCCAGGGGAGAAGGATCCCTCGCTTCGGTTTAAAGGACTGCTGGCGAATTACAGGACGGTGAGAGGAATGGAAGCCCGCACATATGACGTGGTAGCGTCATCGGATGGAATCCACTGGCGTTTCGTGAAGGATCTCGCGCCAGTTGTCATGGGCGACATCACGTTGAATCCGAATCTCATCCGTGACGAGGAGGATCCCGATCCGCGGCGACGCTACAAGATAACGCTGGCGCTCTGCGGCGCCTCCGGACGCAACACGGTCGTCTACACCAGCCCGGATCTGATTCAGTGGCATGGCGCCTACGACCTGCGCGAGAACCCCGAGCGCATGGACTCGCCGGTGTCGCCATGGCAGACCGGCCCTATCGTCCTCGACGCGGACGCATCGGAAAACCCATGGGAGGAGGAGATCCATGAAGCCGAGATCTGGCGTGAGAACGGATTGTTGATGTACTACTACGATGCGTTTTATATCGGATACAATCAGCATGTCAACAAGGCTCTGGCCGTCTCGAGGGACGGCAAACACTACTGGCGGGTGAAAGGCGGGGCGATCAACATGCCGCACGGCAATTGCGGGGAGTGGGACAGCGGACGCATCCGGACGGCGCCCCCGATCCGCATCGGCGACGAGAATTGGCTTTACTTTGTTGGGATGCCGGCGGGAACCTTCACCGATGCCGATGACAACGACCCCTGCGCTGTCAAATCAATGCCATCGAACCCTACGCAGCCGAACAAATTCGAGGTGCGTCCATGGGCGGTGAGCATCGGGCGGTTGCGCGCTGACGGTTGGGGCGTCTTGCGGCTTGATCCCGACTGCGAGACCGGGATCATGACGACCATACCGTTCACCTATCAAGGCGGTTCGTTGGTGGTCAACGGGGGAGGATTGGGGGAGGGTGGCATCCAGGTGGAAATCCGCCGCGCCGACAATTGCTCCCCCGTCCCGGGCTTTGAAAAGGAGAACTGTGTCTTCAGCGAGGCTGACTCCGTACGCTCTCAGGTGACATGGAAGGGATCATCGGTTTTGCCTGACGGCGCCTACCGACTTCGCTTCTACTTCGACCATGTGCGGGCGCGGTTGTACGCGTTTGGCTTCGAGCGGTGATGTCGCAGGCTATTATTTTGGATTTACAAAGAGGAGGAATACGGGAATGAAGAAGTTGGCATGGCATTTTGACTTCCACAGTCATAAAAGCGTCAGAATCGGACATGACCCCGACTCGGAGGGAATCGCCAAGGCTCTGGCCGACGCCCGCGTGGAGGAGGTTATCATGTTCGCCAAATGCCACAACGGATTCTCCTACTATCCGACCAAGGTGGGGACGCGGCACCCGCGGATGAAAGGCGACCCGTTCGGCGACGTGGCGAAGGCGTGTGGTGACAGAGGGATAAGCGTCCTCGCGTACGTCAGCTTCGGCATAGACGGCGAAGCGGGGAGAATGCACCACGACTGGATTCAGATGCTCACCCCAGGCGTCCGCAATGTCTCCGAAGACCATTTCATCAGCGTCTGCCCCTTCACGCCATACCTTGACAAGGGGTTTCTTCCGCAGTTGGAGGAGATCATCAGGATGTACAAGCCGCACGGCTTCTTCTTCGACACTATGGGGGCGTTCAATGTCTGCCACTGCGCTCACTGCCGGCGGGCGTTCAAGAAGGCTTATGGACTGCCAATCCCCGTCGACAAGGAAAGCGGTGACTGGGGCGTCTACGGGAAATTCCGGCATGACAGAGCCCTCGAGTTGCTCGACCGCGTCGGGAACTTCATCAATAATCTTTTGCCCGGAGCGGTGGTCGGCTTCAACCAGATCGGCAGCCCCGGCTTTCCAGAGAAGCTTCCTGCCACAATCAACCGTCTGACCCTTGACCCGCCCTGTCCCGGGCCGCGCTCCCGCTGGTCATCGCTCTGCGCCAACTTCGGCTCGACGACATCGCGCCCCTCGGACGTGATGCCGACGCGCTTCAACCAAGGCTGGGGTGATTGGAGCCAGGTTCCATTTGCCGCTCTTGAAAGCATGGCGGCTCCGATCTTGGCGCACGGGGCGCGGCTGTATATGGGCGATCGCCTTCATCCGGCGAACCGGATTGTCGAAGGCACGCGGAAATCGTTGAAGCACCTCTCGGCGCTGTGCCGCGCCATGGCGAAGGAGCTTCCTCCCGAGGGAACGCCCCGCTGTCCGGACGCGCTGCTGCTGCACAGCCCCTCCATGGTCTACGGGAAGGAGATGGAAAACTTTGCGCTCGACCCGCGCCTGGCGCTGCGCACCATGATCGGCGCCCACCACCTCCTGCTTGACGCCGGATGCAACTTTGGGGTCGTGGCGGAGGACTACCTTGAGGACTGGCTGGATACGAGACGTCTCCTGGTGCTGCCCGAACTGCCCCGTGTCTCTCGTCGCTCCGACTCGCTGATCGGCACATTTGTCAAGGACGGTGGGACGGTGGTCGTTGTCGGCAAAATCCCCGACACCGACGCGGGGAACGTCGCCTGGATGGGCGTCGAACAGGAGCCGACGCCATGGCAGGACCACATATATCTATCCCGGGAATCGGCTCCCGATGATCCCGTGCTTGTTCGTGGCGACTGCTTCAAAGTGAGGTTGCGCGGAGCATCGGGACTGATCAAAGCGATCCCGCCATACGATCTCCGGCACGGCGTCAAAATGGGCTGGGGCATCAACCCTCCGGCGGACAAGGCGGCCGACACTCCGGCTCTGACGTGTTACAAGGTGGGGAAAGGCAGCGTCTATTTTTTGGCGTGTCCGCTGTTCCATGATTACTCCATCGGAATGAATCTCCAGCAGAAGGAGTGGCTCGAGGAGCTGTTGGCCACGCTGCTGCCTAAACCGACGATGAAATTGATCTCACCCGCCGGGAGCGTCGAGGTGGTTGGGTTCCATCATGAGGACATTTCATGGGCGGTGCTGTTGAATCATGGCGGCGAGCAGACCGAGGTCAGTGGGACGGAATGGGCGCGGTATTGGCCACGGGTGGCCGGGCCGTTCCCGCCGTACCCGGTCAAGTTGGTCTTGCGCAGTCCCGCCACACACACGCCGGTGTCGGTGACCTGCGCCGGCGTGGAGCTGCCATGGAAGGCGAAGGATGGGGCGGTTGTCGTCCAGTTGAGCGTGGACGCCGCATGGAAAGTTGTCAAGGTCAAATGGCAATAAATCCATCGTGGAAGTGTCAACTCTCGGCATGAAGAACTAAAGGGACGAGATAAAGATATGAGGCAAGATTGGACACGGCAACCGATAATCAATGCGAAGCGAGAATTGTTGATCCCATGAAAGCCAAATCCTGTCAGCAGCCGTTGAATCTCTTCGGCAATCTCCAAGAGCCGTTGAAGCAATACCGCCTCACCCATCGACGCGAGATGGCATGGGACAATTGCCGAGCCATGGGGTTCGCCCGCTGGAAGAAAGCCTCCCGGCAGGCTGTCCTGACATCGCTCCACTATCACCCCGGGCCGCTGAACCTGAAACCCCGGCGCGAATGGCGGCGGGAGTTCCCCGACTTCATCGCGGAGCGGCTGACCTACCAGTCCGCACCCTGGTTCAGCGTCCCCGCCTATTTCCTTCTGCCCAAGCATGGGAGACCTCCCTACCCCGCCGTGTACCTGATGCACGAATGGGGCGGGAATCCGCTTTTCGGCAAGGAACGGGTGATCCAGTTTGGCGACGAACACCCCATCCTTCAGGAGCACCAGCGGACTGCATACGGCGGCCGTTCCCCGGCCAACGCCTTCACGCGGCGTGGCTACGCCGTCCTGGTGGCCGACGCCTTTTACTTCGGCGAGCGCGGGCCGCGCGGTTTCGCCGGGATTCCCTTTGAATTTGATCCAGCCAAATCATCAATCGCTGAATGTGTGGATTACCACCAAAAGTTCGCCTCCAGCCTTTATACGGCCGTCCGCTACCTGATGTGGGCGGGCACCACCTGGGCGGGCGTCAACACATGGGACGACATCCGTGGGATGGACTATCTGGCCTCCCGGCCGGAGGTGGACCGCCGTCGTCTCGCCTGCGCTGGGCTCTCGGGAGGAGGCTGGCGCACCAACCTCCTTGCGGCGCTTGATGACCGGGTGCGCGCTTCGGCCAGCATCATGTGGATGAGCACTGGCGACGAGCAGCACGACTACAACGTCGCAGGAGCCATCGGCGCATTCTGCCTCCTGCCCGGCCTCTGGCAGCAACTGGACGTCCCCGATTTTTCCGTCATGGCCGCTCCCAACGCCACGCTGGTGGTCAGCGGCGCGCAGGATCCCCTGTTCCCAGCCGTCGGCAAGGCCAAGTCCGCCACCCACATTCGCCAAGGCTTCACATGGGCCGGCTGCCTCAATCGCTTCAAATACTACAAACCTGACAAGCCCCATTGCTTCGACATCGAAGTCCAGGAGACGGTCCTCGACTGGTTCGATCGGTTTTTGACATCATCAAGATTGTTCGTAAAAACAAAAGCGGGCTCTGCCCGCAAACCAAGCAAGGTAGTGTCAAATACGAAAACGAGTGCTGTTCACTCGCACTCGTAATCGGCTACTCAATCGTTCGAGCGCAGATCCGCTTCGCTGATTACGAGTGCGATTACGACAAAAACGGAATGACAAGGAGGTTACGATGAGACTGTGGTTCATGAAATACCTGATCTGTCTAGCCGGGATTGGCCTTGGAGCCGAAGCCGCCGAACACGCCAAGTCAGCGGCACCGATCGTCTTGGATGTGCTGGAGCCGGCCGATCAACAGAAACGCGTGGTTCCATTGAAGGATTTTCCCGTGAATGTCGGGCTTGTGTTCCCCGAGGGCGAACTGTCCGGCGTCTCCGGAGGAAGCCTGAAGGAACAGCCGGCGAAAGCCGGCGAGACGGCGAAGCCGGTTCCATTCGAGGCCGAGGCCACGGGCTGGTGGAATCCTGAGAAGAGCAACATCAAATGGCTCCTCCTAAAATTCAACGCCAGCGCGGACAAGAAGTACATTTTCACACCGGGTGCCGCCCCGGTCTTGGCCGATGGACCGGCCTTGGCCGAGGAGAAGGACGGGATTGTCACCGTGTCCACCAATGCCATCACAGTGAAAATCAGGAAGAATGGCGGTGCCCTTTTTGAAAACGTCTCACTGAATGACGGGAATAGGAAGACGCCCATGCTCCAGCCTCTTGGCGCGCCAGAATCGATAGTTGTTGACGATGGCGAAAAACCGATCCAAACCAAGCTGGACGGATGGCAGATCGATCTGGAGGAGGGCAACACCCTGCGGGCGACGGTGCGTGGTCGGGGCTTCTTCGTCGATCCGCAAGGAGCCAAGGTCGCCGCGTTGGACGTCCGCTGCCAATTCTTCAAGGACGAGAGCTTCGCCAGGGTCTATCACACATTGACGTGGATGGTCAGGGATCGCAAGCGCGGAGTCCGCGGATTGTCGGTCGGACTGAAGCCGCTGATCGGTGGAACGGGGACGCTCAAACTTGGCGTCTCGGAAACGGGCGGCAACATCATGAATGTCCCCTGGACGTCCACCTCCTCGCTGTATGCCCACCAGGACTCGGCGGATCATTTCCTGGTCGACGTAGACGGCAAGCCTGTCCGCGAGGGGCTCCGTCTCGGCGGCTGGATGTCGATGGAGGATGCCGAAGGACGTGGCGTGGCTGTCTGCGTGCGGGACTTCTGGCAGACCTATCCTGCAGCGTTCGCCGTCCGGGAGGGGGAACTCCAGGTTCAGCTTTGGCCGGACAAAGGACGGCGCATGGGCTTCGACTATGCCGATATCATGCCCGAGCCATTCTATTCCGCCCCTGAATGGAAGCGGTATGACTGGAGCAAGGCGGAAGGCGTGTGCAAATCGGAATACGAGGGCAACCCGGGATTCGTCTTCACCGCCGAGGGAGCGGCGCGGACGCATGAGATGCTGGTTCACTTCTACAATAAACAATCGGCGCGGGGAGTTGCCGAGCTCAACGGGTTGACCCAGCAGCCGGTGGTCGTTCGTCAGGATCCGACGTCGGCGATGCGGGTGCCCTTCATGGGGTTTGATCTCACGGCGGTGAACGACAAAGACTTTCCGGACATGGAGCGCGCCATCGACACCCTGGGACGGCTTGCCACGGCGCGGTGGGGCGAGACTCACGACTACGGTTTCTGGCGGTTCGGCATGATGCGCTGGTATAAGCCGAACGAAGGCCTGTACCGATGGTTCGACGGTGTCCAATACGACCAGCAGCTCATCCCTTGGATGCTGTTTCTGCGGGGTGGCGGTCGACATTTCTACGAGGAAGGCGAGCGGACGGCGCGCTTCGGCATGGACGTGGCGACCAACCACTTCAACACCCGTCAAAGCGCGCCTGGATACCAAGCGACAGCCGCCTGCTTGCCGTTCCCAATGTTCTCCGGACATCTGCACAAAGGCACCAAGATACACTTCCTCCAATACTACTACCACGTAACGGGATACAAACGCGCCAAGGAGGTGATGGACGAGGTGATCGCCGGAGCCAAGAATCAGGCCATGGCGACGCCCCGGGCGAAGAAGGAAGAGCCTGTCTATGCCGTCAACCGAGGTCATGCGCGCGAGCTTTTCAACATGAACACGCTCTGGTGCAACGCCTACGAAGAGACGTTCGATCCGCAGATCAAAGAGTTCGCCCGGGAATGGATCGACCTGACGATTGACCGTGAATACCGGAAGGATCTACGCCTTTTTCGCTCGCCGGCGGCATATCTGTTCACCGGCCTTGTCATCCAAAACCGCCTCTGGAAAGATCCGAGGATCGAGGAAACTGTTCTTGAGGCGCTGGACAACGCTGGCTATCCCGGACTTCCGGACGGAGGCGTGTGGTGGGAGGAGGGATCGGTGGCATGCCAGTTGGCGTTCGAGAAAACCGGCGACAAACGTTATGCGTCCGTGGCGTGGGATATCGCTCGGACGCTGGCGGACGTGGTTCCTTTGTGCGATCCGAAAAATCCGCCCCCCCCCAACGTTTCCATCCAAGGCGATGTCTATTATAGAACTTATCTTCTCCCCATGCTCGTGGGCCTGTCGCTTGCGCAGCGCGCTCGGCTGAAGAACGACCACCCGCCGCAATCCCGGGACGTCTGCGTTGCCCTTTTGAGCCAGGATCCACAAGAACCGCTCAAGAGCAGGATGTATCTGCGGCCCGGGAAGGACGGGAAATTGGAACTCCGCCTGCTTGTCCGGCAGCGTTGGGGGGGCGAATTCAAACCGGTGAGTGTTGTCGCCATGGGAGGCGACGGCCGCGAGCTGGGCAAAACCGTCATCGACGGAAAGTGCTCGGAGGAGACGCCGTCCACGAAGGAGCGCTTCTGGCCTCTGACGTTCCACGCCTGCCGACAAGATCTGACGCTTGCCGATGTCAAGAAGGATGAGCTTGTCACCCTCGTCTTCGAGAAGGACAAAGACACCGAGCGGCAGATCTATGCCACAGTTGTCGCGGATGCGGCGGTGGCCTTTCACGTTCCGGCCAAAGCGCACTGCGCCCTTGGACACAACGCCGACCAGTATTATGCCGGGGCGTGCCTCTACGGTCGCACAACCCAGGAGGTGATCCGGATCGGAAACCTCTCTGGCAATCCCTATGCGATCCGCGACGCCCGGACGTGGGAGCTGCTCTACCAGTCTCCGCTCCCAGTCGTTTTGGGCGAAGTCAGCCACCGCGTCGGAGCCAACCGCGCGATCGCCATCGTCGTGCGTGGTTTTTCTGACACCCTCTCGTTCAACGAGGGCCTGTCCCCATATTTCTCCACAACGGCGGAGGGATGGTTCGAGCCCGAAGACAAGAAACTGGGAATGCGGCATGAGAAATAATTGGAGCGAAAAATAATGATGATATCGGAGGTGGTATGAGGCGGTTCGAAGGCAAGCGTATACGCAATTCATCCCTGAATGACCTATGCGCGGCCATCGGCGACTACGAGGTCATGCTGGTCACGATTCTTGACGCCATTCTTGAGCGGTTCGAGAGGGACCCGGCGTACCCGTTCATAGACACCAAGCTCAACATCATCACCGGCGAGGATTTTCCTGAGGCGGAAGACCCCAGCGAGGACTTCAAGGGCAGGACAGCCATCTTCGGGTGGATCCAGGGACGTGGCCTGGAGGCGCTGGCGGGGCATGCCAGGTGGCTGCCGTCGTGCTCGGTGCTCATGGAAGGCGAGCGGCGCGGCCGTGTCGGTCGACTGACTTCGATGGTGGAGCAAGTTCTCCAGCGGATGGAGGAGATCCGCATGCGGAACGGCGGACGCCTTCATTTCCTGACGACTCCCGATGGCGCGTCGTTCCGCGTGGAGAATGGTCGGCGGCATTTCGTCGCCACCGCCGTCGGGCCGCTGGCCCTGTCGGATCTTTTCTACTCCAAAGGCATGCTCGCCGCCGCGGCTCTGCTTGGCAGGCGGGAAAAGATGAATGCCGCCATCGAATATTTCCGCATGGTGACGGACGCTGTCGGACAGGACCGCCTCGTGAACGATCAACTCTCGTTCGATCCGAAGAATACCATCGAGGCCACCGCCCGGAAGCGCGGACATGCCTTCCGCATGGTCGGCATTGGCGGCTGCGCTCTGTTCACAGAACTTCTCGGCGATGGGGAGTGGCGTGCGGCCGGCACGGAATTCATACGGCACATCCTCGATTGTCATGTCAACCATGGACAGTTCCCATCCCTCCAGCAATTTGACTTTCTTGAGAACATCGATGGCGACGGTGGCCCATGGATGGACGGACAGGGGCGGATACTCTCGGATCCAGGCCACGCACTGGAGTTTGTAGGGCTCGCCGCGAAGCAGCTCCTCCTCGTCGAAAGAAGCGGGACGATGTCTTCCGCCGAAAGGGAGTTGCTCCCGCGCTGCAAGGAGATGTTCCCGGACATCCTCCTGCGTTCCTTTGACAATGGCTACAATCCCGCTGTCGGGGGGATATGCAAATGTGTCGACCTCGTCTCCCGCTCGCCAGTCAACAGCGACATGCCGTGGTGGAGCCTTCCCGAGACCATGCGGGCCGCGGCGGAGCTGCTCATTCTCTGCCCGGGGCATAAACGCGCACCAGAGATCCGGCGCGTCATCGCCGACTGCTCGAACGCGTTCCTCAAAAACTATGTCAATCCAAAGGTTCATCTCATGGCGTACCAAACCTTGGCCCCTGACGGCCAGCCTGTGGATGTCATTCCCGCCACGCCCGACGCCGATCCGGGGTACCACACCGGCTTGAGTGTCATCGACTTCCTCAACTGCCTCGGCACTTTGGCGAAGATTAAGAAGTAGAGCCTATGCAGCATAAATGAACTACGCAGCAAGCGAGGAAGCGATGAAAAGGATAACGACACGAGAGCGGCTTGCAATTGACTTGGCGGGATGTGGCTTGACCCGCGGTGACGTTGTCATTGTCCACAGCTCGCTGAAAAGCCTTGGTGTGGTGGATGGCGGAGCGGACACCGTGATTGACGCCTTGCTGGACGTGATCGGCGAGGAGGGGACCCTGTGCGTCCCGACCATCATACATACAAGCGGCATACCGCGCGAGCCATTCGATATGGACACAAGCCCGTCGGAGGTCGGACTGATCACCGAGACGTTGCGCACACGGCCTGGCGCCGTGCGTAGCAATCACCCGACGCACTCCGTCGCAGCTATCGGGAAGAGGGCCTGCGAGCTCGTCGCGGGGCATGAGTCCGCCCAGGGGCCTTGGACGCCATGGGGCCCCGCCGCCTTCGGAAAGGGATCGCCGTGGGACAAGCTGCGCGAGTGGGACTGCGTCTGCGTGCTCCTCGGAGTGGACTTCAGCGTCTGCACATTTTTCCACTACGCCCAGATCCGGTTCGTCGAGCGGCACCAGCCTTCTCACGCGCAAGCGGTTCCGTGGCCGAACTTCGACCACCGCCGCATGGGGGGGATCTTGCGGAGCGAACTTCGACTGAAGCCGCGCATGGTCGGCTGCGCCAAAACCTATGTCGTCAGGGTGCGGGCGATCGTCGATATTACCATGGAGACGCTTGAAAAATCCCCTGTGAAGATCATGCCGCGGAAGATGAATCCGCCGTTCGCCGTCTGGGCCCGAACAGCGAAGAACGCCATGCCGCTGCGTTGCGGTGTTGGGAGGGCCGCATTCGATCTGCCGTCGTGGCCGCTCACGAAAGACGGCACGTCTCTCGCCGCCAAGGTGCTTGTCGCCATGAACGAGGAAAAGACGGACCGCGTGGCGATCGCCCAACTGAGCCTGATCGGCCTCTACCGCGAGGATGTGCTGAGAGTCAGGGAGGCCGTGGCGGAGGCGACAGGCGTGCCGCCCGGGAATGTCTTCGTATCCTGCTCGCATGTGCATTCGGGGCCATGGACGATTTTGAGGGGGAAAGACGCGGTGATCCCGAGCGTTGTGAAGGCCGTGTCCGAGGCGGCGCGCCGGGCAGCGGGGAACCTCCGTCCCTCGCGGGTCGGCTGGGCCAAGCGGAATCTCGAGGGGGTGTCGCACCTGCGCAGGCTGGTCTTCAGCGACGGGAAGGTGCGCACTCTCCGAAGAGCGGTTCCCTCCACCTGGCGCTTCGAGGACAACCCTGAATTCGTCAGATACGACGGCGCGCTCGACACCGAACTCATCGTCATGCGGTTCGAGACGCTGGAGCGGAATCCATTCTGCTGTCTCTTCCATTTCGGCTGCCACCCGAATCCGGATTTCTTCGGCTACGCCGCCGACCGCATCGAAGACATGTATGGCGGCGCACTGGTCTGCATGCCTCTGAAAGGAGCCTCAGGCGACATCGACACGCCATTCTTCAAAGCCATGAACGGATGTTTCAGCGCGGAGCAACTCCCGCAACTTGGAGGCACCCTAGCCGGGGCAGTGCTCGAGATGATGGCCAGAGCGGAGATGGCAGATGGCGGACGGGTCGGAGCCGCCTGCCGCGAAGTCGTCCTGCCCGTGTCGCCATGGGTTTCCAGGAATAGGTCACGCGACCCCATAGACAAAATCCGCCGCGTCGTCAGAGCGGGCCGCATTGAAACGGAGGTTCAGGCGGTCAGGATCGCCGGCACGCTCCTCGTGGGGTTTCCCGGAGAGATCGCCTCATCGATGGGGGGCGAGATGAAAAACTGGCGTCCTGGATCGTGCGTCTGCCCCATCGACCAATCCACCGACGGGATTGGCTACCTTATGGAAAAAAGTTCGTTCAAGATCGGTGGATACGAGTGCGACCCGAGGTACTGGTGCCTCTCCACCTCGGCGGCGGCCGCTATCCTGAAAAAGGCGGCCTCCGAATGCATGAACCTGACACTCGAGAAAAGATGAGAACACCGATGGACGAGCAGAAAATGCGGACGATCATGGTATGGATCTTCCACGGAGAAGTAGAAGCGCTGGCCGGCAGTCCGTCACGACTATGGTTTTGAATATGCATTTTCTGAATAACCTAAAAAGCTGCCGAATGAAATTGGAGGTTGCGCCCACCGTCCGGTTGGCTCGATTCGTGGTCGCGCGCACAAGAACGAGGCCTGTCGGCATGGAGAATTTGAACGACGAGTGAAGAGGAAAGGGAGGCTTGATGGGAAATATGAGAGCCGTCGACGAGATGGTGCGGAAGGTGGAGGATCATTTCGATGGGCATCCCGCGGCGGAGATCCATGTCAGCGCATCGGACAACCCGTTCCGGAAACTGCTTGTGGAATGCGGTGACATCCTGAGGACGGGCGGCTGGGTCTGTCGCCGTTCTCCGTCCAGAGAGGTCGCCGAGGCCGCTTTGACCCGCCTCGGAGAACTCGGTATGAATGTCGAAGCGGCCAATGGCTGGGGATTCGTATATGCGTATAGGAATGATGGCGGCGAAGATACGTAATTTACGGGGGGAGACGGAATGCATGGAAAGGCGAAGGCGAATCGAATGCGGTTCGTATGATGGTGACGAAAACGAACAGTAACGGAAAAGTCATTGAATTGGGGGACAAGGTTATGCGCGAGGCCATCATCGACATACACCAGCACGTCATGTCGTGCGAGGATGTCGACGCCCTCGTCGAACGCTCTGGGTATCTCGGGATAGAGAAAATAGTTCTACTTGGCCTATTCCGGGTGGCGGGCAACAACGAACTCGTGCTGGCCGCCAGCAAGAGATACCCAACCTTTTCATTCCCTTCGTCGGGTTTGACTACGACTCCATCTCGACCACATCGCCCGGAGCATCCCGGAGCTGACGGTCATCGGAACGCATTTTGGAAACCCGTGGTCTGATGAGGCCGCCATGGCGTGCAGATGGAACCCTAACCTCTTCTTCGACTTCTCCGGATCTCTTCTGAAATACCGTTCCTCCCAATACATAGGCAGCCTCCTCTGGTGGACCGCCGAGGGCCCCTATTCAAGCCCCGACAAAACCTCGCCATGGCAGAAGATCCTTTTCGGCAGCGATGTGAGCCCATCGATGGTGTCTGACGCCGTCAACGATTACGACAAGCTTTTCTGCGAACTCAAACTACCCCTGAGCACAGGGAGGCGATCTGGAAAACGAATGCGGAAAAAATTCTATCACAAGGGGTAAGCATATGAAAGATCCGACTCTGAAAGCGGGTAAGTCCAGCGTGTATGTCGAGGACAGCGAGGCGGCGATGGGGGTGGCCGCGGCCGACTTCATCTCGGCGGAGATCAAAAAGGCCGCAGGAACGGGCAAGCGTACAGTCCTATGGCTCATGTCTGCTCCGTCGGCTTTCGCTTTTTATTCAGCTTTCACCGATCTCTGCTGCGAAGGCGAAAGGGTGAAGGAGGGAGCAAATGAGTAGGGTGCGGAAGTATCCGATCATCGAGATGTGCGTGGACAATCGGGGGATGCCGGAGAAGGCGACGACACATGTGTACCGCATGGTGGATGGCGTGGCGCTGCAATTGGATATGTTTCCCCCCGGCCGGGGGGAGGGACTTCGTCCCGGCATGTTGTTCATTCATGGCGGAGGATGGTGCAGGGGGAGCAGATCCGCTTTCGCGTGGCACGCCCGCGAGCTGGCCAAACACGGATATGTCGCAGCCACCGTCAGCTACCGTCTGGCCCCGGCGCATCCCTATCCCGCCGCGCTCGACGACTGCCAGTGCGCGATGCGCTGGCTCCGCGCGCATGCCGCCGAATGGAGCCTCGATCCCAACCGTATCGGCGTCTTCGGTTCCTCCGCCGGTGGGCATCTCGCGGCGTGCCTCGGCACAAGGGACACGCGGGACGAGTGCGAACCCGCGCTGAGGGGGCATTCCAGCCGCGCGCAGTGCGTGGTGGACGTGCATGGCATCCACGACTTCCTCTCGCTGGACAGCCGCTACCTGGTCGACTCGAAGATCGCCTTCCTTGGAGGGACACTCGAGAAGCGCGGCGACGTCTGGCGTGACGCCTCGCCGGGGTTGTTCGTAGATTCCCACACCGCACCCGTGATGTTGACCCACGATCCGAACGACCCCACTGTCCCGTACGAGCAGAGCGTCAACTTCGCCGCCGCGCTCATGAAGGCTGCGCGTCCGCTTGAATTCCTCCCGACGCCCGGCTCCAAGCACGGCTTCGTGTACGGTTCGGACAACGAGTGGACCAAGCGTCTCTGGCCCCGGGCGATCGCCTGGCTTGAAAGCTGGCTGGAGCTCACATGACGCACTTACTAACGCGACCGTTGAATATCGGGTGTTCCAGATTTATACCTCAATACCCATAATAGTGCGTTTCAAATCCTCTGCCAGCCAATCCTCGACAGTTGCATTTATTTGCCGCTGATCGTTCGTTACGTTCCGCATGGCGCGCATCACTGTTTATATTCTAATACTAACTTGAACACGCATCTCTGTCTTTGACACGATGAGACATTCTATTTGTCATATTGAGACATTTGATTGGCTTTAGGCGGGTTCCATGGAAGAAGCTGACGCTTATGAAAGCACGATCACTCAGACTTCCCGACGAGCTGCTGAGATCAATAGAGATAGTGGAGAGGAAAGAGCATATAGAGCAGGCCTCGGCGATCCGCAAACTCATCCGCATGGGGCTTGAGACGTATGTTGGGTATTCCAGATAATATGAGAAGGCCGCCCGTTCTCCATTCGACGCGTATATTACAACGCACGTGGTCCGATAAACGGCCACAAAACAAAGGAGACGGGCTGTGCGTGTCCAGCGAATTCGTGGCATAGCAAAATAGCCGCAAAGTCAATCGCGGTCGGCATGAATATAGCTTTACAATCCGGATCTTCGAGATCCGGGGCTCTTTGAAAAACAGTTTTCCCATGGAGGCGGGCAAGGCTCCGCCGTTCCCCGTCGGAGCTGGGGAAAGCGTCGAGTTGGGGGACTGTTGCTCATGACGCCAATCTCACGTCGTCCAAGACGATCTCGACGACGGGTAGGTGTCGCCGCCCTTCGATGAGCGAAACCTTCAAGCCACTGGACGGGATCTCGTCGTTCGGCTTGAACTCCAGGCGAGGCGGGGGAGGGGATCTTGAGTTAACTTCGCCCGGCGTCATGGAACCGAGGGACTGGTGCGGTCTATGAGTGTTGTACCAATAGAGGTAAAGGGCAAGCTCTTACCGCATCTCCGCCTCGGCGAGAGGAATGGGGATGATCCTGAGCGACTCGACCTTGACTGATTTGATGAATCTCTCTACGATGGCGATGCTTCCATGTTTGCCGACTGCTCCATACCGTTGTTTGGCTCCCAGTTTGGCGCACCGCTCCTTGAAGGCGTCGCCCTTGAACTGCCCGCCCTGATCGGTGACGAGATGTTTCGGAGCGAGGCCATTCCGCTCCACGGCTCTTCCGAGCGCGTTAGCCACCTCGCGGGATGTGGGCGGACGCTTGAACAATGCGAAGCCGACGACCTTGCGGGAGTAGTGGTCTATGATCACCAGCACCCACCAGCAGAAGGGCCAGACCTGGGGAAGGGCGAATGGAAACCACACAGCCGCCAAGCCTCTGGAGGTGGGGATGGCGGTGAGATCAAGCATCCAGAGGTGGTCCGGCCGCTTCGATGTCACGATCTCGTCGTTTCCCTGTGAGTTCTTCCTCGCATGGCCCACTGTCGAAGGTTCCGCGGCACTCGGCGGCGGCACTTCCCTCAGCCGTCTTCTGACGGTCGATGCGGAGACGGCGAGGCCTGCCTGCGCGAAATACCCGGCGATGGTCTTTCTCCCAAATCTCGGGACAAGCGTTTTGAGAGTCCTGGCGACAATCCCCACAAACTCCGGGTACTTGTTCACGGGAGGCGGATTGTCCAGTTCAGCGCCATCGTCGATCCTCCGCCGCCACTCCTGGACGGTGTCGGGAGAGACGAGGAACTCTCGAGCTGTCTTCGCGGAACTCCATCCGCGGACGGCCATGTGGAGGAGGATGTCCATCCTCGCCTCTGGTTGATAGTGGGGTCGCCTACGAGGCGGCTGATCGGCGAGCCTTCCGCGCAGCAGTCGAATCTGCTCCCGGAGGAGGGTTGTCTCACGCTCCGCGTCGTCGAGCCGGGACTTCAGCCTCACCCGTTCGATGGGCGAGTCCGCCGCCCGTGACCGGGTGTGGACGAGCAGGAGATGGGCCATCGAAGCCGCGTTGAGAAGCGCCTTCCGGGCAAGCGTCGGCCAGTTCTCCGGAAGGGGAATGTCGATGATGTTGTTCACGGCGCCTCCATTGAGTTCGAGTGGAAAAACCGGAGATTACATGGTTTCCATAGGCATCATACAACGCCTAAAAACCCTTTTATATGTTGAAATAATCTCTTTTTTAAGCTATTATTACAACATGAAAAGAACAATCTACGATTCTTTATTGGAATGGAAAAGCTCGCCCGCACGCAAACCCCTAGTGCTCTCTGGGGTCAGACAGTCGGGGAAGACCTATATCCTAAAAGAGTTCGGGAGGCGTGAGTTCCGCCGGACGCACTACATCAACTTCGAGAAAAGCCCGCATCTGGCCGCCATCTTCGATGACGATCTCTCGCCACGAAAGATATTCGAACGCCTCTCTTTGAGCCTCGACGAGGACATCAACCTAACCGAGGATTTGATCGTCTACGACGAGGCTCAAAACTGTCCGAAGGCTATAAACAGCCTTAAATATGTCGAGGAGGATGAGCCACGCGCCGCCGTATGCTGCGCGGGATCGCTCATAGGCCTGACCGTGGGGGAGGAGTCCTTCCCCGTGGGGAAAGTGAACTTCATGAGGATGTTCCCCATGACGTTCCGTGAATTCCTCGGCGCGGCCAAACCAAAACTCGCGGCGGCCTTCGACGACATGATGGAGCAGGGGTCCATTCCTCCCGAGTCGCACCGAGCTTTATGGAGTGAGATGACGCGCTACCACATCGTCGGAGGACTTCCAGAGGCCGTGAGCGTGTATCTGTCGCACGACGACCTGCCCACCGCCTTGAAAGCCGCGAGAAACGCGCAGACGGAGATTTTAAGGGGATACCAGGCCGACTTCGCCAAGCACTCTGGCAAGATCAACGCCGGACACATCGTCAGAGTCTTTGACGCCGTGCCGCTCCTTCTCGCCAAGGCGATCGATGGAAGCGTCAGCCGGTTCCGCTTCAAAGGAGTGGTGCCGGGGAAGTCGAAGCTCTCGCATCTTGAGGGTCCGATAGACTGGCTGATCAAAGCCGGTCTCCTCGTCAAATCTTCGCTTGTCGAGAAGTCCGCCATCCCTCTGACCGCCTACGCGAGCGAGAACCTTTTCAAACTCTACATGTTCGACGTTGGAATGCTCTGTTGCATGCTCGATCTGCCATTCGAGTCGGTGCTTAACCAGAACTACGGCTCCGTCAAAGGGTACTTCGCGGAGAATCTCGTGGCGCAGGAGCTGACCGCCTATGACCAGAAACCCTTATACTGGTGGCGCGGAAGAGAGTCCGAGGTCGAATTCATGAGAGTTTTCGTCGGAAAGATCATACCACTGGAGGTCAAATCCGGCGCGTGCGTCAAGTCCCGCAGCCTGGCCGCCTACAATGAGAAGCATTCACCTCCCTTCATGGTGAGGCTGTCGGGATTGAACATCGACACGAGAAGCGACTTCCCGAGGAATTACCCGCTTTACGCGGCGGGCGCCGCCTCCGGGAAATACTACTGATCAGGAATGCCCGGCGGATTGACGACCTCACATTCCGCTCCTTGATTCCCACCCTCGGGAAGGGGGAGGGGTGACTGATGTAGTTTCGCGCAACCCCTTGCTCTGCAACGTTTAACGTCGCATAATAAGTCTTATGTTAAGCGCAAGACATTGCAAGGGAAGTGGTTGCGCAATATAGGCCCAGTGTTAGAGAGAGCGCGAAAAAGTCGGAAATTCGCCCCAGGTTGATTTTCGCTGCCATTAATATGCGAAAACATGAAAATGTCGGAACATTATCGCCTTGGTCGATATTTAACCGTTTGAGTGAAATAGTCTTGATTATTGAATTCGCAACATGTTTCGGCGCAATGATTAACGTCGCACAACAAGGATTATATTAAACGCAAGATGCTGGCAGGCAACGTGTTGCGGAAAGCGACATGCGCGCGCCACGTCAATCGGGCCTGAACACGGACAGCTCCATGTCGGGCACGACCCTGTAGTGCTTGACGTTGCCGGTGCACAGCTTCAGCGATCCCTCAGACGCGGTAGCGGCGATGAGCGCGTCCGCCAGATCCATCCCCGACTTGAGGGCAAACTCCTCCATGTAGATGACGGCGCGGTGGGAGACGTTCTCCGAAACCGGGAGAACCTCGAAGCCGAGGTCGCGGATGAAGCCCTTGACCGCCCGCAAGTCGCCTTTGTCGCGCGCTCCCTTCACAAGCTCCATGTAGGTGACGGCGGAGATGAGCCTCGACCGCGTCTTGTCGATGACGGCCGCGGCTTTGGCGTTCCCGCGCAGAGCCCAGATGAGGACATCGGTGTCGAAGAGCATCAGAAGCGTCCCTTTCTGAGATTCCTGACGAAGGCTCCGACGTCCTCCATGTCCGCGCGGTCCGCCCAGATCCCGAAGGCGGGATGCCTCCCGGCGGAAAGCCCGCCAACCACCCCGCCGCAGGGGACGATCATGGCCTTCTGCCTGCCGCGGTATGTGAGGGAGACCCTCTCGTTGCGGTCGAGGGCGGCGATGACATCCTTCATGTTCCGTCTCAGGTCAAGAATCGTGGCGTTCATAATAACCTCCAAGTGCTCACTCAGAGTATACACTCTATTCCCATCTTTTCCAAGGTGCCCATCCACGGAGAAGTCCGCGCTCCCACCCGGGGCAGGGGGGATGACGCCCCGCAGTCTACCCCCTCCCCTGCCCCCAAATAAGCGTACCACGTCGCCGTCACACCGGGAACTCCTTTATCACCCTGTCGTATCCCTTCTGCGCGTCCGCGATGGACAGCTTGGAGTAGACCTCCAGCGACTTCACGCTCGCATGCCCGGAGTACGGCTGTATGAGGGCGTCGTCGATGTTCCGCCTCCTCATCCAGGCGAGTAGGAAGTGCCTGAGCTTGTGGGGCGAGAGCGGCCTTTTCAACCCAGCCTTCTCCGTGTAGGACTCCAAGACTTTCCGTATCCCGCGGTCGGAGTACGGCCCTCCCCAGGACGAGACGAAAAGATGCGACGCCCCCCGTTTCCTCATGCTCTCCATGTGGACCGCGAGCGCGACCTTGAACGACTCCGGGAACGGCACGGTCCTGCCGCCTCTGCCGTCGCCCACCCTGATCCGGCACTGGTCGAGGTCGACGTCGTCGAGTTTGATGTTGACGAGCTCCCCGACCCTCACGCCGGTGTAGAGGAAGGTCTTCACGAGGAGGATGTGCCTGATTTTCCCTCCCTTCCAGACGGTCTCGTAGTACCGTTTGATCTCCTCCTCCGTGGGGACGTGGGGAGCCTTTTTCGGCGCCGTGACGACTTTGACGCCGAGGCGCCTGCGCAGGTGCCTGAAGATCTCCCTCAGGTAGTTGTAGTCGGGCTTCTCGGGCTTCAACAGCCTCGCGATCTGTCCGGCCTTGGCCGCCGGGGGGGTCCGCTTTATCCTCTCGTCGCCGCTCATGCCGCCTCCTCCTCGATGTTCATTCTCGTGCTCAGGTCAAGCGGGAACAGCCCGTAGGGCTGGATGTGCTCGAACAGCAGCGGACACAGCGCGCGCCTGCCCTCGTCGGTCAGTCTGTCCTGCCACCCCGGCCGCGCCAGAACCGCCTGTATCATGAGGGTGTTTATGTAGACGAGGGACGCTTTGGTATATACCACGATGGAGAGATGCAGGCGTGTTGAAACAATGACTTTAATAGAAAGGTCTGCCGAAATGAAGAAGAAAATTGTTCTCGCAGTGCTGCTTTCCGTGGTGTCGGTGGTTTTAGTGACGATTGCCGCCGATATTGTGATAGACCCCCCGCACAAATCTCCCTGCGACTGCCTCTCGTGCATCCTGGACACGTTGAAGCAGCAGAACATAACCAACGTCGTCAGCCTGGAGGCGAAAAAAGACCACTGGGTGGCGGAGATTATTGATGATAATGGCAAGAGATCTCAGGTCATCATCCTTTGCACTGCTTCCGACACGAGCAAGAAGAAGTTCAAGGGACCTTATGATATGAAACGCCCTCCCCAGGACGGGAAACCTATCGGGGAGATAATAAAGCTGGCCCAACAGGTGGTTCCGGAGAAAGTCAAAGAGGTCAAATTCAGGTAGGGAGAGTGGTTTGTCGGCATTGTCGATGAAACCAATATCGAGACAAATGTGCTGTTCAGACCAGACGGCGTTTTTTATCACGACCGAACAGGAGGATTGACCGAACGCCTGAAAGGATACTTCAATTTGAATCAGGAACGTGTTGATGAAGAAGCTGGATAGGTGGACAGGCGGCTTGATGCCGTCTCCCGCAGTACCGTTCCGCCTAAAGAGGTGGAGCGGTGTCGCATGCTGCGTGCTCGTCTGTCTGATTCCCGGCTGTGATTTCTCAGGGAAAGGGCGGAAGTCGGGGAGTTCGTCCTCCGCTTCATCCCACGAGGAGGCAAAAGGCGTGTACGTGGGCGAGGTGATCCAGCGCGACGTCCCCATTTACGTGGAATCGTTCGGTAACCTCACGCTATCTCCAGCGTCGACATTAGTTCGCAAGTCAGCGGCATGGTGGAAAGCGTCTATTTCAAGGACGGTTCCTTCGTGAAAAAAGGCGACCCGCTGTTCAAAATCGACGTCCGTCCCTATGAGGCGCTCATGGAGATGGCGAAGGCGACGCTGGCCTCGGACCAGGCGGATCTCGCGTTGAAGGCGTTGATTGTCGAACGCGACAAACCGCTTGTGGCGAGTGGATCGCTTCCTCAACAGACCTACGCCCAGTATCTGACTGACCAAGCGGTTGTCACGGCCCGGATCGAACTGGACAAGGCGCAGCTCAACGCCAACCAGCTCAACATCGACTTCTGTTCGATCGCGTCGCCGATCGACGGCATCGCCGGACATCGGCAAATCGACCCTGGCAACATTGTCCCCGCCAACATTGGGCCGGTCTTGGTGAACATCAAGTCCATCGATCCACTTTACGTGAGCTTCACGATCCCCGAGCGCTATTTGCTTGTCCTGCGCGAGTCGATGAAAGAGAGGTCATTGAAGGTCAAGATAACCATAGACCAATCGGGTATCGGCGAGGATGTCACAACTGAAGGGGAGCTTGACTTCGTCGAAAACGCCGTCGACGCCAAGTCGGGGACCGTCTTCCTGCGGGCGTCCGTGCCGAATCCTGAGCGGAGGCTGTGGGGGGGCCAATTCGTGCGGATCAGGTTGGACTTTCAGATCCGTAAGGGAACGTTGCTCGCGCCGGAGCGGGCGGTCATCGCCGGGAAGAATGGTTCCTACCTCTATAAAATCGAGAACGGTAAGGCGAAGCGAATCGCTGTCGCGACATGGCTGCGCGAGGAAGGCTATGTGATCATCCAGGAAGGCGACGTGAAACCGGGCGATTTTGTCGTGACCGTTGGCGCCATGGCGCTCCGCACAGACTCTCAAGTGAAGATTCTTGGCCATGATGGCACGTCGCCGCGTCCTGAGGTGAGAAAGCATGCCGCGCCTTGGGCTTCGGTGATCACGGGGAAATAGGGCCCCATTCTGAATAAGCGCGGAGAAGCCTCTTGACTTGCTTTGACGCGGCGGCGGTCGACGGCTGCCGTCCGTCTGAGTATGGGAGACGTGATGAATTTTTCTGAGCTGTTCATCCGCAAGCCAGTGATGACGCTGTTGCTCACGGCGGCGGTCGTCGTATTTGGCGTCGCAGCCTATCTGAAACTGCCCATCAGTGATCTGCCTCTCATCCCCTGTCCGGTGATCACCATCACAACCAACTGGCCTGGAGCCAGCCCCGAGGTGATGGCGGCCAACGTCGCCGCGCCTCTCGAGAACCAGTGCATGCAGATCCCCGGTCTGGCCGACATCATCTCGACGAACGTCGACGGCCAGTCGCAGATCACGCTTACCTTCGATTTGAAAGTTGACGTCGACAAGGCGGCCGCCGACCGTCCTGGCGGCGATCAACAACGCCGCCGCCACCCTTCCGCCAGACCTGCCGGCACCTCCCGTCTACTCGAAGGTCAACCCCTCGGACAAGTCCATCATCAAGATCGTTCTGAAGTCCAGCGCGCTCAGTCCTGGCGACTTGTACGACATCGGATTCAACCGCGTCGCGCAGCGGATCAGCATGCTCGAAGGAGTCTCCCAAGTCTCCTTCTGGGGCTCGCTGGCGGCGGTGCGGATCGACCTGGACCTGGCCAAGCTTAACGCCCTCAAAATCGGCATCAACGAGGTCGCCGCCGCCCTCAAGACCGGCACCATTGAAAAACCTGGAGGGTTCCTCGACAGAGCCTCGGCCTTCTCCATCGTGCCCGAGGGACAACTGACCAAGGCCGCCCACTACGACGAGTTGATCGTCGCCTACCGGCCGGGAGGACCCGTGCGTCTCAAAGACATCGGCAAAGCCCGCGACTCGCTTCAGAACGACCAGGTGAACGCCATCTATTGGAAGGATGGCGAGAAGGAGGAGAACGGCGTGATGGTGATCATCGTGCGGCGGCGGCCCGAGTCGAACACGGTGGAGTTGGTTCATCGGATAGAAAGCCTGCTGAAAGAGGTCAAGACCAACCTCCCCGCCGAGGTGGACATCGAACTCTTGTACGACCGGGTGACGATGATCATCGCCTCCATCCGCGACGTGCTGTTCACTCTTTGCCTCACATTCATCCTGGTCGTTCTGGTGATCTTTATCTTCATCGGACGGGTCAGCGAGACGGTGGTTCCCGGCGTCGCCCTGCCCCTTTCTATCGTCATGTCGTTCATCGTGATGCAACTGTGTGGGTTCAGCTTGGACAACCTGTCGCTTATGGCGATAACCCTGGCGGTGGGATTCGTCGTGGACAACGCCATCGTGGTGCTGGAGAACAACGTGCGGCTTGTCGAGGGGAGGATGGAGCCATTCGAGGCGGCGCAGCGCAGCGCCCGGGAGATTTCCGGAACCGTCGTGGCGATGAGCCTCACCTTGGCGACGGTCTTTGTGCCATTGATCTTCATGGGCGGGATTATCGGGCTCACGTTCCGCGCGTTCGGCTTGACGGTGGTGATCGTCATCGTCTGCTCCGGCGTCGTTTCTTTGACCTTGTCGCCCATGATGTGCGCCAGGATGATCAGCTCCGCCAAGGATGGGCGCACGAGGACAAGCCTGCTCCAACGAGTGGTGAGCCGTCTGATGGGCGGAATGCTCTCCTCCTATGGCGTAGCCCTCCGTATGTCGCTGCGCCACCGCCATGCCACGGTTCTTATCGGGTCTGGATGCGTCGCGGGCAGCGTCTGGCTGGCGGTGCTGGTTCCGAAGGACTTTCTGCCGGTCGGCGACAGTGGGGTGATTTTCGGCGGCCTGCTGACGCCGCTCGGCACCTCCACGGAGCGCATGCGGCTTTTCCAGGAGAAGGTGAATGACATTTTTAAAAGCCTCGCCGGAGGTCGACCATTTCGTCACCGTCACAGGAATGTTGTATGGCGCGGACCAGACCACTGGCGACGGCGTGATCGTTCTCAAGGATCGGTCTCGACGGCCGCCGATGGCCGAGGTGGTCCGCTCGCTTCACGACAAATTCGAGCGCATGGATTTCCCGCTCGGGAAGGTGTACCTCGATCTCATGCCGGTCTTGCAGGTGGCGACGGGCGGACAGCTCACGGCGTTCGGAACCGAGTACTGCTACACGATACGGGCGGACGACCGCGAGGTGCTGTACGACCGCGACAGGGCTTCAAGCTACGGGCTCACCGCCGCGGACGTGGAGCTTGGGCTGAGCCTGGCCTTCGCTGGCGCGAAAACCACCCTGTACACAACGGATCTCAATGACTGTACAAGCCAGACCAAGGCCATGGACGCCACGTTGTTGAAGTTCTATGGAAAAGAGTAGGAAACATCTGGAACAATTCACGTGTCCTGTTGGTGTAGAAAAGGGGACTCTATGTCACCTTTGCGCCGTGCGATCTGGAGAGATGTTCATGGAAGTTCCTGATGCGTTGATGTTCGACCAGCTCAACCTTGAATGTGTACCATAAGGAAGTCCGCCTTTTTTGAGATAGCTGTTCATGCCAGAGCCTTCCCCGATAGTGTCGTGGAGATTACCGAAAGCAGTTGAGCAGGTGTTATCGGTTTGCCAAGGAACGCGTCCATCCCGGCATCGCGACAGCACTTCTCGTCTCCGTTCATGGAGAAGGCGGTGAAAGCAACCACCGGAATCTGATGGTTCCGCACAGGGGAGTCGGGATTCCGTATCCTCGTCGTCGCTTCTATGCCATCCATCCCCGGCATCTGGACATCCATCAGCACAATGTCGAAGTCCTCATGCGACAACTTATACAACGCCTCTCCGCCACTACCAACTGCGGTGACCTGATGACCTTGCTTCTCGAGAATGGCGATCGCCAACAGTCGGCAATACTCGTCGTCATCGGCCAAAAGCACACGATGCCTTCCTGACAGTGAATGCGCTTCGATCTGTTCATTCTCGGTGACGCGTTGAACGGCCTTTTTCAAGGTCATCCGCACAGTGAAATTGAAACTGCTTCCCTTCCCCGGCACGCTTTCAACCCATATGCGCCCTCCCATCAACTCGACCAGCCGCTTGGCGATGGCCAGTCCAAGGCCGGTGCCCTCAAAGTGTCCCGACTGCGTCTTGTTCGATTGGATGAAAGGTTCAAATATCCGCGTCTGCTCGTCATTGGATATTCCGATTCCCGTGTCATTGACGCGGAAGTGAAGGACGGCGACGCAGTCCGCCTCTTCCGCCGACAGCCGTCCCACCGCCACGGAGACTTCGCCCCGCGACGTGAACTTGACCGCGTTGCCGATCAGGTTTACCAGCACCTGACGTAGACGCCGCGCGTCACCATACGCCACCGCTGGAACGCCGGCAGAGATGTCGGCCGTCAGTCGCACCCCCTTCCTTTCGGCGGCGGGAGCGAAAATATGAATGGTCTCGGTAAGCAATTCTTTCGGGGAAAGGGCCTCCTGCTCCAGCGACAACTTTTCCGCCTCGATCTTCGACAAGTCCAAGATATCGTTGATCAATAATAGCAGATCTCCAGTGCAGGATTGAACAATGCCGAGATATTTACGCTGCTCCTCGTTGAGTGGCGTGTCAAGAGCCAGGCCGCTAAACCCCATAATCGCATTCATTGGCGTGCGAATGTCGTGGCTCATGTTGGCGAGGAAGAAACTTTTCGCCCGATTGGCCGCCTCGGCCGCCTCTTTTGCCACTCTCGACTCGGCTTCGGCCTTGATACGTTCAGTCAGTTCCCCCTTCAACGACTGTCCTGTTCGCCTCAATCTGATGGTCAGGACAAGGAGCATGAGAAGCGCGATGGTCAACAAGGCGATGAGAACGGCTGTGACGGTGACGCCGACCGCATATTGTGCGAGGAAATTATGGAGTGAGAGTTTCCCGTACCCTTTGTATGGGCCAATCTGAAGCTCCTCGAGGCATTCCGTGATCTTGTGATAGCTCATAGGGATAGACCAGCGAAGCTTGGAAGCTTGGGCGGCCTTCGAGTCGCGCGGCATCTCGATGAGTGCGATCGAGACGTCTTCCGCGAGATCTCTCGACACATGGGGGAGGACGGCGAAGGGCCATTCGGGGTAGAGTCTCGTGCTCACATAAAAAGGAAACGTCTCCGTCCTATATGAGAATTCTTTATCTTTAATGATCTTCAAATCGTCGAGCCGACTTCCCCATTCGCCGGCGAGATTTTCGAGCACCATCGTGGGAATCACTCCAGCGTCGGCCTGACCTTCACGGACAAGACGGACCACCGCCTCCTCGCTGTTCTCGAACCACAGAGACTTGAAGTCCATGTCGGGGGAGATGCCCGCTCTTTTGAAAGCCCGGTTTGCCGCAATCCATCCACCAAATGAGTCGGGCCCGACGGCGGCGACGTACTTCCCGCGCAAATCGCCAATTGAATTTAGGTCTTGACGCCCGGTCTTGGCGATAATCACGCCTCCGAACAATTGCGTCTCAATGTCGCCCTGCCAGCGCACTCCCGTGGCGATGGCACGAATCGAGTATTTCGCGTCAAGCTCGACGTAGACGGCGGGATTGCATATGAGGAGATCCACTTTCCGGCCATGGACGGCTTGCTCTATCTCGTCGTAGCCCAGGGGCTTTACCGTGAAGGAGCAGACACCTATTTTTTCGGATAGATAGGCCGCGGTGGGCGTCCACATCGCAAGACACTTTTCGGGGTGAAGGCTGGCGAGAACGCCGATGACAAGCGTTTTTTTGCCTTCGGGTGCGGACACAGGTGAAGGAGACGGTGTCGTGGCGAGAAGAGTGATCCCATACAACAGGAGAGTGATAACGAGGGAAGACAGGCAGCGGCTCTTTGCCCTACCTCGGCATTGAAATATTCTAACCCCGTTTTCGCTTGTTGTGTCCGCATGCATTGTCACGCCTCATGATTTTACCTTTGTTGACATAGATGGATGCCAGCTACTTGACCAAGTATATAGTGCACGACACGACATAGGAATCCTCGGGGAGCGCCCCATTGACCACCATTCTCGACTCGTTGCCATATATCGGAAACTCGGTAAACGTCGTGACATGTGTGGTGCTTTGAGAAAACACTTTTTTACTTTCTATCTCAAACTCGCCGCCAGGGAATTCATGAAGCCACGAGATCTCAATGAAGTTGTTTCCGGTCAACTTCCCTTCATGCGCCGCCGAGTTCTTGGAAAAGATCTGGTAGAACACCCTGACGTATTTGTACCCCTGTGTTTTAATCGCCATAAAATTCCGAGAGTTGGGATTCTCCGTAGCTTGCGGCATTGTTGCCCGCGGAATCTTTGCGCATCAGCAGCAGCACCTTCTGGTTGTCCAAGACCACGAAGTCCGGGTCACGCGCGGCAAGCGCGCCCGCACAGGCGCAAAATAGTACGCATGCCAAGATTTTCTTCATTTTCATGCCTCCCGCTTTATTGGTAGTTTGAGCGGTTGCGTCAGTCGCCTATCTCCAGAATCTTTATTCAAAGAACGCTAGACAAGCCATACCCCTATTGGGATCAGGACCATACCAAAAGAAAACCGCCATAGTACACACGCCAGCCAAAAAACCGCACGCTGCCATAATGCCATACCAGCGCGCCAAATTTCCAACATGAAGAGCGCGCCTCGATTAAACCACATCTATCCCACAAATCAATATAGCCATCCCAAAGGTCATCCAGGGAGAGTCTGACTAAAAATTAGGAATCTCTTAAGTTGCATTACACTGCGGCAGAGCCGAAATTGTGCGCATGCGTATACTCGTTGTGGAAGATGAAGATAAAGTCGCCAAGGCACTGAAGGCCGGTCTCGAGGATGAGCGATTCGAGGTTGTGCTTGCGGAAACCGGGGAGGATGGATTTTTCCTCGCCAGTTCCGGAGCGTTCGACCTGATCGTGCTTGACATCATGCTCCCCAGGCGGTCCGGGCTGGAAATACTGTCCGCACTCCGGCAGCGGCAGATAGCCACTCCCGTTCTCCTTTTGACCGCATGCGACACCATCGACGATCGCGTCCGAGGGCTTGACAGCGGAGCCGACGATTACCTGACCAAGCCATTCGCGTTCGCCGAACTGCTCGCCCGCATCCGATCGCTGCTTCGGCGGGGGCGGCCGAATGACATGCTTCGCTTCAAATGCGACGATCTGGAGTTGGATTTGGTGACGCGGAAAGTCATCCGAGACGGCACAGGGATAGATTTGACCCCCCGCGAGTTCGAACTTCTGGAGTATCTGCTCCGCCAACAGGGGCAGATAGTCTCGAGGGAGATGCTGGCGCGCGACATATGGCGGGAATCCCATCGAGGGGCTTCGCTCGACAATGTCATTGACGTCCACATCGCCCGCCTGCGCCAGAAGATCGATCAGCCTGAACAGCCTAAACTGATCCACACGGTACGGGGCGCGGGATTCGTGCTCAGGGACACGGAGCCATGAGATTCAAAAGCATACGGTGGAGACTGACGCTGTGGTACGCACTAGCGCTAACCTGCATCCTGTTAACCTACAGCGGTTGCGTGTATGCGCTGATCCGATCGCACCTTTCCAGCGAGCTGGACCGCAGGCTCCACCGCAAACTTGAGTGGTTCGCCCAGCTCGTCGAGCTTCGGCGGAACGAGGAGATACGGTTGCGGGAAGAGGATGGGGAACTGAAGATCTGGGACAAGGAGGGCGGCGAGGAGGGGATGATTCCATTCGGCAGAGTTGACTTCGTCGAGGTTTCATCCACCAACGGCCGCATATCGTTACGCTTCCCAGACGCCGGCCCCCGCCATCCCGAGCATATGCGCTACCAAACGGTGACCCACAAGTTCGAGGGGAACACAGTGGTGGTTCGCTTAGGCATATCCGAACTGCAGATGGAGGAGTTCCTGTCCCACCTGCTGCTCTTGATGGGATTTGGAATACCGGTTGCTTTGCTGCTGTCCTTGGTCGGGGGATGGTTGCTGGCCGGGCGCACGTTGTCGCCGATCAGCCAGATGGCCAGCCAGGCCACCCGCATCTCCGCGGAGAATCTTTCCAACCGGCTGCCCGTCATAGAGCCTCGGGACGAATTGAGCCAGCTCGCCATGGTCTTCAATGAAACGTTCTCCAGACTTGAGCGCTCCTTCGAACAGATGCGCAACTTCACCTTTGATGCGTCCCATGAGCTGCGGACGCCGCTCACCGCGATCCGCGCGACAGGGGAAGTCGCGCTGCGAGTGCGCCGCTCCGCAGATGAGTACCGCGAGACGATCGGCAGCATGCTCGAGGAGGTCGAACGCCTGACGCAGCTAGTCGAAAACCTTTTGCTCCTCTCACGCTCCGAGCGGCCCATTCCCGAATCCATTCTGCAACCATCCGACGCCACGCAAATCGCGCACGACGTCATCGAGACCCTGGGTGTTCTCGCGGAGGAGAAGACGCAGCGCATCACTATCGCCGCATCCAAACCTGTGCCAATACTGTCGGATCCCACCTTATTGCGTCAAGCGTTCGGCAACTTGCTGGAAAACGCCATCAAATACAGCCCCCCCGGCAGCGAGATCCGGGTGACTGTCGCACCTCGAGGAGATAAAGCTGTTTTAGAGGTCTCCGACTCAGGCCCCGGCATATCAGCAGAGCATCAAACACATCTCTTTGAGCGGTTCTACAGGGTGGACAAATCCCGCTCCCGTGAAATGGGTGGATATGGATTAGGGCTTGCGATCACGCAATGGATCGTCGAAGCCCACTCCGGCAGCGTCGAACTTGAAAGCTCGGAGGGCAAAGGCAGCGTTTTCCGAATTGTCCTCCCGACACGACCATCGACGTGATTCGCGTCATGCATCCGAAAGCTTGCTAGCACATGTGGTCCGCATTATTTGCGCCCACACTGCCAAGTGTGAGGCTGCAATGGGCCAGTAGCGAACAACTCGGACAGCTGCTTGACGAGGCGCTGTGCGACCACGAGTGGACGCCCCTCTCCTCACTCTTGTGGATGGTAGAACTTGTAGTTGAGAGGGGCGAACTTGGCGAGCTTTTCCGAAAAAAGTTTGTCGAAAGGCCCCTCTATCATAACTTCGGTGTCTTCCTGAGTGGTTGCCTGTTTGATGATGATCGAGCGAACGTATATATCATCGATCATAAGGGCGAGCGGCTTGTACCCGGACTGGACACTCAGATTCATCCAAGAGAGCGCACCGTGTCGGTCAAGTTTAAGCTTCAAGTCGTAGTAGCCCGGGCTTGTTTTGCTGGGAATCGGTTCGAGTGACTGAATGGATTTGGAGCTGATGAAGTGGTTCGTGTTGATCCAGATGCCGCGGCCATCCGAGGTGGGCACTTCCTTTTCGTTCATTTGGGCGCGGGGATATTTAACAAAATCATTGATGGTAAGCACGTATTTTGGCTTCGTGAAAACCTCCTCACTGCCTTGCATCCCCTCGTCAAGAGTCACGCATGAGACGGCGAAGAATGTAGTTGCCACGAGGAACGCGACGAATGCATGACACCAGTTGACCGTGCGTAAATCGCTCATTGCCTTCCCCCTTCCTCAGATTCATTTTGAAGATCGCCATGATATGGAATATGCCTCACAGTCGGGCGGGCGCAGCTTTTCATCTCTTTTGAATTCGTTCTGTCAGTCATTAGTGAACCTGGCCTCGTCGCACATGAGGTCGCGGAGGCGCTGGAAGGCGTGGTTTTGGATCTGGCGGACACGCTCGCGCGTGCGCCCGATCTCCTGGCTCACCTCCTCTAGCGTGCGGGGCTTGACGCCGTCGAGCCCGAAGCGCATTTTCAGGATCTTCTTCTCGCGGTCGTCAAGCTCTGTGACCAGATGCTTGAGACGGTCGATCGACTCTCCGTCGCCGAGGATACGCTCAGGCGTCAGAGCGGCGTGGTCCGGGATGATGTCCTTGAACTCACCCTCCTCTCCGTTCTGGATGGGATCATTCAAGGAAAAGGTGCGGAGTTCCGCCCGGCGCAATCCTGCAACAGTCCGCTCGCTGAATTCGAGCTTGACAGCGATCTCCGCATCGGTGGGGTCGCGTCCGAACTCTTCAGAGAATTTGTAGCGCATCATTTTGATCTTGTTGATCTTCCCCGCCGACTGCACGGGGATGCGTATGGTGCGGCTTTGGTTGGCGAGACTGCGTCTTATCGCCTGCTTGATCCACCATGCGGCGTAGGAGCTGAACTTGGCGCCCTTCTTTGGATCGAATTTCTCTGCGGCCCGCATAAGCCCGATGTTGCCTTCGGAGATGAGGTCGAGCAAAGGAAGCCCGAGCCCCTTGAAGTCATGGGCGATCTTGACGACAAGGCGGAGATTCGCCTTGATGAGCGTGGCCAGAGCTTTCTCCAGTTCCCCGTGAAGTGGTCTTCTCTACGAACATTTGTATAGCGGGAGCTGCCGTCTTCCTTGAAGAACCCATATTTCTTCTGAATGTAATCTTGGGAGCCGGTGATGGCTTCCGCGTTTTCACAGATACCGTTAATATGCTTTTTTTCGTTCCCCGCAGTGTTCCCATTTTCACTTCCTTCTATGGCTTTCGTTCATATCCGAGCCTCTTGCGCAACTGCCATGCGCTATTCACAATCCTATGATCCGCTGGCTCTTACGCACCAGCAACAGCGAACCCTCCCAATGCTGGGCGATGCGCTCCGTCCCCAGGCCAAAGAGGTGCGATTCCATCCCCCAGTCCTCACTCAGCCCGACTACCGCCAAGTCGTACTGCCCCGAGCGCCGCAGAACGGCCTCCACAGGGGCCCCATCTTCCTCACTACACACTTTGACGCAAGGCTTGAGCGCGGACCGCGCTTGCGCAAAGACGTCATCGCGCCGCTTGCCCGGTTGCGTGATGTGCAATACGGTGACCTCCACTCCCGGCGTCCCGCTCAGTCGTCCGGCGATTTCCAGCGCCAACCGGTCATGCTCGGCTCCCTGGTACGGCACCAGCACGCGCAGTGATGGCGGCAGACCCCGGTCGACAAGAATGGCAATATCGTTGTCCACGCCCGTCACCACGCGGTGCACGACCCCACCCAGAATCGTGTTGCTGACAACCCCTTTATGGAAGCCCATCAAAACGAGGTCGACCCGTTTCGCTCTCGCAATGCGGGCGATGTCGCTGGGGACATCGCGGCTGGGGAATGTCAACTGCTCCACGGGCACGCCCAACCGCGCGGCCTCCGACACTAGCGGCCCTAGGACATTCTCCTCCATCTCCTTGCCCATGTTCATCGAAAGCGTTTCCAATTCGGCATGTCGCCGCAAGGTAAGCGCATACACTTTTGTCCGTCCGCCATTATATCCCAGCAATGCCGCGACACGGACCAGCCCAGGGCCGCTATCCGGGCGCGACACGGGCACGAGAATGCCATATTCCGCGGCTGCCGTGCGCTCATCCACACTGGTCAGTTCGACCATCCTCGCCGGACACACCAAGTTCAGGGCGGGCACCGTCATGGCGGTCGTCACCAACGCCATGAGCACCATCATCGCGAACACGACATCGCTAATGACCCCTATCTGCAATCCGATAGTCAGAATCACCAGTTCCATCAGACCGCGGGTGTTCATCAGGATGCCGATGGCGCTGCTTTCGCGCCAACTGATTCCCGACGCCCGCGCCGCCAGCGCCGACCCTCCGAACTTGCCCAGGCAGGCCACCAGGATGACCAGTCCCGTGAGCAACCAGAGTTCCGGCGTGTTCAACAGTCCGATCTGCGTCTTCAATCCCGCATAAGCGAAGAAGATCGGCAGCAGGAAGATAATGGTCAGGTCTTCAAGTTTTTCGGTGACCATGCGCACAAACCGCATCCCTTTGGGCATGATCGCCCCCATCAGGAACGCACCAAAGAGGGCGTGGATGCCGATGCGTTCCGTAATCGCGGCTGAAACAACCATCAGCAGGATAACAATCGCCATGACCGTCTGGGAACCTGTTCCCGGACGCTCGTAAAGCGTCTCAAGTCTCCGCAAAATCGGCCGGACACCCATAAGCATAACCGCAGAGTAGGCCACCGCGAGGCACACGGTCTTCAGCCCTGGCAGCAGGCCTTTCGCCTGAGCTTCGGCCACCACAAACGCAAGCATGCACCACGCCGTCACATCGCCGATGGCGGCAGCCGCGATAGCGGTCACTCCCAGGTTCGTTTTACTCAGGCCGCGCTCGCTGAGAATGCGGGCAAGCACGGGAAACGCCGTCACGCTCATTGCGGCCCCCATGAACAACGCAGCGGACGAGAATCGCATTATCGGCGTGTCGACGAAAACACGTGGATACAGGAAAAGCGTCAATCCCGCCCCGAGCAGGAAGGGCGCGGCGATGCTGCAATGGCTGATCAGGACGGTGGCCCGTCCCTGATTGCGCAAGATCTTCGGCTCCAGCTCCAAGCCGACCAGGAAGAGGAACAAAACCACTCCCACCTGCGCCAAAACGTCCAGAAGGCGCACACTACCCGGTGGGAACACCCATCCTGCCACTTCGGGCGCGAAAGCACCTAAGACACTGGGTCCCAAGACGATGCCTGCAACCATCTCGCCGACAACTTTCGGCTGACGCGCCAGCACGGCAAGAAAGCCCAGCAGTCGGCATAGCACAAGAATGACCGCCACCTGCATGAGGAGGTATTTACCCGATTGCACAATGGTTCCGGGGTGCTTCGACGATGTCTCCGCAGACGGCCCCTCCCATTGTACTGCCAGCTCGTTTGGCGCATGCAACGTCGATCCGATCTGCATGATCACAAACAAACCGACCACCAAGACAAAGATCGTGGACACATAGATGATGGTCTGCCTGTTAGCACTGTCGCTCATTGGCTGTCGCCGTCTTGTCTCATGGCCCCGCTCCTGGTTTGGCCGCGGCCGTGCGCCGCACCGTTTCTTTAAGCTTTACCGCCTGCGCCGATTTCCTCTTCGGGTTGTCCGGCTTTTTCTCTATTGGACGAGAGACCTTCCCGTGTACGCCGTCCTTGTTCGAAACCGTGCCGGCGCCGCCCTCGGCGGCGAGCGGCTTTTTCGCCGTCAAACTGGAATCCAACGCGGAGGAATGCGCCGATGCCGGGGGCTTCCTGCCAAAAAGCCTATCGAACGAGAAGAGCAGAAAGATCGCAGCCAATGCCATGGCATGCACGATCACAACTGCCACAAAAACCTTGCCACGAAGAGAACTCCATCTCATCTGAGATTCCACCCTTTATAAATTAATCGAGAAAAGGATAGGCCACTTGCGCCATTCGACCATTTTGAGAAACAATGTCTATGACGCAAATCCTTTTTATGGCCGAAGAGAACTATCGTGGCATCACAACTGCGCGTTCAGAGGACTGTCAGGATGCTGCTCTTGAAGTTTTTTCGACCAGTCCTGCCATCTGGCGTCCTTCATGTCTTTCATGAGCCTTGAGATGTTGAAGAGTGCCTGCGGATGATCTTTGATGTCTTTGGGATACAGCAGAGCCACCCTCATGTAGATAAGGACGGCGTCTTTCAGCTTTCCCTGATCCTCCAGCATCTTGCCCCGTCCCAGCAAAGCCGCGACTGCCGTGTCCGTATCGTCAGATTTGCTCATCAGGATAGCGATCTGATCCGCCTTCGCATAATCTTTCTTGTCAATATAGAGCAACTGGAGGATTTTGAGCCCCTCCGCAAAGTCTTTCTCCTTTTTCTCCGTCACGCTGCCCTTCAAGGGGAGAAGCCGTTCCAGAGCTGCGATGGCCTGCTCTTTTTTGCCGCCATCGGCATATCCCCTGCCCTCACCGTAGACACAAGCGACGTCATAGCCAAGATACTGGTATTTCTGGTAAGCGGAGGCATAGGCGGAGGCTGCTCCCAAGGGGTTGTCCTTCAATAGTTTTCTTGCATCGGTGATCTCCTTGGGATCGTGACCGAGATAGACCTCCTTGTACTCACCTTTCTTTTTCTTCTCGGTGAATTTTCCCGTCTTGTAGGTGATGGTTCCCTGCGCGTCGACCTCCAGCGCCTCAACATCAATCTGTTTGCCATCCTTCAGCACAACTATGCCTGAGGCGGCACCACCTTTCCCGACTGCGGTAGGCTGCGTCTGCTGGGCATTCACAAACGAAATGGCCGAAATTGAGATAACGAAGATACACAGCTTTTTCACTTCCCCACCTCTCATTCTCATCTCTATTGGGCTTGCTATTTCCCCCTGCCTACCACGTGTTCCTCGAATCGACTACCTTCGCTCTTCCTCATTCTATTGTGTCTCATATCATATTCGTTGAAAATTATCAAAACGGGGACACGAACCTTACAGAGATTTAAGAAAATCTTAGGTTGATCATATGATCGTCGTATATCGATTTTGCGTATGTACACCACCCACTAACAATGTTCATGGGGAGTTTGCCAATAGGCTGGGGCTGGCGATCGCATGGAATCTTGTGAAGATGATGGGCGGCGAGATGTGGGTTGAAAGCGCGGAGGGGCGGGGCAGCACGTTCTCGTTCACGGCCATCGTGGGCATCCTCCACTCGGACTCCGCTCAGAAGCTGGATCATACGAATGCGGCTGCTTCCCCCCACCGACAGGCATTGAAAATACTTGTCGTGGACGACGACCCCGCCAGTCGTATGCTAATGGAGAGCCTTCTTACGGCGAACGGCGACGAGGCTCGTCAGGCCCAAGACGGGGAGGAGGCGTTGGCGCTTCTGGAAGCCGGGACATTCGACGCGGTGCTGCTGGATGTCCGGATGTCGGGAATGAACGGAATCGAGGCCGCCAAGGCGATACGGGAGCGCGACCAGCGGAACGAACGGCATACCGTGATCATCGCTTTGACGGCACATGCGCTCTCCGGTGACAAGGAGAAGTTCCTGGCGGCGGGGATGGACGCCTACGTCCAAAAGCCATTTCAGAAAGAGACGCTCTTCGGCGTCATCAGGGCGACGTCCAACGCTGGGAGTGTGCGAAACGTATGAGCGAGCGCACTAAGCGGCGATATATGATTTCACCTCCCCTTTATTCACTCAATCCATCGGTAGTGGCTTTGAAATAGCTTCTCAGGTTCCATTTATAATTATATGAATCCTTTTCGACGGGGCCAGTCCATTGCGATGAGTGCCCATCGGAATACAAGACATTGCATGAGTTCAGATGGCGTTTTTTGATGGTTTGCCAAAGACCGCTATTACGCCAGAATGCGCAGCTATTCAGATCAGTCAACAAAGCGAACTCGGACGGAGATCGTCCGATTGCGGTTGTCCTGAGTGACACATGCAGCCCATATGTTTGGTTGGCCAGTCCGGCCACCCCCCAGTCGGGACATGTGTCTCCAAAAGCGCAATACGCCAAGGAAACAACACGCAATCCCGTCTGACCTTGGACATTATATTGAGAATACGCATAAGATCCGGTGACACTAGTTGTGGTGGGGCAATTGAGCAGCGTGTAGACGCTGTTGAAATACGACACCATCACTTTCTCATGAGCATCCATCCATCGAGGATTGGCAATATCATCGTAGTCATTAGACGGGAAGTACGAATTATTGTCGATGGTATACATTGTCCATCCTCCGCCGAGCTGCTTTAATTGCGACGCGCATGATATCCGCCTCGCGTTCTCCCATGCCGTCTTGAGTGAGGGGAGAAGAAGGGATGCGAGGATGGCGATGACAGCTATAACGACAAGCAACTCGATAAGGGTAAATGGCATGAGCCCTTGCGAATCACGTGACATTCTCCAGTTCATTGCCCATCTCCTTTCTTGATCGCGGTCAATGCGACAAGGCCGATTTTCAGCCCTGGAACGCCCTGTTCGAAGGACATGTCAACAGAGGCGATCAGGTCTTCTGGGAAGGGGTTTGTCCACTCATACGCATGCAAGCCTATCTCTTTGCCGGCAAGCGTGCATCCCTGCCACGCCAGGACGGCATCCATCCGGTACGTCATTTTAAAACCCCATGGGTTTTTGTATATGCTTTGCGGAAGCCAATGCGCTATGTTGCCTCCGTTGATGGGAACGTCAACCGTCTTCCCGCTGGCGAACGTCACACGGTATGCCCCATAGGTTTTCATGTCGGCCGTCGGCTCGTCCAGTGTCATCGCATGCAGGAACACCAGGCTGCTGGCCTTTTCATTCACGATGATTGTGTCTGATTTCGCCGGCATGCCTTGTCCCTTGTTCTCCTCTCCGGCGACGACTCCGGTTTGTCCGACAAGATAATCAACGCCGAACAGCTTCAAGGATCCTGTCGGGAGTGCTGACAGGTCGTTTTCACCTCCAAGGCCGAACCATGCGTCCGCTCCTCCGCGCAGTTGTTTGTTGCCTACCGTTGACAGACCGATGGGCTTGCACACCACCCCCGCGATTCTCGAAGGACGGTCTTTCCTCCACGTTGACGCCGCCAGGACACGCTCGGGATTGTACGGAAGCTTCTCCGGGCACGGAGACAGGAGGTTCCATGCGTATGCCAGACCGAGCATGGAAGTGGCCAAGGGGCTCCGGGTGGGCAGGAAACCCCAGTCCGTGACGAGGATGCCGTCGCCGCCATGCTGTTTGATCTTGAGAGCGGTGTAATAGTTGTTGTAGTCGCTGTACCAAGGTCCACCGATGACCTTATGCCCGGCGTCGACGAAGTGTTTGAAGGTGGGAAGCTCCTTGTCCGAGTCTTTGTAGTGCCAGTCGCCGATGATCACGTTTTCATCTATTTTCCCCAACCCCAGATGAACAGGCAGGTTGCCATATTCCTTGCTGAGGCTGTGCGCGGATGATACACTCTTCTGCTCCCAATAGGTGGCATCAAGAAGCATGTCGCCCCAGATGATGGTGCGGACGTTTTTCGCGGCCAGCCACCTGGCGATCCTGTTTACGTCATTGGCGAAGAGGTCGCCAGGGGGAATGTTTTTGCAGACGGCGCATTGGGCCATGCCTTTGATTTCGTCATGCCCTATATGCATGGCAGAGCATCCCGTGGTGTTGATGACCTCCCCCATCAGGTCGAAGATCAGCTTGTACGTCTCCTCTTTGTTGGGGCAATACGCGCCTCCATCCCACCCTCTTTTTTTATAATTCGGCTCTTCGGCTATCTCCGGATGCGACTCAAGCAACGCGTTAACTTTTCCATAGGTGAAGACGCAGGGGATGAAATCAATCTTGTATTTTTTCGCATAGTGGGCGAGCTCTCTCAATTCCTCAAGCGGCCGCGTCGGCCCGTTTTTGAACTTTTTTATATCTGACACTTCGGGATGCGTCGCCCATTGCCAATTCGCCCATTTGATCTCGAACACAAGAGCGTTCGCCTTCGTGAACGAGTACAGGTTCCGGATCAGGTGTCGCATCTCGTCGGGAGACGGCAAACTACCTGTCTCGATATAATACCCTCTCGTTCTCAGGTCGGGCCAGTCGATGATCAGTGTCTCTGGTATCTCGGGTTTGCCGTTGCTGTTTCGAATGAGTTGGCGGAGCGTCTGCGCGCCATACAGCACGCCGCGCTCGTCCGCTCCGGCGACAAGCACCCGCTCCGGTGTCACCGCTATGGCATAGCCCTCGGGTTTGAGGAGTTTGTAGTTCACCGCCGCCTCCGCGCACAACTTCGCTATGCCCGGTTCGATGGCGGCCACTCCCATGACCACCGGGGCGTTCATGCACGGCTCGACCCGTGTGATTTTGACCCCATACGGAGCAAGGTCTTCCGCAAGCACCTCGATGGCCGCCTCATGCGCCGCCGAGGCGGCGATCTCCAGCGTTGTCGACGGTTTGAACGCTCCCGCCCCCTTTTTGTGGATCTTTGGCTCGGGAATCAGTATAGTGGCGGCAGGATCAAGTCCGTTTTCATTCAAATTGGCGGACACCGAACAGACCTTCCTCGCCAGCCATTCCGCCCGCTCCGCAAGCCGTGTCGGCATTTCAGCGGAAGAGAGCGGATACCCGTACCTCCTCAAAACATTTTCCATGAAAGCGACTCTTTTCTCCGCTTTGATGTCCTCCAGCACGTCGTCCGAGACAGGCGTGAATTTTATATCCACCGACAAATTGAGTTTGATGCCGTCTGGAACATCGCCCGCATGATCATAGATCAGGGTGAACGTCCGCAGATTTTCTGGCCGCCATGAATCCCGCGCCCCGCGTAAAACCCAGCTCGTTCCGCCTTCCGGCGGCAGGTCGAACTGCCACGTCCCGACTTTCGTCTTGGCGGTCAACTTGTTGACGGTCTTGAAGATGGTGGCATGGCTTTTGTCAGGGCACGCATCCAGACTCAAGGTCCCCTTCTCCGCGTCGTCGACAGTGATGGAGGCGCCGGAGAAGAGAGGCTCGGACAAGAAAAGATCCCATATGATGTGGTGAGTCGGGGTGCCCGCCGGAACGTCGATGGTCAATTTCATTGAAACAGAATTGGGAAGGAGGGTGTAAGCCGCCACCGCCTTGACGGGATTGCCAGCTTTTGTCTTATGCGTTATGGCGCCGCCGTTTTGTTCGACGTCCCACAACTCGCTTTTATTGGAGGTGGGAAACACCTTGCCCCAATCCTTCTTGGTGACGTAGAATTCACCCAGCTCGATCGGGCTGAAAGGGCCGTAGCCAAGCCGCATCGAAGCGGCGTTCGGATAAGCCGCCCCCCTTTGAGAACCGGTCTCGAGGGTGAAATCCTTTTCCACAAGAATCGCCCCCCCATAGGCAGTGAACGCGATGGCGGATAGTATGACGACGGCTGTCGCCATGGCGCCAATCGCTGCGCCCCTGATCTTTCCCTGGATCATTTGCCGCCTCCTTGTTTTAAGGGCTCACGCGGGCTGGATCTCGGCCGCAAGACGGATCTGCATGATTCCCTGACAACGAGCTCAGTATGAAGAGCTTCTTCGCTGATATCGTCACGCGATCCGTCATTCTGAACATGCGCTAAAAGTCCGAAAGATCTTTTCCCCATTTCGCGCAAAGGCTGTCTCACCACGGTGAGGGCGGGCCTATGTGACTGCGCCAAGGAGGAGTCATCAAACACGATCAGAGAGATGTCACCAGGGATTCGAAGCCCTTTATCCGAGAGGGCCGCCAGCGAGCCGGCCAGAAAACTGCCAGCGCCCAGAATGATGGCGGTTGGAGGCGGCGCTGACCCCAGCAACCTTTTTGTCTCATCATAAGAGGCGGTGTAACTCAACCTGACAACCAGATCATCACACACCGGCGTGCCACATTCCTTGAGCGCGCGTAGATAGCCATTCAATCGATCCGTATATATGGAGATTTCCTTCGAGGATGTCAGCAAGCCGATTCTTCTATGCCCCAGTCGAAGAAGATATTCCGTGGCCTTGAAAATCCCTCCTTCATTATCGGCACGCACGCAAGAGATCTCCCCGACATCCCGCTGATCCCTGTTGACCGCAACCTGGGGGAACTTCTCTCTCCGCAAATCCTGAAGCCTCTCTTTATCAGACGGCGAAGGGGAAATCCAAATCAAACCATTGATCGCCCTATCTTTAAGCTGTGAGAGAATCACCTCTGAACCATGTGAGGAGATGTTGAGGAACTCCAGGCTCCCGCCATATTGAGCGGAGGCGTCGGCAATTCCGCTTACTATTTCTGACACGTAAGCATCGTTTTTGTAAATGTTCTCCTCTGAAGTGGAGCAGGAATGGGCGATGGCGACATGCGAAGGTGTGGCAATCCCCCGAAGAGAGGGATTCCGCGTCGAGGCGCCTACGAAAGTGCCCTTCCCTGCGACACGATGCAATAAGCCGCATCCGACTAGTTCGCCAATGGCTGTTCTCACTGACTTGCGACTGAGGTGGTAGGATTCGCACAACTGGTTCTCAGAAGCCAACGGCATCTCATTTTTAAGTTTCCCCTCTTCGATCCATTGACGAATGTCGTCTATCAGCCGCTGATAGACAGGGGTGCGCTTCTTTCTACTACGTGGGAGCAGAGATGATTTCATTATCTACATACATGTATCGGTTACAGGTTTCTTTATTTTAAGTTTATCATAATTCTGAGCGATAGCAACCCTCGTACCGCTATTTCGTTGGATATTATCCGGCCGTTGCATGAAAGGTGATCAGTGAGATGCGGATATTCTGTAGATGAATAGACGCGCATATAGAACCCTAAGTAATCTAAGAGGGAACCAGTTGGGCCGTAGCCCTTTTCTTTGCATTTAGTCGTTTACCTCCCACATTCTCACATGCTCCTCCACCTTGCCGGTAGGCGTCCGCAGCAGTATCGATTTCATCAACTTAGGGAAGAGCGTTCTATGAAAATGCTCATGCTTTTTGCCGCCTCCTTGCGTTGCCTTGTGACTTGTTGCCGCTGTTTTGTTCGAATGTGACGACCCTGCCCTCTTTCAATACGACCTCACCCCGTGGAATAGCGAGCCGATGCCTTTCGTCGACATCGATGCTGAAGGAGATTTCGCAGGGTGTGTCATTCTTCACCATCACCTCTCGCAAAACACCTCCGCGGGCGCTCGCCGACACGAGCAGTCCGGACTTCGTGCGGATATTTCTGAAAGAGAAATCCTTCAGCCATGTCGGTGTCGCCGGTAGCAACCTCAGCGCGCCGCCCAGCTCGTGCGCCATTGAAAGGTTTACCGCATGGATGAATGCGCCGTGCGGCGTGGTGTACCAGTCCTGATGAGGCGCGCCATCAATCTGTATATGCTCCACAAGACCGCCAAACGAGTTGGATCCGTCAGCCACGTGGCGGAACAGGTTCCATGCGTTAAGCCGCTTGTTCAGGGCGAGAACCTGCGCAGCCCGCGCGGCCGTCCACGGGTTTTTCGAGGCGGACCAGACGGTGTCCATGTCGAGAGCCTTCTTCATCGTTGCGTCCGCCTTCAGCTCGGGGAAGAGGAGGAAAGTCACAATCGTCGGCACGCGCGCGGCATACCCGAGATTCGGTGGGTAATGGCAGAGAACGCCATGCTCGTCGTAATTATCCAGAAGAACCTTTCCAAAGTCGTCGATGACTCTCTCGATGCGCTTCCGTCTTGGCTCGTCGAGAGCGAGGATCTCGCATATCCGCAGGTAATATAAGAGGCCGCGGTGGATGGTGGCGACACTCCAGGTCTCGTTCGTCCACCCCTTCTCCTTTAGCGTCGCATTCTCGCAAGCCCCGATGACGGGCCTGAGCGCATGCCGTCCGCCCTTGCGGATGATCATCGAGTCGATGATGTACGTGGCGATGCCGCGCGTGACCTCAAGGAAATCCCGCAGAATGGCCATATCCTTTGTCGTCTCGTAAAGCATGAAGATCTGGTCGATGATCAGTCCGTGTTGGTGGACCTCGTCGGCGTCGTAGGTTTCGAGTCTCTCGTTCCCTGGGGCACCCCAGGGAAACTTCGCCGCTCCGGGATAGCCCTGCGACTCGGCGAGGCGCCGCATCGCCGGAAGGGCCGTCTTGTAGAATCCGAGAATGAGCCTCGCTTCCGCGATCCTGTTTGAGCTGACGAGCGCGTTGAAGCAGAACCACGCATCCCACGGATTGAAGCTCCAGCCGCCCCAGAGCCAGGGCATGCCGCCCATCGTCAGCATCCCGTTCCGCTCCACGATGCTGCCACGGATATGGAACAGTCCCGTCTCGTAGATCCGCAGTAGCGTCTTGTCCGGAATCGAAAGAGAGGATCGCCTCGCATAGGCTCCCCACTCCTCCTCATGCTCCTTCCTGATTGATTCGTAGGGGATTCCCAGCTGTTCACGGGCTAACGTCTGGTATTCCGGATCGTCCTTCTGGTCGACCACGGCCGTGAAACGCGAGAACACGTCCCCCGTTCTGACGTTTCCGACCCAGAGGCGGTTGGAGCCAAGGGAGCCCATCGTGTCGGCCCGCTTCACGTCCGAGCCGCATTGCGCCTCCGCTCCTAAGTGGTCGCAAAGCGACACGATGACCCCTGAGAGCTTGTCGCCGTCGTCATGCCCCGCGGGCATCGTGTAGTCGCACTCGATGCGCCGCCCGCCCCCCGCACACTTGAATACGTAGCGGATGTCGGCGCGCCTTGAAAGGTCGTCCGCCGCATAGCTGTCGAGGACGCTGCCCGGCAGATGGATGACGGGCAGATGATAGAGCGGCATGGTGTCGGGGGTCATGAAAAAGAACTCCACCGCGCAATCCGCCTTTGGCGCGGCGACAACCTCGATATGCTCGACGAGAAGATGCCGCCGCGACAGGAACGTCTCAATCCTCAGGTCGAATCCCTCGCATCTCATCCGGGTGGCAAGAACGCCTTTTCTCGGATCGAATTTCTGGACGCAGTTGCGTTTGAACACCTCGTCGCCGTCGGCGTACAGACAGAACCCCGTCCGCAGGATCGGATAGAGGTTCTGGCGGCGAGCGCAGCGCCGATCATTCTTGTACCAGAACAGCGGCAACTCCTTCAGGCTTCTCGTCCCAGAAGCGATCGATCCCGTCCAGTCGATGAGTGCGGAGTCCGCTCCGTTCGAAAGCAGCATGGGAAAATAGTGGGGTGTTTTCATTCCCATACGCATTCCTCTTCTACTTTTCGTACTGACGTTCATGTCATGTGTCCTGTTGGATAGACCTGTTACGCATACTATGTCAAAGAGGTCACGCGGTGGACATGTCCTCGCCTTTCGAGCCTTTCAGGGCGATGAATGTGCGGCTACTGCATTAACAACTTGGAATATCAACCCATATGGGGCTTGACCATGCGAGGTTGCCATCACGCTGCGACACCCGGATGTAGTACCAGTGGCTGTCGGTGACGTTCTCGATGGTCAATTCTTTCTCAATGATGCCATTGCCGCCGAGCGGCGGCGGATAAGGATAGGTGATGACATCGAATATCTCCTTGACCACGCCGTTCTCGAAAAGCTCCACAAGGTAGTCGTTGACGGAGCCGTGGGTTTTAATGCGGATGGTGATAGGATCGCCTTTTCTCAAGATGAGCTCGGATCCCATGGGAAACCCGTTGACGCTGAAGTCCATGTAGATACGGACGCCGGTGGTGGCGTAGGTGCGGCGCGCGCGGAGAGCCTCCCAGAGCGACTCGCGTGTGAGATCCTCCGCCACGACGGCGGTGAGTCCGCTTTTGTAGCGCTGACGCGAGCGGAGCCAGTCCGTTGTGGCCCCCTGCCCGGCGTGGCCGTCGCTTCCCGCCGTGAAGCCGCAGCGCCAGCCCTTATCGAGAAGCGCGCGGATCGTGTTACGTTTGTGATCATTGCCGAAGGACGGCAGGGGACACCCCTCGTACTCGTGGTTGCCCCAACAGCTGTAGATCTCGGCGAGACGGAGGTTCTTGGGCGGCTCGCGCTCGAAGATGCCACCGTTGCCGACATGCAGATGGGGAATGATGATGAGATCCTTGCGCTCCATCATCCGGTAGAACTCGTCACAGGTGAGGACCGGCGAGCTGTAGGCCTTGTGCCGGACGGGATGCGAGATGAGCTCGTCGATGTTCAGATCCGGATCCGGGCTGATCAGGCAGTAGTCGTTCGGAAGCTCGTGCACCGTGAACTCGAACCCGAACAGCGGCGCGAAGCGGCCCGGCGCATACACCTCGTCTGCGGCGGCGCGCATGTAGTCTAACTGCTCCTTCGTGAATCCCTCGTGGTCGGTGACGGCGGCGAAGTCGAGGCGGGCGTTGTCCCGGGCGTGCGCGAAGGATTCCCTCGCCGTGCCGAGACCGTCCGAGGCGTACGTGTGGACATGGTAGTCACCCCAGAAGACGCGCATACCGTCGGCCCGGGGCGGAACGCACGGATTGCTCGCACCGTAGCCGCCGTCCCACGAAGTCTCCACCACGCACGCCTTCCCTGCGGGGTTCTTGATATGAAAGGTCTTCACGCCCCGGTCGCCGGCGCGGAAACGAACAGACCGCTCCACCTCGACGCCGGGCGTCTCAGTGAAAAGTCCGACCTCGCCCTCGAAGCTCCGGTCGACGCTCCCCTTCGCGTCAACCATCAGCAGCGCGCCCGTCATCTCGCCGACGTTGGCGACCGAGGGGATGACAATGCGGGCGGCAGTGGCTTTTTTCCCGACAATCTCCACGCCGAGCTGCTCGGCGAGGAGGCGGTAGCCAGTCAGGGGCGCACCTCGACCACCGGTCGGATCGATGGCGGCGAGGAAGTAAACCACGCAGCCAAAGTACGGAGCCCGGGCTCCCATCGCCCCATGGGACATGGAGCCGTACGTCAGTTCGAGCCGGGAGCCCTCCGGAACCGCCTCGTCAAAGCGGACGAAGATATTCTTACCGTATTTCCCGGTGTGACCGTTTTCGTAGAATACGCAGGTGTAGCGGACGTCGATCTCGATCGAGCAAGCGGTTGGAGGGGTGGTCTCCACACAAACGTATCCGGGCAGCGCGGGGTCATCGATCTGTGGCGTTGTGAAAAGATGCGGGATGGTGACTCGCAACGATCCCCCCTTCGCGATCGGCCTCGGCACCGTGTAGCTGATCACATACTCGCACCACGAATCGGCGGCGAGGGGTCCCCCCGGTTCGATCTCGAGATGCCCGTAACCGTCGATGATCTCCTCGCGCTGCAGGCGCGACACCTCGCTGTTCAGCATGGTCGTTCTCCAATATTATTGTGTAGCGGTCTTGTCCGCGTTTGATCGTGATGCCTGCGACACCGTAGCCCCCAAAGACGGCGGTCACCGCACGCGCCTCCATTCCCCGCTCATCACCATGTGCTTGCGTAATCGCATCTCCCCCAGAAAACCTTCTTGTAGGCGTCGGGGTCGTTCAAAGAGGTCGGGACGCTGGTGATCTTGTCCCATCTGCCGTGCCCGTCCACATACATGACGTTTAGGCCATTGCGGTGCCGCGTCGTCATCACCAGCGCGATCGGGTACCAGTCCGCGAAGGTGTAGAGGTTGTCGATCTCCTTGTCGGCGTAAAAAGAGATCTCGCTCGGCCGCGGCAACAAATCAATGCGCCGCCAATTCTTGTCGGCCCAGAAGCCGGTCTTCTCCCAGACGAGGTAGTTGCCCATTCCGTACTGCGATCCCTTCCACGTGTCCCAGGCGTTCTTTCCGCCCGCCTCATCGCGCTCCCGCAACTCGCTTGGGCAGAGCATGGCGCCGGAGGGGGGCATAGTGTCGAGCGCGCCCTCGTATCCGGCCCTTGTTTTCGGAACAGGAAGATAGGTGAAGTCGACGAGGAGATTCTGCCAGTACCAGTGCGGTGCCACGTTGTATGTGGGAGGGTAGAAGTTTCCCCAGTCACCGGCATAAGATAGCGTGGCAAGATGGATCTGCTTCAGATTCGAGGCGCACGCCGTTATCTTGACGCTCTCCCTCGCGCTTGACAGGGCAGGCAACAGCAATGATGCCAGGATCGCAATGATCGCAATAACGACTAATAGCTCGATGAGTGTAAAAATCCGTGGTGATGCGCGAATAGAACGAAGCGTGTTTAGCATTACACCTTTTTCGCAAACACACTCTTCTCGCCGGATTTTTAATAATTTTGAAAGATCCTCACGACAAACAATCCGTCCGGTTGGCGTTTGCGCCGGAGACGTACTACTGGCAGACACACCATTGCATGACCAGCGAGGCCTCGTAGTGTTTGCCTGGATCACTTGTGACTCCATCGAATCGCCCTTCCTTTTTCATCATATCATCATGGAATGAAAGTATAGAGATATCATCCGTATCAACCAGTTTTGTCCGCATGAAAAAGGTGTTCCCTCAAGCGTGCTATGGAGCACGTGCATTTGCGATGCTGGAACGGAAATTCGCCGGTCGATCGGAGGCGCTCGGCGTTCCTCGCATGCAATCCGCCCGTCCGATCCATGAACTGGCCCCACCACCCCATATGGTTGCCGGGGTTGCCGGGAATCGCCTCTGACGCCCACTCCGGTGGAAAGAGGCTGGCGAAAGATTTCACGCTGTTGAGCCATGTGGCGCACTGAGCGGTCTTTACGTCTGGACGCTCCATTGCGACCTGCGAGACGATCATTCTCAGCCCTTCCAGCAGTTTATCCCGATGGTTGAGTGGCGAATCGGGAATGAAGTGGTTGCGGAAATGAAGCGTGAGAAGATCAGTTGCACCTTCAGCATCGTACTCGGGATGATATTCATATGAGAAGCCGAAAAACGGCGTGCTCAGAGGTTTTACCCATCCTTTGAGGTATTCTTCTTCTCCATGCTTCCGGATGAAGGGGAGATTTTGAGTCAGCACCCATTCCTCCAGAGCGGCGGTGTGGGGATCAACTCCCTGGTCACAATATCTTTTATGGCAACGATTTTTCCATTCATCACCTTCCTGGTCTGAAACCTTGTGAGCAAGCGCATGAAAGAAAACGCGGTTTTCGATTACCTCGTCGAATCCGATACCGGCGTGGTTGAGAAGATGCCACGCAAACCACGCCTGAAGCCTGGTCAGATCTGTGATGAACGTCTCGTAGACGTCGAGAGTGAACTGCTCAAAAAGTCGGTTGTTCATCAGCATGCCCTTGTAATATGATCACACCATAATTACGGGGATTGGCATAGGCGTCCGATTCGCTTGACCAGACAAGCTGGGACTTTCGTTGCTTGAATTTGCCATCATTGTCATCGATGGCGAAGTCGAAGCCGAGTACTTTCCCCACCGCTGGTTTGAATGGCTCGCCATTCGCATTCTGGAGCGTGTTCCACGGGATTGCGATCATACATTCATATCCAGAATCGGTCGTCGATGATTTGGAGACGATTGCCGACGTGTCGCACTTCGATCCTCCTCCACGATTTCCCCGCACGGCCATCTCCTTCCCTCCACAAGCCGGCCTGAACAGGAACTGGTAGTTGTCCGCGCGGCAAAACTCCTTATTGCTGGCGATGTCCATATCGAAAAAAATCTCAACACAATCTCCATTATATAAATCGGAACCATTGGTTGCAGCAATTTTGTCGTCCTTCACGTGCATAACAAGATACAATTTCTCCGAATCCCATGCCGCGCGGATAGTCGCCGACAAGTCTTGGGGTCCTTCCCACGGGGCACCGTCCGTTTTCACTTTCAACTGTGCCGCGGTGTCCGCATGGGCGACCGTCGCATCAGGCCAGTCTCCCACCTTCCCGTCAAGTTTGACATTCCCTATGTTGCCCGTGGCTTGCAACAGTCTGAGATTGCTTTTCGAACACGCCTTAACCCCATCACCATTTGACACTGTGAGCTTCACGTTGACAGACTCACCAGTGCCCATCGCCGCGGCCGGGAATACAAACAGTTCGCTTCTTCGTGGAGGAATTGGCTTCGACGTCTTCTCCGGTTCAAACGTCCAGCCCTTGTCCACCTCGGAAATGGCGACGGAGAAGTCAAGCGTTTTGTTGTATTTGTTCGTCACTTGGACGCCGAGGCAGGGTCGTCTACCATCTCCATTCATGAACCGGATGAAGTCAACACTGTAGTCCTTGGGGAACTCAAGCTTGTCGAAAGCCTTTGACAGTTCGGAGAATCTACTCTTCCGCATCGTGACGTAGATAGGCCTGTTGCCGAACGTCAACTCAAAGCCGTCTTCCATGGCTGGCACTTTCAAGGGATTGCCCATTATATCCAGAATATCAATCCCCGAAGGCGGCATGGCGATCTTGTACGATTCCTGCCTCTCGCCTGCATTCCAGCAGCAGACGATGACCTTGTCATCCTTCTCGAAGGCGGCGCAGAAGTCGTCCGCCGAGAGGTCAATCATCGCTTTGAACGCAGCCCCCTCAAGTATCTCGGTCATGGCGTCGTATGCGATAAGCGAGGGGCGGGGAGCACCATCCTGCTCAAACATGTCGAACATACCGCCGCCGGGACCGAGATGACTGTCGCCGATTCCCATTATGAAGTAAAAATGCCTTCCCAGCCCGAGAGCCATCTGCATCACCTCCTTGCCAACCATGAAGTCCGCTTGCCGAGCGGAGGTGTAGGTCACGAAACGGTTGTACGCCACTCTTTCAGGCGGGATGTCGCTGTAGGCGGGAATAGTGGCGGTGCCGACTTCCGTGTTCCACACAGGCAGCGGCCTCTTATCAGGAGTTCTCGCCGCCGTCATGGCGAACAACTGGCAGATGGGGTTCTCCTCGCTTTTGGATACGGAGGCGTATGAATGGATGGAAATGGCGTCCATCAGGAGGTACGGATTGTCCATGTACGCAAGTCCGGCCTTCACCCAGCCAAAGGGGTCGCCGCCAAGATCTCCAGTCCCGCACAGCCCGACGACGACGCATCGCGGATCCGCTTTCTTCGCTCCGCAGCGGGCGGCTTTGAGGATCGGCAGGTACTCGTCGCCCCTCATCTTCACCGCCGGCTCGTTCCACACCTCCCATACGCCTATCCTGTCTTTGAAGTGCGCAACGGTTTTCTCGACATGAGCCTCGAGCATGTCAAGCCTGGGAAGCTGCTGGTTGTAGCCGTCGCTTGATCCGCCGAGGCTTCGTTTCTCGGAACGGGCCCACAAGGGGATGGCGCGGAACGCCACCCCCCATCTCTCCCACTGATCGTTGCCGAGACTGTCCTCCATGACGGGCATCACTTTCATTCCATATTTGTCGGTGATGTCAAGCAGTTTCTCCGTGGCGTCGAAATGCCATGCGTCAGGCTCGGGATGCACGAAAGCCATGCTGAAGGCGTCAAACGCGCGCAACCATTTTGCACCGACGTCATGGGCGATTTTGATCTGCTCGTCGGGCGTCAGCTGACCGTTGAACATCAGCTCGTACCGAGGTGGCGTCCCCCAGAACTTCCTCCAATCCACAACATGCGCGCTTGGGACATGGATGCCAAAAAACGAGTCGCCCTTGAATTCGCGGCTCGGGTCTTCGGTGATGACGCCAAACAGGAATTCTCCTCTCCCAATGATCTCGCCCGATGGGTTCCTCATCTCGCCCCACAGCTTGTATGATCCCCGCGGGAGCGGTTTGAGCTCGACCAGCGTCTCAAGCGTCCCATCATCCGACATCCCAATCCTCTCCTCCCTTAGAACCTCTTTCGTCCCGTAATAGAAGTTCTCCAAAGTGAACTCCATCGACGGACTTCCGCCGCCCTCCCCCGAAAACGCGAAGCAGCGAACCGGCACCGCCTCCCCTGTGTGATAAAGCGGAATCTTCTTGCCGCCTATCGGCTCAAACCCGATATAGACGCTCTTCGATGGCGAGTAAGCGGCGGGCCCAGCCCCTTCCTCTATCTGGAAGGCATCGAACCAAACGCTCCCATTGGCATCGGAGGGGGCGAAAAGCTCTATCCTTATGCAATAGCGGCCCTCGTACCCACATTTGGACGGATCGGCTGGCACGGTGAATGCCACGGCGCATCTCTTCCATTCATTGGCACATATGAAAGAAAAATTCCCGAAAAGCCCGCTGGCTCCCGTCGTCATTCCGGCGGCATGCATCGCGCCAGACAGCGCTTTCGCCGAAATATCACTTCGTGCATAAAATGACAACGCATATTCTTTACCAGACGCAAGGGGGATTGGCTTGGACACAAGGGTGGCGGTCTCAGCGACCGACTTCGTCACCCTAAGGCATCTCTTCCCATGAAAAGCCCCCTCGGTCGAAACCTTGGGCGGCACGAAGACCCCACTGTCGGAATAATACCGTTCGGAGGAGACCAACCACCCTCTCGTCCCCGCTTCGAAGCTGTCATTGTCGATGATGTTGGCACCGAAACCTTGAGTAGCGAAAAACACGCAGGATGCGGCACCCCACACGGAAGATTCAATCCACGAGCACATGCCGTACCTCATGTTTTGATTTATCAGGCTTCATACCCCCAACGCCCTCACGCTCTTCCGCTCCACAAGCCTGACAGGGATTTTCACGATCGCGCCAGGCGGATATCCCCCCAGCGAGGCGCGCACCCCCTCGCGGCCTTTTTCCTCCTCGCATTGATCGACAGTCGTCAGCGGGGGATCGAGGTATTGTCCGAAGCCGAGGTTGCCCAAGCCAACCACACTTACCTGATCCGGCACGACGACCCCGTCCTCCCGGAGACTCCGCATCGCCCCTTGCGCAAGCTTGTCGGTGCCGCACACAATGGCGGTGACACCGCTCTTGCTCAGATTCCCCAGCATGCCATTGGTGGCCTTGTATCCGGTTTCGGCGTCATCGTCGTCCAGGTCGTCCAATGCCACCCCGGTAATTAGAGGAAGACCTCTCGCAGCAAGAAAACTTTTGAATTCGGCGGCTATCTCGCTGTTCCACGACCAGTGCTGGGGGCCGTTTAACAATGCGATTCTCTTATGCCCAGCGTCCGTCAAACACGCTAACGCGGTGCGCGCGGCAAGCCCGTTGGAGTCGGTCACATGCGTCACACCGTTGAAATATCCGCTCTCCGTCCTGCCCATCACCACCAGCGAGATCTCATTCGGGAGCGAGGCGGCGACTGCCTTTACTATCTCGTGCGCAGTCTTGCCGCCAAGCAGCAGCGACTTCACGGAGTGCCGTGAGGCTATGATATCTTTGACGACGGACACGACGGCCGCCGGATCGTCCGATACGATGCTGCGGAAGATCATGGTGTGCCCTTTCCCGGAGGCGGCTTCCTCCGCGCCTTTCAGCACCCGTGAGTGGTAGGAGTCGGAGAAGTCGGAACCGATTAGGACAAAGGCGATCGCTGGTTGGACGACAGACGACGACGGAGTCGGAATGGTGGTGACATCGGCCACATAGGTGCCTTTCTTGGGCCTGCGGACACAGACTCCATCATGAATGAGCCCATTCAACGCCCGTTCGGCTGTCTTGATGCTTACGCCTGCCACATTCGCGATGGTGCCAATGTTGGGCAGGGGTGTTCCCGGAGTGAGCTTGCCGCGCGTGATGTGCTCTTTGAGCTGCTGGCCGAGCTGCACATATATCGGCTCGGGAGCGCATGAGCGAAGGACGAAACTCATACCCTTCTGCTGGCGAACCTGCTTACCCATGCGGCGTCCTCTCTTCAAACTTGATTAAACTTATTATCTTTATTATTCTTATTATACTTCCAGATGCCCTTTTTGTCAACCCCCACGAACCATCTTAACATTCAAAGCTCTCGAAACACAGGCAACCATGCTTGAGAAAGAGGCGGGAATAACATGGGGGGGCGACGAGAGCGCAAAGGTGTGGTCCAATTGATTCCCCCCCATAGATATTGGGACTCCAGGATGTTCTTCTTCACCTCCCTTGCTTCGATATGCTCACCGAAGTCTATGTTTGACGAGTTCACGGAATTCCGCGTGGATCTTCGTTGAGAGGCGTGACATCGCTGGTGCTTAGCTGCCAATCGAGGAGACGGCTCTCAAGTTCCGCCTTGACCGCTGCCATGTCGGGGTCTCCGTGGCGGTTGCGAAGCTCTTGGGGATCGCTGACGAGATCGTACAATTCGCACAGGCCCTGGCGGCGGTGGATCAACTTGCTGGTCATGGTTCGGATCATGACCGAGCGGCAGACGCTCTCCGGGTGCTCCTGCTGTTGTTTGCGCTTGGGATAATAGACACTCTTCTCATCCAGCGTGAGACGCTCCTCGTCGGGGTTTCCCGCATGCCCCTCGAGACAGTGTGGCTCGTGAATGTCGTAGCCGCCCTCGGCGAACACAGCCCTGTCGGGATCTCCCGGCGCGCCATGAAGCTGGGGAACGAGGCTTCTTGCGAAATGTGTGTGCCGAGGAACGATGCCGGCGAGCTCAAGGGTCGTCCCCATGATGTCGAACAACTCGACCGGCTCCTTCACAACGTGCCCGGCAGTACCACCAGGCATCCGGATCAGCAATGGCACACGGGTCAGCGTGTCGTCGAGCGCGCTGGGCCATTTCTCCACGAGCCCGTAGTCGCCCGCCCAGTCGCCATGATCGGAGAAGAGGAAGATGGCGGTGTCCTTGTCCCTGCCTGTCTCCTCAAGGGTATCAAGAAGTCCACCAAGCATGTGGTCGAAGAAGGCGATCATCTCAAGATAGGCGGCGTTGATCTGGCGCATGAACGCGTCATCAAGATGGTCGAGCCGTCGATAACGGCGTATCAGATTGTGGAAGTCGGGCTTTCCTTCAAGGCCGGGTGGACGAAGCGCCGGAAGCAAACCGGGGTCGACGGTGCCGCTCCACCCCTCTGGTACGCAATACGGGCAATGGGGAAAGATCAGAGGCAAATACACTGCGAAGGGTTTTGTCGGATTTGAACGGATAAACTCAGCCGCCCCACGCAGCTTCGCATAGTCTCCGTGGTTCTCAACCGGCCCTGGCGGGGGTGCATGCATGAAGCTGTAATACCGTGGGTCAGAGATATCGTAGGGATTGACGCCATGAACCACCCCTCCGGAGTCTTTCAGAATGTCAACGGACGAAGGAAAACAGGCGGAAGCAAGGAGATCATTGTGCCCGCCATCCCAGTAGACGAGATAGCCTGCCTCTTTAAGGTAGCGCAGAAGGTTGGGCTCGTCCGGACGCAGGAGATGCCACAAGGTTCGATGCCCTCTGACATGCGGATACCAGCCGGTCATGAAGCTGCATCGGGAAGGCGCGCAGACGGTGTGCTGTACATGGCACTGCTCGAAACGCGTCCCCTCTCCCGCCAATCGATCCATATTCGGGGTCGACACCGTGGGATGTCCGTAGCAACCAACGCTTTCCGCTCGCAACTCGTCGGGAATGAGGAAAATGAAATTCATGCGATCACTCCTTACACAATAAACGCCTTCTATGCTGTTGTGGGCTGCTTATGAAAAATCGGACACGAGTCAACGGGAGTTGGCAGGCACTGACACTCCTCGAAGACACGCACGCGGCAGGTGGCGCAGATCGAGCGGTCGAGCTGTCCGAACACGTGGCTGATAGCGCCGTTCTTGGTGGTGAAAAACGCGTCCGCGCCAAACTCCTTGATAAATTCAGGGCTCTTCAGCAGCTCAGCAGTTGACTGACGCACACTGTAGAACCAGAGTCGTCCACCAATCCGCCGTCTCCGCCTCGCCTCGTCGGCGAGCCACTCTGCACCTGCTATGTCAACGAAGTTGATGCTTTTCGACATCAGCAGGAGGTGCTGTTGCCCAGGGTTTTGTTCGGAAAGGTCATTCATGATCTTGCCGATGTGGTCCACCGCGCCAAAATAGATCGATCCTTCGATTCGGACTATCTTGAGTTGCGGACATTCGGATTGCTCCGGACGTAGTTCATGGAATTTGCGTTTTGGATCGTGAGCGTCCGGCAGCAACACGCGGACGGCCGGTTGCGAGGTGCGCTGCAGGTAAAGGATCAGGGACAGAAGCATACCGACCAGAATGGCCATTTCGAGATGCAGCACTAACGTCGCCATCAGGGTGGCGACAAGCACGGCCGTTTCCCGTGAACTGGTGAGGATGATGGTCCGCATGTGTTGGAAGTCGAACAGCCCCCAGGCGACAAGAAACAAAATCGCGGCCATCGAAGCAAGCGGCAGATAGGTGGCGAGCGGTGCGACCGCAAGCAACACCAAGATCAGGAAAAAGGCGGAAGAGGCGGCCGCAAAGGGCGTGCGAGCTCCCGCCTCATAGTTGAGCCCGGAGCGGTTGAATGACCCGGAGGCGGGATATGACGAGAAGAATGCGCCTGCGATATTTGATAGCCCCTGCCCGATAAACTCCTGATTACCATCGTGCCGCTGGCCAGACTTCAAGGCGATCGCCCTTGCGATGGATGCCGCCTCAACCAGTGCCAGTCCAGTGACAGCCACCGCGACGCTGAACAAGTCGCGCATGGTCTCAAAAGAGAAATGCGGGCTCGATAATGGTGGCAGGGCACCGTGCAACGCGCCAATCGTCTTGATGCAAGTCCTGTCCGCTCCGAACGCCTGATTCAAGGCGAACGCGGATAGACTGCCTGCGAGCATCGCCACGATCATATACGGAATCCGAGGCTTCCATTTCCGGGCGGCAAGTCCGGACAGCAGCGTGACGAGCCCAACGACCACGACATAAGGTTTGATCTCGGCGGCATGCGTGAACAACGCTCCGATGACACGGAAAAATATTGCGCCATGAGGGACGTCGATACCGAGGAAATTCCTCACCTGCGTCGTCATGATCAGCAGCGCGGCGCCGGCGGTGAAGCCGACCACTACGGAGTGGGAGATGAAATTCACCAGCGTGCCGAGCCGGGCCATCCCCAAAGCCAACTGCATGATCCCAACCATGAACGTCAAAGTCAGCACCAGCCGGACATAAGGGGCGCTTCCCGGCTCCGCAAGAGGACTCATGGTCGCGAACACCACCAGCGAAATCGCATTGGTCGGCCCGGACACCAAATGGAAGGACGATCCCCAGAAGGCGGCGACGACAGCCGGCACCATAGCCGCGTAAAGTCCGTATTCCGGCGGCATCCCCGCCAAAGTCGCGAACGCAACCCCTTGAGGCAACACGATGATGGCTCCGATCAACCCGGCAACGAGATCGTCTTTGAGTATCTGCCGGTTAACCCGTGGCCACCAAAGCAAGAAAGGAAAGATGGCCCGTAGAATCAACATCGCAGTCTGTCCCTCTCATTTCACGCGACTGAAAAACCGGTTCATATCGACTTCGAAACGCCCCCTCACCACACGTCGTTGATGGTCGCTCTTTCACGCTCCACCTCCTCGAACCAGTTCTCCAACTCCCCGAGAAGACGATGGACGATGTCGGGATGTTGATCCGCCAGATCCGCCTCCTCGAGAGGATCGTCCGCGATGTTGTACAGCTCCGCCGGAAGTGGTCCCGGCACGGTCCGCGGCGGCTCCGGCGATCGCACCAAGCCATCCCTGATGAGACGCTCGGGATCATACATGGCTATGCGCAGCCAGGGATCGACGCAGGGAGCCGTCATGGCCTCCCCGATGGCCGGGCGGACGAGCTTCCAGTCCCCGTCGCGCGCGGCAGCATTGCAAGTGACGAGTGGCGTGTACCGGTTCCATTGCCAGAAACGCTTCGGGGGGATTTTCCCTTTTTCACCTCGGATGGCGGAGAGAATGTCGACGCCGTCAATCTTCAGGCCACGGGGCAGCGACACGTCGGTCATAGAGAGGATTGTCGGAAGCCAGTCGCTGAAATGGATCATTTCGGCGACCTCTCGTCCGCCGTCGGCCCCGTCCGGCCAGCGCAGCAACAGAGGCACCCGGATCCCCCCCTCGTAAACTGAGCCCTTGGCGCCGCGCAGTTGGCAGTTGAACCGGTCCAACCGTTCCTCCCCGCATCCCCCGAACTGGGGGCCGTTATCACTCGTGAACATCACAACGGTGTTATCCTCCAGTCCACTTGCCTTGAGTGCCTCCAGGATCCGTCCCACACCGGTGTCCATGCGGCGCAGCATGCCGTACAAGGTGCTGACCCCCTTGTTGAACTTACCTGCCTGAAGAAACGGAGTGACCTCCTCATCTGGCGCCTGGAGCGGCGTGTGAGGGGCGTTGTAGGCGACGTGCAGGAAGAAGGGCTCGTCGTGATGGCGCCTGATGAACTGGACAGCCTCCTCGGTCCACACGTCGGTCAAATATCGCCCATCGGCCCGGACGACCGTTTCGTTGAACTCGAGACGCCACTTGTAGTAGTCGTGCATGCCGCCACGAAAGCACACGGTCTCGTCAAACCCTCTGTTCATAGGATGGTACCGCATGTCGAAGGCCCCCAAGTGCCATTTCCCCACAAAACCAGTGGCGTACCCTGCGCCTTTGAGGATCTGCGCCATGGTCGTCTCCCGCAGGGCAAGGCGCTCAAGCCCCCGCCATTCCAACGTGTCGATGGAACCGGTCCGGTGCGGATACCGTCCCGTCATGAGGCAGGCACGAGACGGGTTGCATACCGGAGACGCCGTGTACTGCTGCGCGAAACAAATCCCCTCCCCCATCAACTGATCCAAAACTGGCGTATGCGATAACCCGCCATTGAAGGCACTGAAGTCGCCGTATCCCATGTCGTCGGCGAGAATGAGCACAACATTGGGTTTCATCCCTTAATCCTTATATTATGGTATGAGCGATCAATCTCAAAATCCTCCTCATACTTTTACTGGATGTTGACTCTCATGTTTATCCGATGATATGCGAGAGGCATCCCCTTGCAGGACGCCCGGAAACAAGCTTGCCATTCTTGACGAACTCCTCCTCCCTGCCCGCCAATTCATCGATTAAAACCTTCCGCCATCTTGCGACCATGGCGGAGCCTTTCTCGCCACGCATAAGGTCTTTGGTCTCCTGCGGATCCGAGGCGAGGTCGAACAACTGCTCCGTCCCGTCCCCGCTCATCCACACATACTTCTCCTTTCCGTCGGTGAGCCAATGAATTGACTGCCCGAACGTCTCGTGCTCGCCGTGCAGATAGGGACGCCATTCAGTCGTGGCACCCTCCAGAAGCGGCAGGACGCTGCGCCCCTCGACCGACGCCGGGATGGGTAGTCCAGCGCAGTCGAGCAAGGTGGGCATCACATCCATCAACTCGACGACCGTGTCGCAACTGACACCGCCTTTGCGTGAAGAGATTCGCCCATCCCGCGCTCCCTTTAGTATGAAGGGAATGCGGGCCGACCCCTCGTACGGAAGTGTTTTCCGAAACAAACCATGATCCCCCATCAACTCGCCATGGTCGGAGACGAAGCACACGTAGGTGTCATCGGCAAGCCGATATTCGCCCAGCGTTTCCATGAAGCGGTTGATCTGGTGATCGATGTGCGTCATATGCCCGTAGTACCCCGCCCGGGCGCGGCGAAAATCCCTCGGGTCGACATCAAGAGCGGCGCTGTCCGGCCGCGTGGGATCGATGTACTTCTGGAAAAGTCCCGACTCAGACAGCCCAGTCCAGTCGCCGTGCGGCGGAGGCGGCATCTCGGCGTCGAGGTACTGCTCAAAGGCCCACGCAGGAGGATCGTAAGGCGGATGCGGACGATGGAACGACATGAGAAGGAAGAACGGTTTCCGAGGATCTCGCCGATTGAGAAAATCGATCGACTGCGAGACCACCCAGTTCGTTGGATGCAAATACTCCTCCTTGTCCCAGGGGCGGGCTGGAAGGGCGTTACAGTTAAGGCCGTGATCGAAATAGTCGGCGTCACGCCCGAGCTCACGGCGGAGCCATGGTAGATAGTCGTCATACATGTCCATGTTCCTGCGCTGGTCGCGGGCGAAATGCAGATAGCCGTCGTGGAGGATGACATTCTGGAAACCGAGCTGTGAGCGTTCCGGATAGAAGTGCATCTTGCCCACAGCCTGCGTCTGGTAGCCGTGGCGGGTGAACTCGCCGGCGATGGTCGTCTCATAGTTCCATGCCACGCCGTCGCGGTAGCCCACGCGGCCATTGGACCGCGGCGTGAGCCCGGTGAGCAGCGAGGCTCTCGCGGCGATGCAGCTCGGCACGGCGGCGTAGGCCTTTGTGAAGCGGGCCCCACCGCCCGCAAGTTGGTCGAGATAGGGGGTCCGCACCACCGGATGCCCGTCGATGCTCAGACAGTCGCCCCGCCACTGATCAACGCATATTAAAACGACATTCGGTCTCTTCTCCATATATGCGCATCCTTTCTGCTCAACGTGTAAGTCTCCTATCATTCAAAGTACACATCGGCACTATGCCGGTCTCCTACGAACGGTGATCATCCTTCCAATAAACCTAAACGCGTGAACTGTTCCTCAGGCGCGTCGCTCTCCTTCATGAGCTGAGTCATAAGCGTGGCCATGCGGGACTCGGTCTCAGGATCGCATAACGGCCGCCCCTGCCCCGGGTCGGCCTCAAGGTCGAAAAGCATGCTGGTGAAGACGGTGGAATCGAGCCACTCCGGACCATTCCTCGAAGGAATGCGCATCACACGGCATCCCTTGGTGAAACTGAACGGCCCTACGAGCTGGATGTCTTGTAGTTCCTCCACCCCGAATGTGCGACGCATGTGCGTAGGCATGAGCGTGTACTCGTAAAGCGGGGAATTCACCGGATTCACCGGCCCCCGCATATAGACATACCGTCCATCCACACAGTTCACCTGGGTGCCGAAGGAGCCGAAAAGTCCCGCCTTACGGACGGGTCGGTCGTTTACCACCGTCCCGCGCAGCGCCTTACCCTGCATGTTTTTCGGGATTTCGAGATTAAAATACTCGAGAAGCGTCGGGGCGATGTCGATCGTCTGAACCAGGCTCGACCTGCGCTCTCCCGCCGCCTCTGTGGATCTTGGATCCCAGACAAAAAACGGCGTCCGCGCAATCTCGTTGTAGAAGGGCATCCGGCACTTTCCCCACCACTCACGCTCGCCGAGCAGGAATCCATGGTCGGTGTTCACGATCAGCAGCGTGTCCTTCCACAGTCCGTACCGATCCATGGCGTCAAGGATCTTGCCGAGATTGTGGTCGCACATGCTGATCAGCGCGGCGTTGACCGCGCGGAGCTTGCGGACGAGCTCGGGGCTTTGCGAGACTTTGTCGTAAGGTGGCCAGTCCCAGTGCGGTTCGGTCAACGACTCGGAGTAAAGCTTCAGATAGTTCTCGTAGGTGAAGTACGGCTCGTGCGGATCAAACGTCTCAATCTGCAGGAACCAATTGTCGGCTTCATGATTGGTCTGGAGAAACTCAAGCCCGAGTTGGAAGGTGCGCGACTGGCAATGCTCCTCCTCCCTGCGCATGTGGGAACGGTTGATCCAGTCCTGTTCGAACCATGGACCGGAGCGGAACCTGTTGTTGAGGCTGCCGGGGATCGCATGGTTGGCGACGAGATCGCACTTCCACGGATCGCCCTCCTGCCCCCGGACAATCTCCCAGCTGTTGTACCGGGTGTGGTAGTTGCAGCCCCCTTCCTCCCAGTAATGATAGTGGTCGCTGATCAGATGAGAGTGGATGCCGTTGTTCTTGAGCATCTCCGGCATGGAATCGTCGAACGGCTCGATCGGCCCCCAGCTTCGATGTAGGAAATTGTACCGCCCCGTGTGAAGCTCCCGCCGCGCCGGCATGCACGGCATGCTGCCCACATAGCAGTTGTCGAAGGTCACCGACCGCTCGGCGAGCCTTTTGAAGTTCGGGGCGTGAACCCAGTCGCAGCCATATGGCGGCAGCATGTGCCGGTTCAGGCTGTCGTACATCACCATGATCGCTTTCATCGCTTCGCTCCTAAAAATCCGACACCGCCCCCGAAAGAGGCACTGTGTCACTTACAACCCACTTGTCCGCCAAACCTCATCCGCCCGGATTTTTAATGGTTTTGAACTATCTTCCACACGATAAAACGATCAACAATCCGTCCGCCGCGCGTATCTGCCTGAAAAACATCACGGGCATCCCCCAAGCGCACAATCAACCCCGTGTCGGAATGTTTTCCGGTAGTTGTCCTCGAACCCCTTCACCCACTCGGGATCGGGAGCGACATTGGCGAGAAATGACGCATCCTTGTGGCATGACGTCGCCCTTTTGATCTCGTCGATGAACAGGCAAGCCTCCTCTTCAGGGGGCTTCTCTCCGAATGTCTGGAACTGCCTGTTCGCCCACAAGGGGTAGCGGCATTGATCCATCTCCGCCCTGGGTTCCCTGCGTTCGAACTTTATGAATGAGCCGTCCTTGACGAAACCGACTGGCCCTCTTTCCGCCTCTAATTCGACGCATCGCCGTTTGAGCCTGGCGAACGGCTCGACGGGGACCTGGCCGAGCCTGACAAGATTACGGACCTCGGCAGGATCATCCTGCAAGTCGTAGAATTGTTCCACCCCTCCATTGTAGAAGTAGATATACTTGTATCTTTCATCCCTAAGGAACACCCACCGACCATCCCCCGTTCCACCAGCCTCCACCCACTGGACGTTCCGCCCCCTGCCCTCTTTCACTCCGGGAAGCAACGAGCCGCCAAGAAGGCTGTAGGCTTGATGGGGCTTTTTGTAGTTGTAGTCGATCCCGGCGGCGTCGAGCATCGTCGGAAAGATGTCCATGAGGTCGACAAAACGACAGTCCCTCGAGCCGGGGCGGAACCTCCTCGGATAGCGGACGACGAACGGGATCCTCGAGGAGCTCTCGTACGGCAGCATCTTCTGGTGAAAGCCCTTATCCTGCAGCATCTCACCATGATCCGACGTGAGAATGACGAAGGTGTTGTCGAGCATATCGTTCCGCTCCAGCCATTCCGTGACCCTGCCAACGGCGTTGTCCACCATCGACACGCTGGCGTAGTATGCCTTCCGCTCAGCCTTCTTCCGCTCCTCGGGCAGATCGTCGCCAAACCATTGGCTGCGTTTTTCGTAGTAGGGGAACTCCCGGGAAATCGGGATTGGCTCGGGAAGCCTGCCGTCTTCGTAGAGATCGAGCCAGTGCTCGGAGACGTTCCACGGGGGATGCGGCTTTATCCATCCGCACATGAGGAAGAAGGGCCGGCTCTTGTTGCGCTCCAAAACATCTATCGCCTGCGTGGCAACCCAATTCTCGCCATGGTGCTCGTCCGGCATGAGCGGGGTCTGAGGCTCGTGGTACACAAGCGGCCGGACTCCGTGGATATTGCGAAGCTCTCCATAGCCATGTGTGGCGAGATATCTCAGATAGGCGTCATCGTCGCGGTGTTCGGGCAGCTCCTCCATCAGATGCATCTGATTAAAGCCATGGTGTCGCGTTGACGGGTAGAAGTGCATTTTCCCCACGGCGGCGGTGAAATAGCCGTTGTCGGACATCACCCGAGGGAGGGTCGGCAATCCGTCGTCAGCGATTGGTTTGTCGTCGTTACCGAAATATCCGTGATACCGTCCCGTCGTCCCCGTCAGCAGGCAGTGCCGGGCCGGCATGCACAGCGGATTCGGCGAGTATGCGTTGGGAAACTGACACCCTTCGCCGACAAGCCTGTCCATGTGTGGCGTCACC
>CAYTFM010000001.1:10630-22580 GCA_964436735.1 uncultured Victivallales bacterium | reverse complement strand
GTCGTGCCGCTGTTGATCTGTGAGCATAAGCAGGAAATTGGGCCGTTTACTCATAGCGTTTCAACCTTCAATGCGAATCCTATTCCTATTTCTGTGAAAGCCTCGTGGCAAGGGATGCCGCCTGCCGGACGGCATTCTCAATCGCCGACATCCTCTCCCGTGGATAAGCCTGCTCCCAGAAGCTGACGCCGATGATGCCGATGACCGGCCCTCCCTCATCTGCGAACACAGGAGCAAGCACCCGTATGTTGTGGTTCCCCTCCCCCAAGTCGGGTGCGACGACCTCGCCAGCCCGGATCAGCGACAAGCGCCGGCGATACTCTTTGACCGGCATGGCGTACGGGGCGTTGGCCGCGAGCAGAGCTTCGCGGCACTCGTCCGATGACCAGGCGAGGAGCACCTGCCCGGCGCCATGGGCGGGCAGCCGCCCGACACGCTGGAAGGGCTCTATGTAATGAAAACGCTCTGGAAGCTCCGCCTTCGCCCCGAGGATGAGCCCGTCTCCATCAGGCTCGAAAAACACCGCCGACTCCCCTGTCTCGCGGGCAAGGCTTTCCACCAGCGGGCGCACACGTTCGCGCATCGGCATGGATGACGCCGACACGACCGCACGGGCAAGATCGAGGAAGCAGTCACCAAAATGATACAACCCTGACAGCTCATCCTTCCTGACAAATCCCTCGCGCGACAGCGACTTCAGCAGCCGCGAGAGCGATGCCGCGGTAAGCTTCCCGTCCACCAAGCGCAGTTTCGAGAAGGCGGCACCTCCATGCTCCCGGCTGATGGTCCGCATGATTGACATGCTCCGGCGCAAAGCCGCCATGCCTTTCTCGTCGACGCCCGCTGGTTTCATTTTCGATATCATAATATCATATTATATACCTATCTCGCTTCTCTGTCAAGATGCTTGCGCCCACTCCGCCCGGACGCAACTTTCGCCGATCAATACCTCCTTACAATGATTTTGGAAACGACTTGACTTTTACATGTTTATAATGTGTTATTGTAGATGTTTATAATGTATTACCATATTGAAGGAGGATCTCCATGCCGATTCCTGAGTATATGAGGGTGAGATCGTTCATCTACAACCTCATCGCCAAGTCTGACGGGAATCAACTCCAGATCCCCCCTGAGAACGAGCTCTGCCGTCTGTTCAATGTCAGCCGGGTCACCGTCCGCGGAGCGATCAAAGGGCTGGTGAGGGACAAGCATCTGACCGCGCGGCGCGGAATCGGGACATTCATCAACCCACACAGTATTTCGAGGGAAGCTCCTCGCTTCCCGGTGATCGGGCTGCTGCAAGGGGGGGGACGGCACGTGCTGGCGCCCTTCGATCCCGACCTCGCCTGGAGCGTCTGGCGCAGCGGCATGTGGTTCGAACTGCTCCATGTGCCAGATTCCGCCTCTCCAGATAGTCTGGTTGAAATAGTCAGATCCGGTCTCGATGGCGTGGTGTGGAGAAACTCGGCGGGAATTCCCGGGAACCGTAAATACATCGCCGCGTTGACTGCGAATAATATTCCGCTTCTACTTGTCGAGGACGAGGAGATGCCAGATCCTGGCAACGACTGCATCCTTTCAAGCCGCGGGCAGCGCGGTTCCGCGCTCGCCGAACACTTGCATGCGAAGGGGCACAGGAAAGTTCTGTTCATCCATAACCATCCCCCCACAACTGCGGAAGCCCTCTCAAGCAAGGGCTCCACGTACGCCACCTTCCGCAAGCGAATGGCGGAGCTAAGCGAAAGCGGACGGAAGGGCTTCAAAACGGACATTCGCTCGTTCAATGAGTTCACCGAGATGCTACAGAGGAAAAGTCGATTCCTCGACGACTTCACGGTCATCTATTCCGGCAGCCATCTCGCCCGCCACGTGATGGAGAAATTGCGCAAGGCGGACATCTCCGTGCCTGTCGATATATCCTACCTACTCTACGGCGAGACGGATCCGTATTTCATGAACGGACTAAAGGCCGACCACATGGACACGCAGACGCCGATGCGCCAAGCCCTGTTCGAGTGGCTTGAGACACGCGTTCAGGCGAAGGCTCCCTTCAAGGTCTTCAAAAAAGAGATCGTTATGGGGGTCGTTGACGGAGAGACGGTACGGAGAATATGATTTTTCAATCTGAAATCGTATTAGTGCACCCCTAAATCAGGAGTACTCTCTATGCGTGTGAACATGTCCACGCTCCTCGCCGCCATGCTACTTGCGACGGAGTCCCCAGCCCAAAATCTGATTCGGAATTCCAGCTTCGAGGTGGGGCTTGACGGTTTTGGGTTCAGGAGGGCGGCTCAGCCGGACGAAGACGGCAAGGCGCCGTATGCGATGCCGACGCTCGACGAGGCAGTGAAGTCTCACGGCACACGAAGTCTCCGCCTTGACAATCCCAACCGCGACGCCGTGAGGATCCACTGCGCCGAAGTCCGTATAGAAGCGGGGCAGAGCCATAGTTTCTCGTTCTGGGCTAAGGCATCCAACGATCGGACGAAGATCGCAACTGAAGATAGCCTACTCAGTCGATGACGAGTACTTCGAGCGGCAGCTGGCGTCCGAAGAGCTTCAATTGACCGCCGCACCGAATTCGACCACCGAGACCAGGATCATGAACGCCGCACCGGGCAAGCGCGGCAAGTTCGTCCTCACCGCCAAGCTTCTTGACCCCGCGACGGGCTCGGTCATAGAGACCGCCACGCTCGACTTCGCATGTGTCGAACACATCCCACCGCCGAAGAGCCCGACAGGTTTCTCCGTGTGCGGCCAGGACTCGATCCAATGTCGTTATCTCGGTGTTGGATGGAAAAACAGGTGTCTCTGGCGCCTCGACGGAAGCTCCATCGAGGAGTGCTTCGATCTCAAGGCCGCCGCGGGAATGACATGGATGCGCAGCTGGGATTTCGACTGGCGCTCCATCGAGCGCGAGCAGGGACGTTTCGACTGGCGGCTCCAGGACATGATCGTCGAGGAGGCGTCAAAGCGCGGCATACGCCTCATGCCGGTCCTCGGCTCAAGCTGGCAGCACAACGAGAAGATCCCCTGGAATCCCGACTCCTTGCCTGATTGGGTGCTGAAGACATGCCCTCTTTCCCCCGTCGCCTCCCCGTCCGAGGCGCGGAAGGGCTATATGACCTGCCTCCCCTCCGTGGAACTCTGGAGCGCGTACGTGACCGCCTGCGTCGAGCGTTACAAGGGACGTATCAGCCACTGGGAGATGCTCAACGAGCCAAACATGTTTCTGACCGCCGAGCAGTACGTGACTTATATGCGGGCGACCTACATGGCGATGAAAAAAGCGGACAATGACGCCAGACTCGTGGGATTGTGCGCCACAGGCGATCTCAACGGCAACATCCTCGCCTTCATGAGGGACTGCTTCAAGATCGGCGCGCTGGACTGCTGCGACCTGGTCTCCTTCCACCCCTACAGTGCCCGCCTCGACTCGTCAGCCCCCTTCTCAGCGGAGGAGATGACCACCCAGGTCAAAGCGCTCATGCGGGAGTTCGGTGCCGACAAGGAACTGTGGAACACGGAACTCTTCTACCTCGCCCCTCAGACGGTCGACGACAACTACTTTCAGCATTTGATAAAAGGTCACGAACTTCCCCGTCGCTGCCTGATCGACCTCGCAACCGGCGTGTCCAAATCATTCTGCATACCCGACGACTACCTGCTGAAAGTGACCCTGGCCCCGAACTATTGGCACAACTCCGGCCAGATGGCGTGCTCTCCGATTCCCAGTCGCCTCTTCGTCATCAGCAACACCCTCGCCAAACTCTTCAATGGCGCGCGGTTCGTGAAACAGATACCTCTTGTCGGGAGAAACAGACTCTATCTATTCGAGAAAGACGGCTCACCGATCGCCGCGGCCTGGTGCTTCGACGATCCCGGAAAGACCAGTGACCTGAAAATACCTGCCACAAATGGTCGTTTGGCCGTTTTCGATATGATGGGCAACTCCTTGGAAACACGGCCAAACGCCACCGACCTCGTCCTGGAGCTAAGTAACAGCCCCGTCTACATCACCCCCGGCAAAGCTCTGTCGGCAGACGACTTTCACGCGCTCATCGGACAGGCGAAGGCAAGCGGGAAAGTCCCTCTCCAATTATCGGCGCACGCAAGCTATCGCGACGGCAAGCCCGTCATAATCCTTGAGGCGGAGAACACGACATCAGACCTGGTCGAGGCGCTTCTCGGTGTCGCGGTTCCCGGCAGAGAATTCGATATCACACAAATGAATCATACCTCCGTGGTTCCGGCCGCCAAAGCCGCAGCGTTCCCCTTTCCCATCACGTCAACCAATCAGTGGAGCCGAGCCCAGATCATCGCCCAGGCGATGGTCGGCGATCGGGTGATCGAGAAGCGGTGCGAGATGGCTTCAAGGAAACTCGCTGAGTGTCCAGCGTCGAAGACCCCTGTCCGCCTTGACGGCCTCGTCAACCAGGACGAATGGAGTGACGCTTCCATGATCAACATCGATAATGCCGGTTTTATCAAGGATGGCGATTCGGCGCGCTGGAAAGGGCCGGATGACTGCTCCGCGACGTTTTATCTGAAACACGACGCCGAGAACCTCTACGTGGCTGCGAAAGTGTCCGACGACTCACGCGGCGAGCGCCGCGCCAAGGAATGGGCGTGGGACGCCGACGGTGTGGAGATTTTCATCGACACTGACCCGGACGCCGACATCGCGCACGAGACCTACACCGGTCACACCTATCAGATCCTTTTCGGCATGCCGACCTCGCAATATTCCGAACCCATACTTATCCGGAACTCGGTTGGCGGAAAAGGGCTCGACGTGACGATGTTGAAATGCGTGTCATCGTCCCGGAATGGGGGATATGACGTGGAAATGGCCATTCCGTGGAAGGCACTCGATGGATGCACGCCGACCACCGGACACGCCATCGGCTTCGACGCGGCGATAGACGACGGAGATCAGGGGCAGGAGGGAAGAGCCTTGCAGATGATCTGGGCTGGCGATGGCGACAACTGCAGGAATAGGGAGAAATTCGGCAGGATGATCATCAAGTAGAAAACAAGGGGAAGAAAATGCGTATTTTCAACGCAACTTGTGTGCCGCTTCTTCTTGCCTGCCTTTCGCTGCTCGAGACCGCCGCCGGCAATTTTGCCATTGACAACTCCGACTTCGAACAGGGAGCGACTGGCTGGGTGATGGTCGCGCCATGGATAATCTCCGAGAAGGGAGCGAGATCTCCTTCGAAATGCGCAGTCCTGGACTACAAGCCCGAACCGCCCAATAAGATTCTCCGCCGTGCCGTCGCGCTGGCTGTCACCCCCCTCCATTATTACCGTGCGACGATATGGTGCCAGACGGAAGCCGCTCATGACGCAGCCGCCCCTTCACTGATGTTCTATGCCGCCCACCCCGCACCACCCAACATCCCGCTGCTCAATTACGCCACGAGCGATAGCCATTCCTTCTGGAACAGGATCGTCCATTATTTTAATTCGGGGGAAAACGACACGGCCAATCTGCTGTTCTTCCCGCAAGGCGGCAGCGCCTCGAAAATCTTCGAGGACGACTTGGAGCTCTATCAGCTTTCGGACGACGACCTTGCAGGCAACCTCCTGCCCAACGCCGATTTCGAGGAGGGGACGGACAACACGCTCCCGTGCATGTGGCGGATCAGGGTCGACCATGCGAAGATTCCTGGGGCGGCAACGCCGCAAATCGCATGCGACACCACCGCCGCATTCATCAAGGGGACGAAAAGCCTAAGGGTCGACGGCTCAACGCTGGCAGGATACAGCGCTCGGCAATACGGCGTGGAGAGCATTCTTGTCCCGGCGGTCACCGGCAGACAGTACGTATTCACCGTCTGGTTGAAGGCGGTCGATGGTGAACCGTCCGTGAGGCTGCTCATCGACGGCTGGGTGCAGAAGCACATTGAGGGGCAGTGGCAGACGATGCCGCACTGGTACAAGGAAACGTACGTCAAGGCCACCTCCGAGTGGCGGCGACATTCCCTTAAGGTGATGATCCCCGGCGAGGAGGACAAGACGCTTTTCCTCCCGGAACGCCTCGCCAGAGTCATCATCCTCGTGAAAGGCAAAGGGGCGGTATGGGTCGACGAATGCCGCCTACAACAAGAATAGAAAGGTCGTGGTAGTATGCAATCCCCATCTCCCGTACAGCTTCCCGCATGGCGTTCCGCTTTGAGCGAACTGCTTGCCGCCAGCCAGTCAAAGGTTTGGTGGAGACATGCGCGGTCAGTCTTCACCCTGATCGAACTGCTTGTGGTGATTGCGATCATCGCAATCCTCGCCGCCATGCTGCTGCCGGCCCTCAAGGGGGTCAGGGAGACGGCGCAGGGGATCTCCTGCGCGAACAACCTCAAGCAGATCGGATCGGCGATCCATCTCTACGCCACCGACAACAACGACTTTCTGCCCTATAACGCATACATCTCTGCGGGAGCCGCCGCGCAGATTGGATGGGACGACCTGATCGCCATCTACATGGGGCGAGATCTCACACAAGCGGTGATGAACGCCTACACATGGAACACGCCACTCGCCTCATTCTATTGTCCTGTCGACAAGGTGGTCAGAACCAATCCGAAGGTTCCGCGAGGTGCGGCGCTCCTTCCAGGAATCGAAGAAGGCGACAGGCTTCATCCTCGGTCCCAGCCACTCGTTCGCCTTCGACACCAAGTACGAGAACTTCATGGCGATGCTCGACGAGTTCACCAATCTCCACGACAAGAAGGAATGGCGAGATAGAGCAACCTCCAGGGCATGAAGTTTCGTGCATATTGGAAGCGGTATCGGGGATTCACTTGTTGGACTGCTTCCCTCACAACTGGATTGCGTCTAAGGCCCTTTTGGCCATATAGGTCGCAAAATGCGCATCGATGTCCTCCAGGCCGAACTCTTTTGCGATCTCCGCGGCGCTTCGACGGTCTGACTGGCTGTACAACACCGCCGCGCCAAGGCGCATGTCCCTCTCGATGCTGACCTCGTCGCCGTATTTCCGGTACACGTCGGCAAACTCGGCGTAATGGGCCGCTTTAAGGACAAGACGATCCAGGTTGACGCGGGCACGGACGATGCGGCCGTAGAAGTTGGTGGATGCGAGGTTGCGCCCCAGCGGATTCGTGATGTCACTACTGTTGTCCTTGCAGGCCGCGGCGAAGAAGCAACGGCATTGAAACGCCCAGTCCGCCTGCATATGTCCTCCATGGAACATGCTGGAAAAGCACAAGACATCGGGACGCAGGGGGCGGTATGCGTCGCGCAGATCGTTGAAATTCAGATCGTAGCAGATCACACCACCGAGCCGCCCAGCCGGAGTGTCAACCACCGTGGCGCCACTGCCCGGCTTGATGCCATCATACAATTCACCTGCTGTCGGATAGGTTTTGCGGTAGTTCCCCAGCACCGTGCCATCGGGCCCGATGAACGCGATGGCGTTGTAGACCTTGCCGCCGTCCGCCAGCTTGATAGAGCCAGCCACGGTGCAACGGTTTTTCGCGGCGAATTCCTGGTACACGCACAGGAGCGGTCCCGGTTTGGAGATCTTCTCCGCCTGCTCCATCGTCTGTCCGACCATTCCCATACCTTCACAGGTGACCACAAGATCAACCCCCGCGCCTTCCAGCATGGCGGTGGCTTCCGCGAACTGGTCGAACACCGATTTGCGGATCCTCTCTTTCAATTTTTCGGACACCTGAAAATGAATTGCCGCAATGTTGATGAAGCGCGCCATAGAAATGCATCCTTTCTTTGAAATTGCCTACTTCTACATGCCGATCCGGCTCAGCATTCGACAGGTCTGTACATACCTCTGCTCTTGTTGGCAAGCGGTTGGATGTTCTCGTTGATTCGATCCAAGAGTTTCTCCAGCATGTTCATCCGAATCTCTCTGTGTGACAGTTCTTCGAAGACATCATGCGTCTCATGCGGATCCTCCAGCAGATCATACAACCTCGCCGGACTCGCCGGTATGTTCGCAGGTTTGTCCAAGTGGAGCCGTCCGAGCCTCCTTTGGTCTGCCAGAGGGTCGCCTCGCATCAATTTGTATCTGCCGTCAAACAACATCCTGTCACACCCCATCTCACAATAAACATTCTCCCGATGCCGGCTGACCAAACCGGTCAACAACGGCACAAGACTTCGTCCTTGGTCAAGATGGTGCGGTTTCACACCTGCAAGGTCACAGAGGGTCGAGCCTATGTCAACCAATTCGACAAGTGCCGTCGTGTCAACGCCCTTCTTGATCCCAAGACCGGAAAAAATGAGCGGCACGCGAACACTCGCATCGAAAAAGCAGGTCTTGCCGGTGAGCCCGTGATCACCCGCCATCTCACCGTGGTCGGAGGTGAAAACGAAGATGGTTCGATCAAGTTCACCGCGCTCGCGGCCGTGCTTGACAACCCGTCCGACCTCGGCGTCAATCTGAGAGATGAGCGCCCGGTAGCCTTTCCGGGCGAGTGACATCCGCTCCTGCCGACTTGCGTCGTCACCGCATCCCCACGGCGGGGTTTCGGGCACTTCTCCATACAACGCCATGTAGCGTGGCGGCGGATCGATCGGCGAGTGCGGAGCGGAGAAACCGATATGCAGGAAAGATGGAGCCGCTTTTTCAAGACCATCGAGCCATTCCAGCGCGCAGTCGGCGGCAAAAGTGGTTCCGTGCAGACTCTCGACCAGTGGCCACTCATGCACCGTGAACGGATCATCTCCCTTTGCGCCGCCGTCCATGAAATAGAGCCATTGCCGATAGAATCGCAGAATCTCTGCGAGAACCCCCTTCTCCCGCAGTTGCCGTTCAAAAGCATCCCGGATGCCGGTGCGGAACATGTCGTTACCAGCGTATTCGATCACCTGATCCCAACCGAGCGAGTCCATATACGTCCGATGGCTTTCTGAACACAGGTCGGAATCGTAGGCGTGGATCTCCATGTGCGTTTTCCCGACGGCGCACGTGCGGTACCCCGCCTTTCGCAGCTGAGAGACAAACGTCGGGGAGCCTGGCGGCGGTTCGTGTAAATTTGTGTAACTGCCTGAATTCATGCCGTAACGACCAAGCGCGATAGCCGCCCGCGAAGGCGAGCACAGCGGCGAGGTGCAGTAAGCGGACCTGAAAACAGCGCCACCGCGGGCGAGAGCGTCGAGGTTTGGCGTGAGTGTCACTCCATTTGAGCGCTCGTAGCCCATGAAATCCCAGCGATGCTGGTCGTCGATGATGAAGATTATGTTGGGACGCATATGGTTATCCTCTCTGTCAATCTCGTTGCTTCCACTACCGTCCACAGTTCGGCTACCCTTACGGATAATTATGCCGCCACTCCGTGCGCATAAGCCATTTGAGCATGCGCCCTTTCATTTCAGCCTTCACGCTTGTATGTGCAAGGGACATGGCGAGATTCTCCTTTTCCCGCGGATCCCGCTTGAGATCATACAACTCCTCCTTGCCGTCAGGCAGCCAGTGAACGTATTTATGGCTCGCGGTGCGGACGCATTTCCCGTGCGCCTTCTTGTCGCCGCTTACGAATTCGGAGAACGCCGCCTCCCTCCCGTCCATTCCTCTTTCGATGAGAGGACGGATGGAATGCGCCGCCATTGTTGGCGGCACCGTGATTCCCGCGTAGTCGAGGATGGTGGGTGCGAGATTGAAGTTCTCCGTGATATGATCGATCTCACAAGCCTTATAATGTGATGACCGTGGAGGTTTCACGATGAATGGAACATGGAGGATGCTGTCGAAGAACAGCGCCTTTCCCGTGCGCGCCCGCTCCCCCATGAACTCGCCATGATCGCTGGTGACCACGATAAGCGTCTCGTCATACGCCCCCTTCTCGCGGAGCAGCCGCACAAGCCGCCCGATCTGGTCGTCGATACACGACACCATACCCCAGTAGTAGGAGCGCATCTTCCGTATTTGACATTCACTCCAGCGACTGCGCCATGATGGCCAACCTGGGAACTCCTCTGGAAGCGGCATGTCCTCAGGGGCGTACATGCTTCGGTAGGGCTCCGGGGGATCCCATGGATCGTGGGGACCGCAAAAACCGCACCACAGGAAGAACGGCTCGTCATGCCCGGACCGTTCTTCGACAACCTGCGCCGCCCGCTCGCCGATCCATGTCTCCACATATTCATCGGCGGACAGTGGATTCTCAAAAACACCAGTCTCCGAGTACTCCTTCTGCGAGCGGCGGGCGGCGTAAATCTCCTCGTAGCCCCCTGGCCGTTTCTCCTCAAGCCACGCCGCATACGCCGGACCAAGCGGCGCCAGGCCTATCGTCTGTCCCTTCGACCGCGTCCAACGCGCCCCTTTCCCGCCAGTGAGCACACTCTGATGAAAGCCTTTCTCCGGGTACATGTGTATCTTTCCCACCGCTGCGGTGCGGTAGCCGGCCCCCTGCAAGATTTCCATGAACGTCTTCTCACTGGAAGGAAGACCCGGCGTTTCGTCAATAACCTCTTCCATGTAGGTGACGCCATGCTGATGCGTGTAGCGTCCCGTTTGAAGGCATGCGCGGGAAGGCACGCACACCGTATTCTGCACAAACGCGTTCGTGAAGTTCACACCGCCGCGCGCCAAGGCGTCAAGATGAGGTGTCCTGATCTGAGTGTTCCCGTTCACGCCAAGGGTGTCGAACCGCTGCTGGTCGGTGGTGCTGAGGATGACATTGGGGCCCCGCATTGGCTGCTCTCCTGCCGATTCGCGCAATCTGTTGTCATTTTAGCGGGCATGTCTCCTACATGGTATGTCAAAACTGATCAACCGCTTGTCGAATCAGCTCATTCTTCATGATGGCGTTGAGGCATTTCTTCAGCCCCTTGCCCAAGGGAAGGAGGCCATAGTCGATCACGTTCTCCTCCGTGGGTGTTAGTTGGCTATTCAAAACCGCGTCTCTTCGGATTGCGCACAACGTGTTCGTGTGACGCTGAAGATACTTGTTGGGGACGAGCGGTATAAATGCGCGAAATGGATACTGGCGTACTCAGACGCCAAAATAATCGAGATAGCCGACCGCATGGGCTTCCCCGACGTGTTCACCTTCTCCCGCTTCTTCAAGAGATATGGTGAGACTCACGCCCACCACATGCCGCAATTCGATCCTGTGACAAAAGGAATAATTGGAAGACGATGAAATACTCCGCCCATTGCCCGTCTCCAGTGCGATAAAGGCTGCACGGCCTGCCCCTGGGGCGGAAGACGTGCATTCCCGGCACACGTTTGTGTGAATGTCCTTGGGGAAGGACAAGCTACCCGATTGCGCATGCATTCTCCTCCTCCTTGGAACGGAATCTCGTCGGGGGGGAACCTGTGACCCTTTTGAAGAACCGCGAGAAGGTGAAGATATCGGGGAACCCCATCTGTTCGGCAATCTCCCCCACGGCGGCGTCGGAATATGTGAGCATGCGTTTGGCGAGTACGCATCGTTCCTGGTCGAGAAAGTTTTTCGGTGACATGCCCAGTTCATCTTTGCACAGTCGCCGCAGATGCGCAGGTGAATATCCGATCATCTTGGCCAAATGACGCACCTCAATCTTTCTCCCGCCTCGTTTATGGACACATTGCCTCGCCTTCAGCACCCAATCAGGCAACCTTGTTTCACCTTGTGGCGGTGGATACCGCACTTCCATAACCGTGGCCAGCCATGCCTCAAGCATCCGTCTGGAGGCAGGCGGAAGTCCGGCGGCAGGAAGGCTGATCGAGTCGAGTGTCGATTGGATGCAGGTTAGCTCGCCAGAGATGCCGACGACAAAAGGAGGGGTTGGCACCTTCAACTCGAGGCCATCCACGAGGAATTTGATGGACCATGTGCGCTTCTCTCTCTCGAGAAATTCGAAACAATGCTGTTCGCCGGGCGGTATGATGACGGCCTGTCCTGAGGCGAGGACTATATGAGACTCGTCAACGCATACTTTCATCCTGCCTTTGAGCAAAAGCTCTATCTGCCAGAAGGGATGA
>CAYTFM010000001.1:6772-10620 GCA_964436735.1 uncultured Victivallales bacterium | reverse complement strand
GGTACGCCCGCTCCAAACTCGACATAAAGGATAGTCACGGTAACAGGAGGCTTCCCCTCCGGCGCAAGCGTGAAATGCGAGTATGGCATTTAAGAATGCTCCAAATGGCAAAACTAATGAGCGATTCGAACATACCGCGACGAGCGGGATATTGCTATACTGTCATCACGAAAACCAAGGGGCCATCTATGAGAACTGATCATTCCGCGTTCCGCGCAGTTTGCTCCGCAGTTGTGGTGGTGTACGGCATCATCAGTCATGGAGACGATACGCAAGAGTTCAGCAAAGACTATCCGCTTCCCCTTCAAGTCGTGGCGAACATAGGGTTCGCCGATGATGTGGCTGGCGACGGCAAAGGTGACTGGTCGGATCAGGGACCAGAGAACGACCTGCGAGGGTTCGACACCTCACAATCCGCCTATGGAGGAATCATCTTCTCCATCATTAACCCCGCATCGAACAGTGGCCGGGCGGTGCTGACCTTCCAGAGCTCGCACACGAACGTCTCACTCGACCACGCCCGGGTCGCTGTGCTTGACAAGCCTTCCGCACCCCACCTGTATCTGCTCCACACGTCCTGCTGGAACAACCTCCCCCTATGGAACGGTAGTCGGCTTCATCGAACTCACCACCAACGCAATGAATTCCGCGATGGAGCTCTCCAGCGACCTAGTGACGCTTTACAATCTCGGTAATCTTCCCGTTCTCACGGAGATGGGCCGTGTGGAGATGGACATAAGAAACAGTCATTCCCGCGGCATGTCCCTTTGGGCTCTCAGCCTGGAAGGAGACAGAAGCGAGCGCATTTCCATCGCATCGGCTGACAACAACTCGCTGAGAACCAGTATCGACACGACCGCCCTGAAAAATGGGCCAACTCCATTCTTTTAGCTCATCGCGGACGCAGAGTCAGCCGACAGCATCCAGAGGGGAGAACATGACTGACCTGCAATCGTGTCTGCCACCCCCTCGCCTTCTCCACCCCCCACAAGCGGATAGGCTCTTCAAACATCGTCCATTCACGCTTAATCACGCACTCACGAGCAAGAAGTTGGCGCATGTTCCACCGGGTGAGGGCGAACTGAGGAGGGGATTCGACGTGGTACACCAGATAGTATTCCGAACTCGTCACCCCAGGATAGCGGAACCTACGTTTGAGTGTTGCAGCGGAAATGACTTCCGGGGGGGACGAACTTGTCGTTCTCGTCGCACTTGACGGCGTAGAGACCCGGAGCGGCCTGCTGGGATATAGAGTGAAGTAAGATGTCGAATGCGCCGACGTTGTCGGACGTGAGCGGAACACCCCGTTTACCATCATAGATCATGCGGAAGACGATGCTCTCTTGCGTGTCAGTCCAGCGCAATTGGCTCTCGTTGTCGTAACAGGGGTTGTAAGCCCTAACCCCCGGAAATTCTGTTGTCACCAAAACGACCGTTTAAGGGACAGGCTAAATCAAAGTCAATTCTCCTCACGGTTTTGTCATCTAACCCGTAACAAATACTATGTGCTGAAAACGTAGTGCTCATAGACCGCGTGATGCTCATTTAGCCGGTTAGAGCTCCGCTTTCGTGTCGAAATGCGAAGAAAACACGCTTGCACGAAAATTTCGGGGGTTTGGGCTTACAACCCCATTTTGGAGAGAGCGGCCGCAAGGGATCGTGGGTTATGTTGAAGGGGGGCGATAAACTAATCCCTTACGGGATACAGCCTCCTCTATCTCACAGCTTCCTTTTACTTCCCTACATAAAAGCCATAGGACGGCATTATTCATGCAACGGGATAGCCTCATGGCGAAACCCTCTTTATTCCCTATTCCCTTTCGACAAAGCCATGCATCTTTTGGTTGGCGACATGGGAAGCCGTCCAGCCCCCCCCTCCCCGCCCCGGTTCTCACGCGGCGTTCGGCATCCTTGCCTTGATGTCGGCGATCTGTCGGGGAGTCAGGCTGTAGAGGCTCGAAAGCCCATGTCCCGCAGTTCGTCGTAGAGCCGGAAGTTGATCCGCCGCACCTCGCTCATCAGTGCTCACACCTCACGGTTCGACGCCTGGGCGGGCCTCATCCGCGGTGGTTCTGGCGGCGGTTGTTGGGGCGGACGGGCGGCGGAATCACTTGGTGTGTCGCCGGTGGCGGTTGGTGGCCGACGTCCCCTCACCGTCCACCTTAGTGATCCACTCCCCGCCAATGCGGACCGACAGCCTGCAGAGCTTACCGCCCTGAGGGTCGGCCTCGTACGCATTCCTCCAATTGGCAATGCCGAACACCTCGTCGAGCCGGTTCATGGTCGTCCGGCTTGCTCACGTACGGGACCGCCAATGCCCAGACGCTCCCGCTCGTGATCCCGCAGCTCTGGATTCTCCACTCGATCTCCTCGGGGGTGAGCGGCTCCGCGCGCAGCTCCATGATCTCAACCTCTGTTTTCGTGGAGCCAAAGCTTCTCGCTGACGCGCTCTCGGTGTTGGACATGGCCCGCTCCTCTTTGGTTGGTTTTATTTCAGGCAGGCACGCCTTCACCGCGTGGCAGGCGGGTGACTGCTGTTTTCGTGGTGCCGTCTGGATGCTGCCTTTAGAGTAGAAGGCGGCAAACGTGGATTTATTGTTTGACGACAAAATGTTTCGCGCTCACTCGCTTTATCCGCCCCCTCCCTCGCTTGAAAGCGAATCTTTAAGGTTTTGCATTCGCGGAGCAGCGCACTTAGCCCGGAAGACCTCAAAGTCCGCACTTGCGCATATGCGCACAGCGGAAGCCGCATCTCGCTCAGCGCGCGCGCCCCTTCCCTTTTTGCGCGGCATTGCGGCGCTTCCGGCTATGCGCAGACCTCGCCATCCGCACCCACAGGTTCATGTTCATTTCCGCCTTTTCGCATATTAGTGTTTTCTCACTTGCGCATGTGTGCGTTTTCTTATTTGCGTATGGTCGCATTTTCGCATATCTTCATGTTTTAATTTCCGCATGTGCTGCTATTCGAATGCTATTATGCCCCGTTCACGCCCCCATCGGCCGCCGTATCGTACCGCACCGGCAGACACGCGGCGAGGCGGCGATGCCCATTGCCGCATACTGACATATTCGCATATTCACAAGCGCAACAACCCCGCCCGCTGCGCGGTCCGCGGTTTTCAAACATTCGCATGCGCGCACACGCATTATTCGCCTCCGGCGCCCCCCCTCCCCCTCCCGGATGGCTCGAGGGGAGCCCGCCCACGGCAACAACATGCGCGTCTGCGGCCGAGAGGCACACCCCGGATTCGGCTCACTCATATGCGCATATTCGCACACCTCCGCCGCCAAACGGGAAGAATCAGACTCAGACGGCGCATCGTCGATCCGCGCGTCCCTCCGGCCTTATGCCCTCGCAAGCGTCTTTTCGCATATGCGCACTGCTTGCTGTTCTCACTCTCGCATGTTAGCATGTTCGCATGTGCGCTTTTATGGACGCAAGCCACACTGCCTCGACGCACATACGCCAACGTGCGCATGGCTTCATTGCCACATGGGCGGCTTTGCGACTATTCACATCTCTGCGCAGAAATCGGCGTCGGCGCATGCGCCCTTTCGCATATGCGCATTAGCGTATATCCTTTGCGACAGCACAGCGGACCACACATCCACACATCCACACATCCACACATTCGCACATTCTCATATCCCATGCAGCGCTCAAAACCTTCAGGCACAGAAACGACGGACGGGAGTGTGCTGACTTCGCGCATGCGCCGTCATGCGTCGACCTCCCCATCGGCAAGACCTATGACGATGGCCGCAGACCAGGGGCGCGCGAAGTGTTGAAGCCAGCGGCCGCGTCGCCGACGCAATTTCCGTGTCCGTCTGACACGCGTCCCGCAGCC
>CAYTFM010000001.1:0-6762 GCA_964436735.1 uncultured Victivallales bacterium | reverse complement strand
CCTGAGGCTGAAACACAAAAGAGCCCACGGCCCGCGTCCCGCAGCCTCGGAATACAGGGGAGGGGAGGGGACGCTCTCCGGCTCAACGCATCGACCATAGACACCCGCGGGGAGGGGGCACGCGCGCCGCCCCAATGACGAGAAAGGATCGCTTGGAGTTTTCAAAAATGCGCATATGCGGATGTCCTGATTGCCACATTTTCGAAAATCGCTTGACTTTCTCCTTGATTCCTCTATAGTAGAGGATCAAACGCGCCTATGCGGGATTGCCGGTATCCGCACATGCGCATATGCCAAAAGGAGGGGCCGATGAGTTGGAGGGTCTGCGCGTTCGCGAGCAACAAAGGGGGGGTCGGCAAGACGACCAGCGTGGTCAATGTCGCCACCTCGATCGCCGCCAAGAAGAAAAGGGTGCTGCTGGTCGACTGGGACTCCCAGGGGAATCTGACGACCATATTCTTTCAGGATGAGCCGCCGGAGAGGGGAGTGTACGACGCAGCCGTCGACGCGGTCTCTCCTAACGACGTGGTGCATGAGCTGGGGCCCAATCTCTGGATACTCCCCGCCACGGCGAAGCTCGCGAAGATGGAATTCGAGCTGTCGGCGAAACCCATGGGCAGGGAGGTGGTGCTGAAACGCCTTCTTGGAAAGGCGACCGGCTTCGACTATATCCTTGTCGACTGCCCTCCCTCTCTTGGCATGATGACGGTAAACGCGATGGCGGCGGTTGAGAGACTTTTCATTCCTGTCTCGCCGGAGCGCTGGGCTTTGGACGCCGTTGACACCATGATAGAAATCTCGACAAATGCGAAGAACATATCCAACGCCGATTTGACGGTAGGCGGTTTCTTTCTCACCAAACACGAGCCCCGCGGCGTCATGGACCAGAAAACACACAAGTTGCTTCGCGAGCGGCACGGAAAAAATCACAAGATTTTCCGGACATTCATAAGGAAGAATGTGGACTTGACGAAGGCTTCCGATGCAGGGCAGAATATCTTCGACTATGCGCCCTCGTCCGCTGGCGCGGAAGACTATCGGAAACTTGCAGATGAAATAATGAAAGTTCAATAAGGGGAGGGGACGATGAAAGGTGCCGCAAAAGCGTTGTTCACGGAGGCGACCATTGACAAAACGGCTCAAACTTCTGATGTAAAGCAACAACCAGTGAATTCAAAACCCACGCCCCCTTTGATTGTGAAAAGACCTTCTTCTGTTGGCAAGGAGGTTCGTTATATCAGGAAGAAGAAGGGGTTCATGTTCATGATGGATCCGGATCTTTACACCCGTCTTAAGAGAAGGGCGTTTGACGAGGAGCGGCCAATGAATGAATTGATTTCAAAACTCATCGAGGATTACCTGCAAGCAGCCGGTGAAATTCAAAGGTAATGATCACGAGGCGAGTGCGGTATGGGAGGTGAGAAGACATGATGGGACTCATCCGTCTTTCTCTTCACATTTAATACTTAATATTTAGAGCTTATGCAGTATGTTTATTGGGAATGACTTATAAAATCTATCGATAGCTCGGCAATTGTTATCGTTAAGCCCGTAATTGTTTCCGATAGAGAGATAATTGCTATCGGTAGATCGGTAATCATGTTTCTCCGCCTTCGTTAGATCCGCAATCATCCCTTTTTGTATACCGCCAAACCATGTGGCGGACAATAGGTAAGAGAGTGAACCCGCTATGGCATATGATAATTCTTCATACAGCGAACCTCTCTGTTTCGTTAGAAGGATAATTATGATCGTAGCTCTTGGATTCGGCATTTGACCTCCGCGGGCATGCCACTCGCCTTCGCTCCTCTGTATCGTTAGAGCAATAATTATACTTGCTCTGGCTCACCGATCCTCTCTATTGAGCAGTCGTTAGCTGTATAATTATCTAACGGAGGCGATGTAATGATCAGCCGTACAGCTCTGCCGTCCTTTTGTTGAGGAAGGACAGTCCCCTATCGATAGAACTATAATTGTTGCGCAAGTCAGTCCTTTCCAACAGAACGACACGGTCGATAGTTTTATAATTGTCGTCGTCGGGGAATGTGCCATTTACTTTCCAAGTGTGCGCTGGATAGGTGTTTAAGTCCACTATCGATAGAATGATAATTATATTGCCTGTCTATCTTCGTTCCAGTCTATCTGCATCGACATCGATAGATGAATAATCGTCTACAGCAGACAGCGGGCGGGAGAAAACCTGCTGCGAAGCCGTTGGGAAGGGGTATTTTGTCTCTGCATCGATAGATCCATAATTGTTTCAGGCAGGGAAGATTTCCGCTTCCCAGGCTATCGTTAGATTCATAATCGTCTGCACTATCCGTGTGGAGTAGCGATCTACCTTTCGAGAGAGGTGTTTAAGATGAGCTCACAATCGCTATCGATAGAAGCACAATTGTCCTTTCGCTCCTGTGCGATACCCCGCCTAACGATGTCAATTGGTTGCGAGCTTCCCTCGTGACACAGCCCACGTCTTCAGATCGCATCGTTAGCCGTATAATCATTGTGCGGCATGCTCGATTACTTCTTAGCGTTAGAACTATAATTATACATGCTGAGTGCGTACGATATGAGACAATGGCATCTGACAGGAAGATGTCTTCTCACGATAGGCATTGTTCCTGCTGGCTCGGAAACCATCACCACGGATGACCTGTCTCCCTCGCTATCGTTAGTGCTATAATTGTTTTTGGTGAGTCCCTTCTTACCTCGCATCGTTAGATGGATAATTGTTTGCGGCGGATCTTCAAAACCAAATCGTACACCCCGTATCGTTAGGCGTATAATTAACATCCGATGAGCTTTGAAGTCCTTGCATCGTTAGAGCCATAATCATGCTGAGGGAGGCGTGAGCATGGGGTCGATCTTATCGATAGAAGTGTAATTATCACCTTCTGTAGCAATAATTTCCGATAAAATCGTTAACAAATGATATTGCCTCTAACGATGAGGGGCGCTATAGTTGGGTACTATGGAAGATTCCGAATATCCAATAGTGTCCCAGCTTTCAGACATCAGTGGCCTCCCGCCTGACAAGGCCCGCTTTGCCAACGCTTTCATCGAGTCGATCCACAAGCTTGACCTCCCTGAGAAGAAACTTCTTGCCCATATCACTCAGAAGATGCAGAAGGGGGGGCAGAAGGTCATAGAAATCACTCCGGGGGAAATGCTCGAGTGGTCAGGACTTGGCGGCACCAATTACACGTTTGCCAAGGAAAAACTCCTTCACCTCCAGGAAAAAGGAGTCATCGTCTTCGAAGAGGTTATTGAAAACGAAAAGGGACAGCGGCGCAAGACGTATGAGGCGTACTCCTTTCTCGAGCATGTCAAGTACGTCGAACGCGGTAGTGCCACGCTGACGCTCACTGATTTCATGTCGAAATTTATCCTCGACGTCAAGGAACGCTACACTGAGGTTTATTTGTCGTGCGTGTGTAAGTTCTCTTCGAAATACTCGCTTCGTTTTTATGAACTATGCAAGCGGTATCAGTTCAAGGGGGGATGGACATTCGAAGTTGGCGAGATGGCGACTCTCCTCAACGCTCCCAAGGATTATTCCAAGCCATCCTATCTTATCGCATATGCTCTCAAACCGGCGATCAAGGATATCAACGCCCATTCAGACATACTCGTTGACATATCCACGGCTAACAGGACGAGGAAGGCGGGTAAGACGAGCATGAAAGCCACTGTCCGCGAGAATCCGGCTTTCAAGCCAATGGTGAAATCCCACATTCAACCCAAGCTTCCAAACATAGACACGGGGGAGGCCGAGGAGAATCGGCTCGAGTTGGAACTCAGAATGGCCGGACTAAAAGGCGATGTAAAGAAAATCATCCGCCAGGCTGGTGGATATGAGGCTGTCGCTTGGTATTGGAAGAAGATGCTCTCAAAAGACAATTACTCGGCTGTGAGGAACAGAAACGCCTACATTAAGAAGTTTCTTATTGAGAATGCAGGTAAGAGTTTCGCACTTCACAAAGACGACGAGAAGCGGAATATAACGGCAATCAACGTAGAAGCTGTTCAAATTAAGTCAAATCCCCAAGCGGAGGCGGAGTTGAAGTCCTTCCTCTCCGCAAAAGACTGGCGCAAGAGATTAGAGCGGCTTTCAGCCAATGCCCCCGACGATTTCTTCCGAGATTACGTCATCGAAAACTTTGTGCGCGGGAAGGATGTCCCCGACGCCGATCGTTTTTCCCGCTGGGTAAAGCCACTCATCGAGGCTGATGCCAACCTCAAGGAAAGTTGATTAGGGCAGGGGAGTACCCAAAATGCCTGTGAGCAGCGTCCCGTTGAGATAGACAGGTCAACTGTCATTCTGCTTTTGTTGATGTTTGTTTTCGGATGGGTTCTGCCTGCCAATACGTCCTGCCCTCCCTCTCTTTTTTTACCAGCACATACTCCGCTTCGAAGCTCTTGCCTGCTCTGGAGGTACGGGCCATTTTGATTTTCCCTTTTGCAATCAGTTTTCCCGCCTGGTTCGTTGTGATATCCCTGTCAAAGACGTTTTTCCAGAAGAAGAACTGGCACTGGCTGTTCTCCTTTGTGTTCTTCGCGCAGGAGAAGGAGAGTTTCCTCTCGATGACAGGGGCGCCGCAGAGAGGGCAGTCTCCGATGGCGCTCGACGCGGCTGGAACTGTGGTTTGACTGCCAGGGGTAGAATGTGAAGTGGAGGTCGCAGGAGCGCGCGCGCTGTTTTTTATTATTTCGACAAGGCGGGCGACATTGGTCGCCACGCCTCTTTCGAATTGGCTCATGTCCTTCGATCCTTCGGCTATCGCCTCCATCTCGGTCTCCCAGATGGCGGTCGCGCATGGATCGGCGAGCTCGGGGCATTTTTCCTCGAGGATGGCCACGAGCCTACGGCTTTTAGGAGTGGAGACGAGAGCTTTGCCTTTGGTTTCGACGTAGCCGCGCTCTTTAATGGTTTCGATGATCTGCGCCTGGGTGGCCACGGTGCCGATGCCGCTTGTCTCCTTGAGTTTCGCTTTGTGGGCGGGGTCTGTGACGTATTTGGCGATTGACTTCATGTCCTCTATCAAAGAGGCTTCCGTATATCTTTTGGGCGGTTTTGTCTCCTTGGCGATCGCCTTGAGGGCGTCGGCTCTTGAGGAGGTGCCGTCCACGAGATAAGGAAACGCCGGCGCCTCCTCTTCTTCATCGTCGGTTTTCGAGACTTTGAACAAGTCGAGGACTACCTTCCAGCCAGGATCGGCCGTGACGCTTGAGCTTGCCGAGAAAGCTTTTCCGAGAAGTGTCGCCGTGACCTTGGTCGTGTCGTAGACGTGGTCTGGAAAGAGGCATGCGACGTACCATGAGTGGATCAATCTGAGAAGCCCCTTTTCGTCGTCGCTCATCCTCGACAGGTCGGGTGGCTGGGTTGTCGGGATGATCGCATGGTGCGCCGAGAGCTTGGAGGTGTCGAAGATGTGTTTTGACGGTTTTGCCAGACGTAGGTCGAGGGAGCTTATTTCCGGAATGACCTTTCTCGATATGGCGAGAATGGCGGGAACGTCGCCCTCCTGCTCATTCGGAAGGTATTCGCAGTCCGTCCTCGCATAGGAGGCGGCCTGGTGGGTCTCGTAAAGAGACTGGGCGACTTGAAGGGTTTTCTTGGCTCCCCACCCGAAAAGCGCGTTGGCCTTCTTTTGGAGGGTGGTCAATGAGAATGGCCTTGGAGCCTTCGCTCTTTTTCTTGTGGTTTCGACGGTGAGGACTGATGTGGCCCCGATCCTTTCCCTGGCTATCCTTTCGGCCTCGGAGCTGTCGAGAATCCTCTCTTCCTCCTCCGGCGAATGCAAGAGTTTGAAATGGGTGGAGCCGCTTGCCATGTCGGCCTCGATCTCGTAGTAGACGGTCTTCGAGAAGCCCTCCACGAGCCTGTCTCTGCGCACTACGAGCGCGATGGTCGGGGTCTGGACTCTGCCGATCGAGAGGACGCCTTCCTCGCGTGTGGAGAAACGTATGGTTGCCGCCCTCGTAAGGTTCATTCCGTTGATCCAGTCTGAGTTCTGTCTCGCGGCGGCGGCTTTTGCGAGGTTCTCTGTCTCGGTGCCATTCCTTATTGTCGATAGGGCGTTGCGGATAGACTTCACGTCGAGAGCCGAGAGCCAAAGCCTTCTCAGGGGACCTTTGTAACCGAAATGCGTAAGAATTTCTCTCGCGATGAGTTCGCCTTCCCTATCCGGATCTGTCGCTATGACGATGTCCGAGGCGGTTTCAATGAGCGACTTGATGATCTTCAGATGCCCCTTGACGTCGTCCCGTGGAATTTTTTTTGGCGGAACAGGGAATGGTATAGTGGCCATGGTCCAGATCTTAAGGTTTGGATCCGCCTCGTCGGGGTCGGGGAGCCGCAGGAGATGCCCCAGCGCCCATGTGACATTGCCGGAGTCCGTCTCTATGTAACCGTCCCGCCTTCCCCTGATTCCCAGGACGGCGGCGATGTCGCGGGCCTGTGACGGCTTCTCACAGAGATATAGAGTGCTTCTGATCATTCCTCAATCGTTCCCGCATTTGTTGTGATCTCCCTCGCCTCCTCAGCCAACTCTTCCGGGACAAGCGCCTCCTCAAGTAGCGCGTGATCCTCCCATTCGACGACGAATGCGGTTTTGTGGGGAAACCCGGCCCTTTTCAGCCTCAGTCTCGCCTCACGATCGGCCGGAATGAGCTTCCAGCCGGAGGGTGGACCGTTTGTCACGTCAACGACCTTGCCGAGGAGAGGGTGTTCCAGCGTGAGTGGCGGATCCCTGTATCGCT